>NZ_FMXA01000006.1 GCF_900103425.1 Dialister histaminiformans | reverse complement strand
GCAATCTTACAATTACTGCAATACCAACGCTGAGTTCCGGCACTGGTTTTTCCATGCCTACGGCAAGAAAAGCCACAGTAAGGGCATCTTATTTTTCTCATAAACTCCCTCCAAACAAACATAAAGTTTCAACAGAAAAATAAAAGCCCATTTCACCAGTATTTGCAAGGGATTTGAGACTTTTTTACAACACTTTTTGTCCACCCTCAAAAATCATCTCAGAAAAAATAAATGCCAATGAAGCTCGATAAACACTAGCTCCATTGGCATTAAAAAACACACAAAATGTCCTATAACCCAAAAAGCACAGCCAGGCTGTGCTTTTTCTTTCTGCCGTCAAATATTTTTATTTTCTCTCAGGAAACACAAAATACCTTATTCCTGTTCAGAGGAAATCTCCTTCTGATTGGTTCCATCATCCTTACCTGCCGCCTTATCGGCCGCATGTTTTTTTGCTGCCTCTTCAATAAGATGCATGGTTACGGTATTGAAATTAACCGGTGTGTCCAGTTGCTTAACCTGTTCGAAACCTACGCCCAGTTTGCCGGTATAATATCCAACCGCTTCACCATCATTGTTGACACGGGCCGCATAAATAACCTTATCCGGGCCAATACCGACGAGACGATAGCGGCCAGGTGGTGAAATGATTCTCCAGCTGCTGTTCTTACTGTTAAAGAGATAAATAATCCCTTTATCCGCATCATCATAGAAGAATTTATCCTCATCAAAGAATACGGCAATCTTACCAATGGAGGTCGCCGGAGTAAATATTCTCCGTGTCGCGTAATTGGCATCCGTTCTGTAAATACGATACAGTCCGTCACCGACTTCCACCTTCAGATAAACTTCATTCGTTGCTGTGGAGAATGCCACATCCACAATCTTACTGCCCTTGGGCAGGTCTTTAATCGGAGCATCGGATTCATGCGTGGTCGCTTCCGGATTATAACGAGCCAGCGTAATATTCCAGCGACCGCCATGCCAGTCTTTCGGATACAGAGCAATCAGGCCGAGATCTCTGTCTGGGAGCCATTCAAAGAAAGATACTCCCTGTCCCTTAAGTTCTACTTCCTGTGGATTATCCAGATTCCCTGCATGATAGATGGTCACAGAATCCGCAGAAACATCGGCCATATACTGATAATCATGGGAATAATATGCCCGGCCTTTAACCTGGACATCGGCAAATGCGCTTTCATTTCCCTGCGTTCCCGATGAAGAGGAGGATCCTGTATTGGAAACAATATCATAATCCGCTGATGGGGCGAACAGATCATTTTCCAGATAGTAATAAATTCCCGCCTGAAGGGCAATTCCAAGAACAAAGTACCCTACTACCGTACGTAATCCTTTTTTCAATTGTGCCCTCCTTACTTAACGATAAATGAGGTAGGAATCATACGTTCGCCCAGCAGGTCTGCCGGCTTATTAACTACCTTACCGTTATAATACAGAGTGGTACTGGATCCTCCGTCCAGATTTGCTGCAATATATGCGCCCTGCTTATACATAATATTCTGCATATCCGCCAGTGTGGCTCCGATACTGTAACCAGGCTGTCGTCCATCGACAACGAGGAAAAGCACTGTACCATCTTTTCTCTGACCGATAGCGGAACGGGGACTGATTCCCCAGCCGCCGTCGCCATGCTTGATCACCTTTTCCCCGTTGATAATGAGCGGAGGTCCAAAGGTAAGCCCTTCCTTAGCTCCCAGTTCAGCCAGTTTCTTTTTGGAGTATTTTCCTGCAATCAGCTGTCCCTTATCCGTAAAGCCGATAAAATCCACCTTTTCATTCGGTCCCACATTTTCTCCGAGCAGATATTTACCGTTATGAAGGATAAAGCCGTAAGGAAGACGTCCTGTACCGGTTCCCTGCGGGTCGTAGAAGCCGCCGCCATTGATGGCTGCCACCGCGTCATTGGCTTTAGCGATATTACTGGTCGTATCCCCACGTTCCTGAATATCCGGAGCGGTAGCCACCTGGATGCGGCTGGGATCCGGAATTTCCAGAAGATACCCGACAAAACGGTTGGATTCGATTTTCTGAATCTTAAGGGAGGAATCCTTACGGATAGTAAAATCAAAAAGTTTTTGCTGTTCCGTATTATTGACTACCCCTAAGATACTGTTCAATTCGTTCTGATTAAACAACCATGTAATGTACTGCGGATGACGAGACCGCATAATCGCACCAACTACTGCCCTCTTTGTGTTGTCGAATGGTCCGAACAACACAACAAACGGAGAGGTTACTACAAAAAATATCATAGTAAGCAGTATAAATTTCACAAAAGTACTTTTTAAAAACCTTTTCATGCTTTCTCCCTGTCTGGTTTGTGAATGGATTTAAAGCTTTACAAAATTGTCGTGTATAAGCCGGTCTTCAAAATGCTTATCATCTACCGGATTTCCTATCCAGATCCTCCGGATGGTGAAAGGATCACTGCCATTATGCGCTCTCCCATCACTCATAGACATGCCCAGTTCAAACCCAGCCTTTTTACAGATCTGTAAAACTTCCTTATCATAGTCCCCATATGGATAAGCTATCCAGGGAGACCGGACTCCCAGCTTTTCTACCAGTGTATTTTCTGCATTCAGAATTTCTTTTTCTTTCTCTCCCCGGCTCTTCAGCTGACTGAGATGAGGATGGGATACGGTGTGATTCGCTATTGTCACCGTATGACTGTCCGCCATTTCCTTAAGCTGTCCCCAGGTCATTCGCCCTGGCTGATCTACCATGCCGGTTATCAGAAACAGTGTCCATGGAAATCTATACTTCTTCATAATCGGGTATACCACAGTATAACTATCTTCATATCCATCATCAAAGGTTATACATACCGGTTTCGAAGGAAGCGCTTTCCCTTCGGTTACAAAGTCATGCAGTTCCTGCATGGTTATGGGATGATACTGATGATCTTTGAGATATTTCATCTGCCTTTCAAAGTTCCTGGCAGATATTACCGCCCCATTATGCTTTTCATCGCCTACCTTGTGATACATAAGGACGGAAACCCCTTCCGGCACGGAATACTTCACGCTGTCATCCCTGACAACCTGAGCCTCTCCCGGAGGAAGTCCTGACTCCTCCTGCTGTGAACTGACAGTATCCTTTTCAGTGCCCGTCAGGCCCTGAAAACCACATCCGGCACACAGCAGCGACAGGGTCATGAATGTCCCTGCCATGCCAAGCAGCCATTTCCTTTTGTATCCTGCTCTTTTTACTAACAATGCGACTACTCCTTACACACTGTAAAACTAACAAGACGGAGGATACCCCTTCGTCCTGTTAATATCCATATTATTTTACTACACACCATGTGTATGTGCAATTTCACATACAGGGAAAAACTTCAGTCATTTTCCTTATCATATTCCACAGCCCCATTGCCAAGCAGAAGTTTAAGCGCATTTTCTGACGCAACGGATCCATCATTGGCAAACTGCTCATTCATGGTTATCTTTTTACGTGTTCTCTCCATATGGAGGAAAACCGGAATCTGTCCATGATGACGTTTAAGAATAACTGCCAGCTGACGGCTTACCTCAGCGGATTCGTGCCATTCATCCAGGTACAGATGCAATGCCCGGATATGCCCCCTCTGGGCTATCTGATCTTCCTTCCTTTGTTTCACATCGTCAAGCAGCGCAATCCGTTCTGCCAGAATATGCACTGTTCGTTCATTAGCCTGCACACGTCCGGAAAGGAGTATGGCCGCATCATTTCTCAGCAATTCCCTGTACTTTTCCCAAGCTGACGGAAAAACAACCACTTCGATTTCCCCGGTAAAGTCTTCCAGTGTGATATAGCCCATAGGCGCGCCTTTCTTTGTCACCATTCCTTTAACATGGTTGATGATTCCGCCTACCGTAATTAGTTTTCCATCCAGTGTAACCCGTCCTTCCCCCTCCAGTTCAGACAGAGGTACGCACTGCTTCATTTCATTTTTGAATCGATCCAGCGGATGCCCGGATACGTAGAATCCCAGCAGCTGTCGCTCCCAGTCGATTTTCTCTCTGGCTGAAGCATCCGGCAGCGGTTTATAAGCCACTTCATGCACTGGTTCGCTCTGACCAAAGAGGCTGATCTGCCCTGACTGTCGATCTTCCCTTACCATAGCCGCATTGCTCATAGCCTGAGGAAGTGCCTCCAGCATCTGTGGCCGGTTGGCTCCCAGGTCATCCAGCGCACCGCATTTAATCAAACTTTCACAGGCTCTGGCATTGACTGTACGCCCATCCACACGTTCAAGAAAATCGGACAGTGAGGTGAACGGCCCATCTTTTTCTCTCGCTTCGATAATCGACTCTACCGCAGCATCCCCCAGATGCTGAATACCGGAAAGTCCAAATAGTATGGTATTTCCACTGGCGGCAAAACTTGCCCGGCTTCGATTAACATTGGGCGCCACCAGCTTAACCCCATGTTTTCTGCTGTTAGCGATATAGCGGCTCACCTTGCCCCGGTCTCCGTTATAGCACGTCATCATCGCCGCCATAAATTCCGGACGGAAATGGGCTTTCAGATAGGCGGTCTGCCAGGCTATCCATGCGTAACATACAGAATGAGACTTATTAAATCCATATCCTGCAAAATGAACCATCAGGTCAAACACATGGTTGGCCACTTCGCTGCTTACTCCCTGTTTTTCCGCGCCTTCCAGGAATGCCTGCCGCTGTGCCAGCAGCACATCCGACTCTTTATGCCCCATGGCACGGCGAAGAAGGTCCGCCTGTCCAAGACTGAACCCGCCCATAACAGACGCGATTCTCATAACCTGTTCCTGATAAAGGATAACCCCATAGGTTTCCTTCAGTACAGGCTCCAGCATAGGATGAGGATATTCTACAGGAATCTTCCCATGTTTTCTTTTTATAAAATCTTCAGCCATGCCGCTGCCAAGCGGTCCCGGGCGATACAGTGCCACCATAGGAATCAGATCTTGAAAGGCATCTGGTGCCAGCTGCATCAGCAGGTTGGTGTATCCGGACGATTCTGACTGGAATACGCCAATGGTATCCCCCTGGCAGAGCATTTCACTGGTTGCTTTATCCTTATACGGAATCTTACGTACATCCAGATCTATATTCCTGTTTTCCTTAATCATGTCCACCGTATCCTGAATGACAGTGAGATTTCGCAACCCCAGGAGGTCCATCTTCAGCAGTCCCAGTTTTTCCACCTGATCTTTTTCATACTGTGTCTGTATGAAATTTTCCTGGGTCAGCTGAATCGGAACGAAATCATCAACAGGAGCTGAGCAGATCACTACGCCGGCCGCATGCGTTCCTGCCTGGCGGGAAAGACCTTCCAGCTTCAGGCAGTGATCAATCAGCGTATGCACCGTGGGATTGGTTTCATATGCCGATTTAAACTCATGGGATGATTCCAGTGTCTTTTCCAGAGTAACTCCGGGTCCCTGCGGAATCATCTTGGCAATTTTATCCACATCCCGCAGCGGCAGATTCATAACCCGTCCAACATCCCGGATAACCGCGCGGGCTGCCAGAGTAGAAAAGGTAATAATCTGCGCTACATAATCTTCCCCGTATTTATGCGCCAGGTAATCAATAACCCGGCCGCGTCCCCGGTAACACAGATCGGTATCAATATCCGGCATGGACACACGTTCCGGATTCAGGAATCGTTCAAACAGGAGATCAAATTCCAGGGGATCCAGTTCCGTGATGTGAAGAAGATAGGAAACAATACTTCCTGCCGCACTGCCTCTGCCCGGGCCAATGGGTATGCCATGCGTTTTGGCAAAATGAATGAAATCCATAACGATAAGGAAATAATCAGAGAAACCCATTCTATCTATGATTCCCAGTTCGTAATTTAACCGGTTCATTACTTCAGGTGTCTTTTGGCCATATCGTTCAGGAATAGCCTTTTCACACAGTTTGCGCAGATAGGTCTTCGCTGTTTCCCCCTCAGGAACATCAAAGGCCGGCAATTTATGTTCTCCGAAGGTGAACGTAACATTGCACCGTTCCGCAATTCTGGCAGTATTCTCAATGGCTCCTTCATAGCCGCCAAGAATACTTCTCATTTCCTCCCCGCTCTTACAGTAAAATTCATCATTAGCGAAATGAAAATGTTCCGGATCATCCAGTGTTTTCCCTGTAGAAATACACAGCTTGATTTCCTGGCTGGCCGCATCCTCTTTTCTCACATAATGAAAGTCATTGGTCGCCACCAGTCCAAGTCCATATTCTTTTGCCAGGTCTGCCAGTACAGGCCTTACTCTGGCTTCTTCAGGCAGTCTGTGATTCTGCAGTTCAATAAAATAATTATCCCTGCCAAATGTATCAATATAAAACTTTATAACTTCGTGGGCCTTATCCATATCGCCGGACAGAATGGCCTGTGGAAGCTCTCCACCCACGCAGGCAGACAACGCAATCAGCCCCTTATGACACTTCCGGAGCAGGTCATGATCAGCCCTGGGTTTATTATGAAATCCTTCCGTCCATGCCCTGGAACAGATTTTTACCAGATTGTGATATCCCTCATTATTTTCTGCCAGCAAAATCAGATGATACAGTTTTTCTCTTCCCGGCGGCACCTGGAAACGGCTGTTCTGAGTAATATATATTTCACATCCAATAATGGGTTTGATTCCCTGCTTTTTGCATTCATTGTACAGATACACAGCGCCATACATTGAGCCATGGTCGGTAATCGCTATGGCGGTCTGCCCCATTTCCTTTACATGAGCCACTAAATCCGGTATGCGGCTTATACCATCAAACAGACTGTATTCCGTATGTGTATGAAGATGAACGAATGGATCCATAGAGAGTAATCCTCCTAACATATTGTAATCACATTGTAGCATAGCCCGTCGCTGTCCCTTACCGCTTTTTTCCGCAGGCAAATAAAAAATAACCAGTAGAACAGATTTCATTCTACTGGATTAGAAACAGGCCTGGTCGGTTATTTTTTCTCTTTATCCCTCTGATTCTTTATCTTCACCAGATCTCCGTTTTTGCGTGCTGCCTCCTTATCTTCTTCCGTCATATGCTCTCCATCAAGGACAATCTGCACTCCCACCTTATCCAGCCATTCATCAATGGTGTGATTTGTCTTAAATAATTCGCCCATAGTCTTCTTACCTTCCTTATTCTGATTTACGCCTTAACCGATATATAAAAACTGAAAATGTCCAGATAACTGTCACAACCAGTATAATCGTAGCCGGCCACTGATGCAGGGCACATTTTAATGCGCCCATATCTATGTCAAACTGCAGCGGAATAACCGTAATGCAGAGGGACAGAAATACACTGAGCGCAAAGATGAACGCCGCGTAAGCGAGCCCCAGCCCCCATCCGGTCAGTCTTTTCCGGGTGGCCGCAAACGATCCTATAAAAAGCATACATGACGCGGCCCAGCTCAGCCAGAGATAAGCTCCGGTGTGCCAGTATGTATTAACCGGTTTCCACAGCAGAAATATAAAGATCATATAGATAACCGCTGACAGCAGATAAGAATACAGACAGGCTCTCCTGAACCGCTCCTGCAGACTTCCCCTGGCCTTTACCGCCCCATATAAGGCCCCCAGCTGAAAAGATCCAATGACTGACCATATACCTGACAGGATGGCGGCCCCTATAAAAATAGAACTGTTGGTCGTAATGACCAGCGGTCCCGTAGCCCCTATGACAAACAGACTGGCCATAGAATACAGGCACAGCATATTCGCGGTAAGTCTTTTATTGACCCGTTGGAAAAACCAGATGCCCAACATTCTGAGGCATGCGCCCCCGACAATCAGCGTTCCTGTAAAAGCCATCCAGTTGGAATATGATGCCGGAGTCCCTGCCGGTGCCTTTACCATCACTGAGAGCATAAAAGAGGCTATGATAAACCACAGTTCATTGCCATCTACCGCCGGACGCATCAGATTAATGATATATCCCCATTCCTTCTCATCGCGTCCGATAACAGGCGCTGCCAGACAAAGTCCCCAGTCCACAGCTTCCAGTAGCAGATATAAGCCTATAAAACATGCGGGAAGTAAAAGCGCTAAATCCTTTCCTCCCATATGCAATCCTCCTTTATCCAGTAAGATCTCTGTTCCATGACGCACCGGCTCTCATGGCGCTCCTCCGCCATCGGTGGTTTTTCCTCCAAATTTCGATTGTTTTACCATGCTTCAGGTTTTATAATGATAAAAAACAGCATATATTATCAGAAACGAGGTGCCTCATGCGAAAGTTACTGCTTATTATCTCCTGTATATTCCCTTTTATTATAAAACATTTTCTTTCCAGAAAAGGAAAAACACCGTCCATCCAGTCGCAGATTATAACTCTTGCCAATCTTCCGGAACTGCATGGATGGTACATTGTCCTTCATCCTAGAAAGGCCATCTGTTTATTTCTTTTGAGAAAATCATTAAAACTCAGCCTGACTATGATTCGGCAGCTGGGTTTATAATGTGTTTTCCCGATTATACTGACGGATACTATCCACAAGTTTTCTGATTTTTTCTCTGTCCTTATATCCATTAGTCTCTGCACCGGAAGAAATATCCACTCCATAGGGATGTAAGGCCAGTGCCTCCTTCAGATTATCAAGCCCTATTCCTCCTGCCAGGAACCAGGGCTTTTTTAATGCAGGAATGTACTTCCAGTTAAAAGACTTCCCTGTGCCTCCCCGTCCATTGTCCAAAAGAAGAAATTCTGCCGAAGTACGTTCGGCCTGGATGATATCCTCGGTTGAGCGGACAGACACTACCCGGATAACCGGACAACCTGTCTTTTCCCGTAACGAAGTAATATAGGCTTCCGATTCCTGCCCATGAAGCTGAATAATCTGTATAACCCCGTGGTTTACCAGAGATACAATATGATCCTGCGGTTCATTAACAAATATTCCCACCGCCGGTATCCCATCATCCAGGACTTCACGGATGGCAGCCGCCTTTTCATCCGTAAGAAAATGGCGCCCCTGATCAAAAACCAACCCTGCATAGTCAGGCTTCGCCTCATTCAAATAAATGGCATCCTGAGGTTTCAGTAATCCACATATCTTTATCTTAACCATGCCTGCCACCTTCATTAACAAACGGATATATACTTTTTAAATTATATCACAACGGAAGAGATAACCCTCCCTGCAATTATGCATCCGGCGCCTGACCGGACGAATGATGCATCAGTTTTCTGGCACAGTCGGTCGCTTCAAGAAAGGAGATATTTCCCTCCTTGACAAACAGAATACACGCTGTAAAGAACAGTTTCCTGATTCGGTTTCCGTTGCGATGACTCATTTTCTGCCATGAGTCCGTTTCTTTCGTTTTGTCATCACCATGCCAGCCGGGGATATGTTCAAGAGAAAAGAGGCAGGGCTTTAGAATTAGCGTCTGAAGACGGGCTCCCTCACATATGGATGCCAGGGCAAACCCATCATCACTCAGTTTTTCCGTATCCTCATTCCAGGCTATCGCCATTCCCTGAGCTCCCGACTTTTTCATTTGCAGTGCCATCAGGCCCGCCATTTCCGTAGACGGGGTAAAGAAAAGAAGAAAAGGCTTTTTATTCCAGAACCATTCTTCCTTTCTCAATCCATCCCAGGGTTCCGAAACCAGATCACAGTCTGCCCCGACCCGTCGTGCCTGCGAGACGGCCCATTCTATCTCCCGGACCGGAAACCCCGGAAAATCAGAATATCCGATATATATTTTTTTCATTTTCCGGTATCTCCCCTGTGCAATCATCGTAATCGTAATATATAAAAATAAATTCCGCCTCTGCTGATGCAGGCGGAATTTATCCATCAACCATAGCTTAATCGGTTATCATCGGTTCTCTGTGGATGTTATCGGAAATAGTTTCACATGCCAGAAGATGGCCCATATTCTGCCAGAGCCCGGCGCTGCTGCATTTCTTCTTCCTTCATACTGTGTTCCACCGCTCCGGCAATCATGCCTACCGCAGTAAGATTGATGACCAGTGATGTACCACCGTAACTTATAAAAGGAAGCGGAATACCGGTAACCGGAAAGCATCCGATAACCATGGCTATATTAATACATGCCTGTGTTCCGATAAGCAGCGTCAGCCCGCTCACCAGAAGCATACGGTACGTGGTGTTGACTCTGGCTGCCAGCCTGAGCCCTGTGTAAATAAACAGCATAAAGGCGGCCACAATCAGAAGTGCACCAAAAAGCCCGCATTCCTGACACCATACGGCAAACGCAAAGTCTGTATGAGATTCAGGCAGATAAAAGAATTTTGAAAATCCCTGCCCTGGTCCCTGCCCGAATATGCCGCCGGTCCCGACCGCTATAAGGCTCTGTACTGTCTGATACCCCAGATCGCTGGCCCGGGAGAAAGGATCCCACAGGACGACCAGACGGGCCCTTCGATAAGTGGAGCTCAACGCAAGAACAAGGAATAAACTGACAGCGCCGATAAGTCCCAGAATAATTTCAACAACCGGCATCCCTGCAATAACATACATGAGTGCAGGAAATATCAGAATCATTCCGGCCGTCCCCATATCCGGCTGCAGGATGACCAGGAAGGCCATACAGAACGGCATCCACATGGGCTTAAAATAAGCGGCAATCCGTTTCAGTGAACGCAGAGTAAATCCGTTCCCTCTTCTGAGGATATTTTTTATTTCACCAAAAACGGTTATCCGTTTCCCTCCGTCAATCAACCGGGAAAGATACCATGCAGCCCACATAATGGCTGGTATTTTCGCCACTTCAGACGGCTGAATGGACACAGGTCCTATCCCAATCCATCGGGTTGCCCCGTTGACTGTCTTCCCTGCCGCAAATACCAGCACGAGCAGGGCACAGGCAAACAGGGATATGGCCCCGGAGTATCTTGCCAGGGTTTCCGGTTTTATTTTTTTAACCACATAAAATAAAAGCATGCCCGGAATCAGAAAGACCAGCTGTTTAAATACATAACTGTAAGGATTCAGTCCGCCTTCTATATTGCGGTATACCGTAGAAGAATACACATTAAATACCCCTACGGTAATCAGCCCGAATACAATGAGGTAAAGAATCCTCAGTCCTGTTCGCTGCTGTTCAATTCTGTCTTCACGGGGCGTCTGGCTATGAGACGGCATATCTTGTTCCCCTTCCTGCTGAACTTCTCTTCATATTCCGTCATCACATCGCCTTCTATCGGGTTGGCATGCAAATCATAATTAACATCAGAAAGTTCCCAGCCCATCGCTTTAAATTCTTCTACGGAGAAGTCGAATAAATCACGATTATCCGTCTTAAAGCAGATTTCTCCTTCCGGAGCAAGAAGTGCGGCATAACGTTTTAAATAATTGCGATGCGTAAGTCTACGTTTTTCATGTCTTGCTTTTGGCCATGGATCGCAGAAATTGATAAAGAAACGATCTACTTCCCCTGGGGTGAACAGTTCTTCAATATGGCTGATATCGCCAAGAACAAGTCTTACATTATTAACTGGAGGATCCAGTTCAGCTACCTTTTTCCCCGCGTAATAAATAACCCCGATCTGGCGTTCAAACCCAACGAAGTTCCATTCAGGATGTGCTGCGGCCATCTGACTGATAAAGCGGCCTTTACCTGTTCCCAGTTCTACACAGAGCGGATGTTCCGGTTCTGCAAACTGTTCTTTCCACTTTCCTTTATTTTCCACTGGTAATTCCAGGTACAGAAAATCACTGTATTCCTTAATCGCCTCATCAATCCATGGTTTTCTGCGAAGCCTCATAACACCCTCCTAAAATTCTTCTTTTTCTGATTATATATTATACTACTCTGCGTGCATGAAACTCTTCCGTTCATACACAGTCATGTATCATGATATGCCAAAATAATCGCATAATCAAGTCACAAGCCGGATATTCATGCTTTTATATTTCTGCCCTGCACAACCGGTAATTCCCTCCTCATAAGCTCACGTCCCCTCACTATATACCAGCAGAAAAGCGGTAAGACAGCCAGATGCCTTACCGCTTTTTATAATCTCTTACTGGTTCTTATAATTCGTCCCCAGTGCCTTTACATCCTTCCGGAGCCAGATATTTCCGTACATAGTCATCATGTTGGTAATATCCTTATCATATTTTCTGCTAAAGAAATCACAGGTCGGGTCATACTTAACTGAGGTGAGGCCCATGCTTCCCATCAGAGTATCATATGCCATATCATTGGTGAACAGCCAGTTCTTACGCCGTTTCATCGCTGCGAATTCAGCCGGATGTTTCTTCTGATATTCAGGAGAAGTATAAATCCAGAACGGGATATGAACCATCTGGAATTCAAACTGATCTGCATTGTGTCCCGGATTCTGAGTTACCAGTTCCCCATGATCGGAGAAATACATAACTTCATCTGCATGAAGATGGTTAATAGCCACATTCATGATTTCACTGAGGACATGATCCGTGTACAGGACACTGTTATCATATTCATCAATCATAATCTGATCCTTAGACCGGGTCTTCGACTGGTCCAGCGGGTACTTATAGAATCCATCATGCGGGTATCTGTCCCAGTAACTTACATGGCTTCCCATCAGATGAATAACGATAAGCTGACGGCGGTTGTTGGGATCCACTTTCTGCAGCTGCGGTACCAGAATAGAGTCATAATCCTTTGTCTGTACGCCAGTACCAATATAATCATTCATCCAGTGCTGATCATCACAGGCCGAGCCGATGGCGCCAATAGGGGTATCCCAGATGCCAAAGCGGGACTGATTTGAAATCCATGTGGTACGGAATCCGGCCGCTCTGGCCATATCGATAATGGAATAGGCGTCTACCAGAGGAATCTTGTTATACTGATTTTTCTGAGTGAGGGCATAGGTCAATGACTGTACCGTCTGTGTGTAGCTGGAGTAAGCATGAGTAAAGAAAGTATAGTCCTTATTTTCAGCCGCTTCCGTCTCAAAAGGAGTATTATCTCTCGGATAGCCATAGACACCCATATGGTCTCTAGTCTCACTTTCCCCGATAATAAGTACATATACCCCATCTGGTGCATGTTTTAGTTTGTTGGACAGATGCTTGTTGTTAATAACATTATGCCGACGCTCTTCCACCATGTGCTGATATTCAATAAAACTTTTCACAGTGTCCTGTGTCTGTGCCACTGTCTGTGCAATCCGGGTTTGGGAAAAGCAGAAAATCAGGGCAGCCACTTCAAAAATCAGAATAAGGACAACCCCTTTTTTCGTGCGGCCAGATACGTCTCTGGGACCAACAAAGAAATACCCGGAAACACGGAAAATAACATAAGAAAGAGCAAACAGCGCTGCTACTGCCAGGACAAGATTAAGCAGCGGAATATTAACACTGATGTATTCCAGAGCTTCATGCAGATTCGTCTGTGCCAGGGCAAGCATCATATTGACGGAAATCAGTGCATGAGTAAGTCCAAAATAGCCGATATAGGTAAACTGAATCAGACAGTACAGCAAAACAAATACAGCCCACAATATACGGACGGCCATACGCCCTTTCGGTCCCGGAATAAGCCAGGAAGCGGTAACTCCAGTAAACAGAAGGAATAGCGGAGTCGCCATTTCAAAGGATGTATCCTCTGTATTCATTACCACCTTGGCAAAAGGAGCAAGAACCGGAGCAATCAGAGACAACAGTCCCAGACACAACACGGTAATCCAGAAACTCACCAGTGCTTTCTTCAGATTTTTCCTGAACAGATAGGCCGTAATCCCGCCAAACTGTAATGCCAGAATAAAAATCTTTATCATAGACCACCAGACCAGACCACCCGGTGAGCCAAACAGAAAATTCAGAGCAAACATAACGGCAAAGGATGCCAGGGTAACAGCTGTCCACACCGCTTTCCATCCCCGGTCAGTGATAAAGCTAAACATGTGTTGTGTGACTCCTTTCGAAAAGTTTTTATCATGCTTTACACATTTTACTGTTTCATTACAAATACTCCCCAATTTTACATGATTTAGCACACGAAAACAATGGCCATACTTATCAGACAGAGCAGGCGGTGTCGTATAACAGAAAGGAAGGAGCCCTGTTTCCCTCATCCACTCCCAAAATTCAGTGCTTTCCATCGCCGGATATGGAACAAAAAAATCTGTAACCGGCAAATAATCCAGGTTACAGATTTTCAATCATATGTATGGATACAAGATAAGCCCTGACTTATCTTCCCTGTATCTTATATCAGTTCGTGAGTGAGCGGATTGGTGCAGGAATCTTTCCTCCGCGGTCGATAAATTCCTGTGCGCTGAACCGGCTGATATCCATTACCGGAGCATATCCCATCAGTCCGCCAAAATGAACCATGTCCCCCGGCTTGGCTCCAGGTACAGGAATAAGACGGGTAGCCGTGGTCTTATTGTTAATCATTCCGATAGCCGCTTCATCGGCGAGGATAGCGGAAATAGTAGCCGCTGTCGTATCTCCCGGTACGGCAATCATATCCAGTCCTACAGAACATACGCAGGTCATAGCTTCCAGTTTTTCAAGGCACAGACTGCCGCGCTGAACCGCCTGAATCATTCCCAAATCTTCACTGACCGGAATAAATGCACCGGAAAGTCCGCCTACGCTGGAAGACGCCATAAGGCCGCCCTTCTTCACCGCGTCGTTAAGCAGTGCCAGTGCCGCCGTTGTACCTGGTCCGCCTACACTTTCCAAACCCATTTCTTCCAGTACCTGCCCCACGCTGTCGCCTACAGCCGCCGTAGGAGCCAGTGATAAGTCAACAATTCCAAAAGGCGCTCCCAGCCGGTCCGCTGCCGTCTTAGCCACCAGCTGGCCAAGGCGGGTAATCATAAACGCCGTATTCTTGATGGTTTCGGCCACCACTTCAAAAGGAGCTCCCTTTACATCTTCCAGTGCCCTTTTCACTACCCCTGGTCCTGATACTCCCACATGAATGGCTGTATCTCCCTGAGTAATCCCATGGAAAGCACCGGCCATAAACGGGTTATCCTCCACCGCGTTACAGAATTCCACCAGCTTGGTGCACCCATACGCTTCATGGTCCTTTGTAAGTTCTGCTGTTTTCTTTACAATCTGTCCCATAAGGCGTACCGCGTTCATATTGATTCCACCCTTGGTAGACCCTACCGCAACGGAGCTGCAGATACTCTGAGTTTCTGCCAGTGCCTCCGGAATGGAATCAATCAGTTTTCTGTCGGATTCAGTCATTCCACGGTCTACCAGCGCAGAAAATCCCCCCATAATATCAATGCCTGTGGTATCCGCTGCCTTCTGAAGGGTTCTGGCCACCGGAACAAAACTGGATTCAGACAATCCACCGGTAATCAACGCAATCGGGGTAACCGAAATACGTTTGTTGACAATAGGCACCCCATATTCTCTGGCAATATCATTTCCTGTTTCCACCAGGTGTTCAGCTTTAGTGCAAATGGTGTCATATATATTATCGCAGAGACGCTTCATATCCGATGATACACAGCCCAGAAGGGAAATTCCCATGGTAATGGTTCTTACATCCAGCTTGTTCTGATCAAACATGCGCTGCGTAGAAAGAATTTCTTCAATATCAATCATGAGTCAGTCCTCCTGTTCATATACGATGCATGGCATAGAATAAGTCTGCCAGCTGTACCCGTGCATCTACCCCCATCTTTTTACCTTCCTGGGCCATCTTATCCTGGAATTCCTTTAAGGAAACGGAAGCCTTTTCCATATCACAGATCAGGACCATGCTGAAAATGCCGTCCTGAATGGTCTGAGATATATCAAGGATGTTGATATTTGTATCTGCCAGATCTCTGGCCACCTGAGCCACAATGCCTACCCGGTCTGCACCAATAACAGTTACTACGATTTTTTTCATGAGTATACTCCCCTTATCAGCTAAACTATCCATTCTGTGGATTATCTGGAACCAGATAAACTCTAATCTATAATACCATATGCCCTATCGGATGTTTATCCTCTGTCAGAACCCGATGCGGAAATTAATAATTATATAATATGTAAAAATTATAAAGCTATTACTATATATATTTTGTAAAAGGCGGTATAATTTAAATATGAGTAATTTTTGTTTCTTTAATTACCAAAAGTGTGCTCACATAGTTATCATCTCGTTAATAATGTATACAGAAGGAGTTAATGTTGAAAGAACTTAAATATATTTCCTGGAATGTGAATGGTCTGCGAGCATGCATGAAGAAAGGCTTTATGGATGCATTCCAGAATCTGAGTGCTGACTGTTTCTGTCTTCAGGAGACAAAACTCCAGCCCGAACAGATAAGCCTGGAACTTCCAGGATATTATCAGTACTGGAACAGCGCTGTAAAAAAAGGATACAGCGGAACCGCATTATTTACACGGATAAAACCGGTTTCTGTAACCTATGGACTCGGCATACCGGAACACGATCAGGAAGGCCGTATCATTACTGCGGAATTTGATTCCCATTACCTGGTAGTATGTTATACACCAAACAGCAAACGTGAGCTGCTTCGATTAGACTACCGCATGGTCTGGGAAGATGAAATCAGAAAATATCTACTCTCACTTAATGAGAAAAAACCTGTGATTTATTGCGGCGACCTCAATGTAGCTCATGAGGAAATCGATATTGCCAATCCCAAAACCAACCACCATAATGCAGGCTTTACCGACGAAGAACGCGGCAAGATGACCGCACTCCTCTCCTCCGGATTTATTGATACGTTCCGTTATCAGCACCCGGATACCAGAGACGCCTATTCCTGGTGGAGCTATTTCGCAAAATCAAGAGAGCGGAATGTAGGATGGAGAATCGATTATTTTATAACCAGTGAATCCTTAAAGGATAGGATTACCGGCGCTTCCATTCATCCGGAAATCATGGGAAGTGACCATTGCCCGATAGAGCTTGATATTAAGATATAATGATTGTATATTTCAACCTGTTGTTAATCTGAATCAGGAGGCTTTCATGGAAGACTCTTTGTTGAGATCGGTTTCGGGAAATGCGTCAGCAAATCAAAAAACTTCTACCAGTACTATTCCTCAGAATCTTGACCGGATCGTAAAGAATCAATTCGTATTGAAGCATGTTGTTCTTCTCTTCACTCCGGTGCTTGTCATGCTGGGCAGCATGGTTATTGCTCTGATTCTTTATTATTATGGGCGTTTCACCATAGAGAATGACTTTGTCACCTATGTTGTACTAACCACATTAACCTGTTTTTTCCTTATGGCTATGATTTCTATTTCCCTGTATGAGGAACTGGATCAGCAGCTGCTTTCCCCGTTACATGAAATTATTTTTACTGCACGGGCCATCAACAATGGATCGATAAATCATATAATCGACAGTGATGCTCCACAGGGACTTGATTCGATTACCCGCGCTTTTCAATCTATGCAATACAACCTTAATAATTCCATTAAGCAGCACGAAAACGTTGAAAAGCGAAAGCAGATCCTTTATGCAGGCATCGCTCATGACCTGCGGACACCGCTCACTTCAATCATTGGATATTCCGAAGCATTAAGCGCAGGTATCGCCAATACGCCGGAAAAGAAACGAAGGTATATACAGGCGATTTCCACACAGGCCGACGTTCTGCTCCATCTAGTAGATCAGCTGTCTATTTATAACAAACTTTCTGCCAGAAAAGCTACGTTCCCTCTTTACAAGGTCAATCTGGAATCACTGATACGCAGTTATCTGGATATTGAAGGAGATTCGCTGCTTACCAAGCATGTTCATGTAAAGACAAAGCTGAAGAGCAATATCTATGTCATGGCCAATACCGACGAATTCCAGCGAATCCTTACCAATTTCTTTACCAACAGTATTAAGTACAGGAAACTGCCGGAATCCAATGTAGTGATTTCCCTTTGCAGAAACCCCGATGATGAAGAGGAAGCTATCCTCTCCTATCACGATGATGGACCTGGTGTAGAAGAAAGCAAGCTGGAAAAGATTTTTGAACCATTTTACCGAACCAGCGAAGCGCGCACCAAAACCAGCAACGGCAGCGGTTTGGGCCTGGCTGTAGTAGCTGAAATCGTATCTATACATAAAGGCAGAATTCAGGCACTGAATGACAATGGATTATTAATTAAAATTTATTTACCAATTTTAAA
Organism: Dialister histaminiformans; assembly: GCF_900103425.1. Lineage (GTDB taxonomy): Bacteria > Bacillota > Negativicutes > Veillonellales > Dialisteraceae > Allisonella > Allisonella histaminiformans. Next base: position 89,148 of record NZ_FMXA01000006.1, on the reverse strand, counting down.
AAGTAAGGAGATAATCAAATGACAAACGTACTTGTAGTTGAAGATGACCAGTTAATTGCCGAGTTGGAAAGGGATTTTCTTGAAGCCAACAATTATACTGTTTACCTTGTGAATAACGGTAAGGACGCATTAGCCACCATGGATAAAGTAGACATCAATGCCATTCTCCTTGACATTATGCTTCCAGGTGAAGACGGTTATTCTCTCTGCAGAAAAATGCGCGCAATGACCGATGTACCGATTATTTTTGTTACCGCCAAGAATGATGAAGTAGATACCATCCGCGGTCTGGGACTGGGTGCAGATGACTTTATTGCCAAACCATTTTCTCCAACCGAACTGATTGCCCGGCTACATGCACATCTGGAACGGTATAACCGTCTCAGCCGGAAGCAGACTGCTAAAGCATCTGATGGCAATGAACTGATCATCGGTAATCTGATTATCCGTCCGAAAGCCCGTCAGGTTATCTTATCCGGTAAGAATGTGGCTTTAACCGGTAAGGAATTTGACCTGCTTTATTTCCTGGCAGAACATCCGAATGAAGTGTTCTCCAAGGAAAAGCTTTTTGAAAAAATCTGGAGCCTGGATCCGGTATGCGAACCGGCGACCGTTACCGTTCACATCAACCGTCTCCGTGATAAGATGAAGGCTGCTACTGGACGCCCGTTTGAACGGATTGAAACCGTATGGGGCGCTGGCTATCGTTTCCATGTAGACTGATTGCATGCTGACTTAATATATGAAGCAACATAAAAAGGTGGTAAATCATAAAAATTTACCACCTTTTAAATTGCATCTCGTTCCTTATTAAAGCTTCAGTATAGTGGCAATGGCATGTGCCACACCATCCTCATTATTGCTTCCGATAGTTTTATCCGCGGCTTCCTTTGCCACAGGTTCCGCATTGGCCACAGCAAAAGAATGTCCCGCGTACCGGAGCATGGAAATATCGTTTTCCGTGTTGCCAAAAGCTGCAATCTGTTCCGGCCGGATTCCCCACCGGGCTGCCAGTACACCAATGGCATTGGCTTTGCTGACACCGGCTTTATGTATATCAATGAAAATCCGTTCCGGATAAACTATGGAAATCCTATCCTGGAATCTATCTTCCAGGAATTTTCGTATGTTATCCCGCTTCTGTAAATTCTTTTCCACGATAATCATCCGGGTAACTGTTTCCGCAGGATGATAGAAGTCTTCCCCTGTGTAGATGGTCTTCCGGATTCGGTACTGGCTGTATTCCTGTTCCAGTGGATCCGGCTGTGCCATATAGGCATAATCATTTATAAAGGTCTGCACCTTCCATTCCCTGTCCCTGGCAAAAGCCAGTATCTCACCAGCCAGTTCCGGAGATATACCATCCTGAGAGATAACCTGCTGCGATTCAAGCCGGGCAGTCCATGCTCCTGTATAACACACCACCGGGATGTCTCCCAGCTGCAATGGCAGAAGTTTGGCCCTGGCAGAACAGAACATGCGCCCGGTGGCAAAAACAATACGAATGCCTTTAGTCCAGGCTTTTTTCAGTATATCCGCCGTAAACGGCGAAATGGACATATCATCATGAAGGAGTGTCCCATCCAGATCGATAGCCAGCATTTTTATATCCTTAGTCATCAGTCTCATTCCTTTCCTTCTGTCATTGTAATATATTTCAGAAAATCGTTCTACCGGACATTCCGCAGTCAGTGCATAAAAAAAGATTGTGAATATCTGCATATTCACAATCTCTTTTCTTTATTGCTTACGCGTTCTTAGCGATTTCAGCCAGCTTAGCGAATGCAGCCGGATCGCTGATAGCGAGTTCGCTCAGCATCTTGCGGTTTACAGCAACGCCAGCTTTGTTCAGGCCGGCAATCAGACGGCTGTAGGTAAGTCCGTTGAGACGAGCTGCTGCGTTGATACGAACGATCCAGAGCTTACGGAATTCTCTCTTAACCTGTCTGCGGTCTCTTCTAGCATAGTAGAGAGCCTTCATAACCAGTTCATTTGCCTTACGGAACTGTGCGTGACGAGCACCTCTGTAGCCCTTTGCGAGCTTCAGAATCTTTTTATGTCTTGCGTGATTTGTCAATCCGCTTTTTACTCTTGCCATTGTTACATGTCCTCCTTAATTAACCGTTTGGAAGCAGCTTAGCTTCACGCTTGAAATCTGCCTTGGATACCAGTGCAGCTTTTCTGAAGTTTCTCTTTCTCTTCGGGGACTTCTTTTCAAGAATGTGGCTGCGGAATGCTTTATTTCTCTTAATCTTACCGCTACCGGTAACGCTAAAACGTTTTGCCGCAGAACGGCGTGTCTTCATTTTCGGCATTTAAATACTCTCCTTCAATAATGTTTTAGAAGTGCGGATACAGATCCGTTTTCCTCTGGTTACCTATGCTTTCGGGCCAATAACCATGGTCATATTACGGCCTTCAAGTTTCGGAGGCTTTTCACGAACAATGGTATCGCCCAATTCCTTCAGTACTCGATCTAAAACCACACGTCCCAGTTCCGGATGTGTCATTTCACGACCTCTGAACATAATGGTAACCTTTACCTTATTCCCATCTCCCAGGAAACGCTGTGCATGCTTGAGCTTAACATAAAAATCATGATCTTCAATGTTAGGACGAAGCTTGACTTCCTTAACCTGGAAAACCTTCTGTTTTTTCTTGGCTTCCTTTTCGCGCTTCTGCTGTTCATATCTATACTTACCATAGTTCATGATACGGCATACTGGCGGCTTACCATTAGGAGCTACTTCCACCAAGTCCAAACCGCGTTCTTCTGCTTCGCGAATGGCATCGCGAACATTCATAACGCCTAACTGTTCGTTTGTATCGCTGACAACACGTACTTCACGAGCACGAATCTGTTCATTGATACGAAGTTCCTTAGCTATCTTCTTTCACCTCCGAAAATACAGGAACCAGAGCCTCTTCTCAGCACCGGACTTCCCTTATATCATTGCAAGCAAAAGCGGACGGTAGACACCGTCCGCTTCAAGTTCACACGTAGACCTTAGTAGCACTTAGCCTTGTAAGGTGAGAAGCGGATGACTTCTTCTTGCAATCAAATACGTGAATATAATACCCTTTATTTGCCGTCTTGTCAAGCGGTTTTTCCTGTATTCAGGCATGTACTTCTTCTGTGTCACGGATAACGCGATGAGCCACACTTACGGCCACTTCATTAAAATGAAGAACGCCTACCCCTACATACACAGCAACACATAAATGTTCATTCCACCGGGCTATCCCGATTTTTCCACCTACATTCATGCCTATCAGTTTAAGTTTCAGCTGTTCTATGCAGGATTCCATGGCACCAAGTACTGAGCCATCCCCTACATGGGTATCGGTAATGACATGCTGTCTTTGAGCAGCTACAATGGCCGATTCATAAATCTTGGGAAGAATATCCAGAAATTTCCCGCCAAAATTTACTGCCACTGCATGTATCCCCTGCTTTTCCAGGCGGTCCCGGAGATTATATTCTTCTGTTCTTGTTTCTGTCAGCGCCATTCGCAGGGCGGCGCGTCCGATATCACTGCTCTGAAGCATATCAGTCTACCGTTCTGTTCTTAACTTCATCATGAACACGGTTAATGAAGGATTCCAGATTTACACTGCCTTCATCGGCTCCCTTGCGAGTACGTACGGAAATGTTACCTGCTCCGACTTCCTTATCCCCAATGATGATCATGTAAGGAACCTTTTCCATCTGTGCCTTACGGATCTTGTATCCCAGAGTATCGTTGTTTTCATCCAGTTCTACGCGGATGTCAGCTGCGGACAGCTTGTCAGCGATTTCCTTAGCATAAGCCATCTGGTTGTTGGATACCGGAATAACCTTTGCCTGAACCGGAGCCATCCATACCGGGAACTTGCCAGCAAAGTGTTCTGTCAGGATACCGATGAAACGTTCAAGGCTGCCGTAGCCTGCGCGGTGAATCATTACGGCTCTGTGTCTTTCACCATCTTCACCTACATAGGTTACATCGAAACGTTCCGGCAGCTGCATATCCATCTGAATGGTACCGCACTGCCATGTACGGCCGAGGGAGTCCTGAATATGGAAGTCCAGCTTCGGACCATAGAATGCGCCGTCCCCTTCATTCACCTTGTATGGGATTCCTGCCTGTTCAATGGCTTCACGAAGAGCATCTGTAGCCAGTTCCCAGAGTTCGTCAGAACCCATGGAATTTTCCGGACGTGTGGACAATTCTACATGGTACTTGATGCCGAATGGTGCATACAGGTCCTTGAACATCTGAAGGGTTTCAATAACTTCCGGCTTCATCTGTTCACGGGTCATGAAAATGTGCGCATCATCCTGAGTAAAGTTACGTACGCGGAAAAGTCCATGCAGTGCACCATGGAGTTCATGACGATGTACCAGGCCGAATTCTGCAACACGCTTTGGCAGGTCTCTGTAGCTTCTCTGCTGAGTCTTGAAATAAAGAATTCCGCCAGGGCAGTTCATCGGCTTAACCGCATAATCTTCTCCATCAATCTTTGTGAAATACATGTTTTCACGATAGTGATCCCAGTGACCGGACTGGAGCCACAGTTTCTTGGACAGAATAACCGGGGTCATGATTTCTTCATAGTGATACTTCTTGAAGAGTTCACGTTCAAAATCAATCAGCGCATTGCGGATAACCATTCCTTTCGGATGGAAGAACGGGAAGCCCGGGCCTTCATCATGGAAGCTGAACAGATCCAGTTCTCTTCCCAGTTTTCTGTGGTCTCTCTTAGCTGCTTCTTCGCGAACATAGAGGAAGTGTTCAAGTTCTTCCTTCTTATAGAAAGCTGTGCCGTAGATTCTCTGAAGCATCTGACGGTTTTCATCGCCTCTCCAGTAAGCGCCGGCTACAGACATGAGCTTGAATGCCTTAACCTTGCCTGTGGAACGTACATGAGGGCCTCTGCAGAGGTCAGTGAAATCCCCCTGTGTGTAGAATGTAATCTGTGCATCTTCCGGAAGATCTTCAATTAATTCCACCTTGTAATCCTGATTTCTTTCCCTGAAGTAAGCCAGAGCTTCTTCTCTACTCTTGCTGGATTTCTGAATAGCCAGATTTTCCTTTACAATCTTAGCCATTTCCTTTTCAATGGCCGGGAAATCTTCGTTGGTGAACTTATGTTCAGATTCCAGGTCATAGTAAAAACCTGTATCAATAGCCGGACCAATGGCAAACTTGGTGCCTGGGAACAGGTGCTGAATAGCCTGTGCCATAACATGAGCCGCTGTGTGTCTCAGAGTATGGAGTGCTTCCGGAGAATCCTTTGTGAAAAATTCTACCTGTGTGCCATCTTCAATATTGTCACGAAGATCAGCATATTCACCGTTTACTTTGGCAACTACTGCGTCTCTTCCAAGGCTGTTGGAAATAGCCTTAGCGGCTTCAAACAGAGGAACAGCTTTTTCAAAATCTACTTTTTTCCCATCTTTCAGAATAATAGATACCATATTATTCAAATCCTTTCTGTAAATAAAAAAACTTTCATCCCGAAAGGGACGAAAGTTAAGTTCCGTGGTTCCACCCAAATTAAATCTTACGATTCACTCTGAGACGATAACGGCGCCGGCCGGAATATCCTACTTGATTCAGACATTCTGTTCAAGAGTGGTAAAATTCAAAACGCATAATCCGTTTTCACCAGCCACGGACTCTCTTCCTATGCCATATGTGAATTTCTTGTCTCTATCTCAACATTTATAACTATAATACACCTTTAGAAACAGTTGTCAAGAAAAACTTTCTATATACAGATTCATTTACCGTACATATCTTTGAAATAACGGTAGGTCTCTTTAAGGCCTTCCTCCAATGAGGTTTCAGGTCGCCAGAGCAGCCCTGCCTCCGCCTTCCGGTTTGACAGACTTGACCGGTAAATATCCCCAGGCCGTGCCGGGCCATATAAAGGATGAACTTTTCTTCCGGCCACCTTGGACAACACCTCTACCAGGGTATTCAGTGAGGTTTCCGTCTGTGTTGACAGATTGTATATGGTATTCGCATAAGGCGTTTTCAGTGCCCTGTAAATACCATTGGCTATATCTCCCGCATAGACAAAATCCCTCGTCTGATGTCCATCCCCGAAAATGGTAATATCCTTACCTTCGGCAATTCGCCTGGTGAAAATGCTGATTACTCCCCCTTCACCACTGTCTCCCTGCCGTTCACCGTATACATTGGCAAAGCGGAGAATCACATATTCCAGTCCAAAGGAACGGGAATACAGTTCCAGATACTTCTCTACCCCTATTTTGGACAATCCATAAAAGGACAACACCTGCAGTGGTTCATCTTCCCTCACCGGCAGCTGACTATCGGCTACATCTCCATATGCCGCCGCGGTGGAAGAAAAGATTATCCGTTTTACCTTGTTTCTTCTTGCCGCTTCCATAACGTGGACAGACCCCAGGATATTCTGCTGGCAGTCAAAAACCGGGTCCTCCATAGATACACCGACCGCAATCTGTCCCGCCAGATGCACTACGGCGTCAAACTGTCCTTCTTCAAAAACCTTATCCAGTTCTGGCGCATTAATGTCCATCTTTATGAATTTTGTACCTTTTGGTAAGTGCTCCAGTGTACCGGTAGAAAGATTATCCAGAACCGTGACATCCACCTGTTCTGCCTGCAGCCGGCGCACCAGATGAGAGCCAATAAATCCAGCTCCCCCGGTAACCAATACTTTCATTTGTATATCCTTTCTCCCTTACCCACACCAGATACATAAATCCGGCGGTAACGGAAAACATTTCATTGTCTGATTTCCTTAATTTTATCACATTCTGTTTTTCATATGGCTCTGTTTTTCATAAGTTTAATATTATTTTAAAACCTGAGCCGGCTCTGTGGACACCAGGAAGATTCACCCCCGCCATAAGGGAGTACTCCCAGGCGTCTTCTCCAGATGAGATAATCAGGCAAAACAAAATGGATGCTTCCTGTAAGATACAGGAAAACATCCATCCGCTCAATCTTTTTCTGTGAACTCAGGATTTCAGGCATATACACGCCTGCCCTGCAAGTTGCACTTATGCCGATTGGTGTATGGAAAAGGCCATACCTGCCCGGTATCTGTCATTTCCAACGCGATTATCGGCTTATCGCCTTATTATTACAATAAGGTTTTTACAAAAGCTACGATTTCATCCCGCTTTTCTTCCATTAACTTCCGGTCGCCTCTGGTTTCCAGGTTGAACCGAATCAATGGTTCCGTATTGGATGGGCGGAGATTGAATCTCCAGTTTTCGAAATTAATGCCAATGCCATCAATCGTATCTACGGATACCGCATCCTTTGCGTACTTATCGCGAACCGCTGCCAGCACCTTCTTTGTGTCAGAAGCAGGCAGGTTGATTTCGCCGCTGCATGGGAATTCTTCTTCCATATGAGATACCATATCCGCCAGACTGATACCTGTTTCGCTCACAAGCTGAGCCACAATCAGCCACGGAATCATTCCGCTATCGCAATAGGAGAAGTCACGGAAGAAATGATGAGCACTCATTTCCGCACCGTAAATACCATGGACTCTGCGCATGGTTTCCTTCATAAAAGCATGTCCGCCCTTAGATTCTACAGCCTTTCCTCCGCATTCTGCCACAATCTTCTGTGTGTTCCAGTACAGGCGCGGATCATGGATAATGGTTTCTCCCGGATGCTTCTTCAGGAAGTAAGTGGCCAGGAGCCCTACCATATAATAACCTTCTATAAATTTTCCGTTTTCGTCAAAGAAGAAGCAGCGGTCGAAATCCCCATCCCAGGCAATTCCCATGTCCGCCTTAACTTCCAGTACCTTCTTAATGACTTCCTGTCTGTTTTCCGGAAGCATAGGATTCGGTACCCCATTCGGAAAATCTCCATCCGGCTGCATCAGCATTTCCGTGAAATGGATCGGCAGATGTTCCTTCAGACGGCTGAAAACTACATTGGCGCAGCCATTGCCGGCGTTAACCACAATATGAAGCGGTTTCATACGTGAAACATCCACATAGGAAAGGAGATGCTGGACATAATCATCCAGTATATCCTTCTTTTCCACAGTTCCCTTATGGACAATCTCACCAAAGTCGCCGGAAAAGGCAAGCTTTTCCACTTCTTTAAGCCCGGTATCCGAGCTGACCGGCTTACCTTCTTCCCTTACAATCTTAAGCCCGTTGCAGTTGGATGGATTGTGACTGGCAGTAATCATAATCCCGCCATCCAGCTTATAGTAGAACGTGGTGAAATATACCATTTCCGTTCCGCAGAGGCCGATATTGTAAACATGAACCCCTCCATCGGTAAGTCCATCGCAGACAGCCTTGCAGAAAGCAGGAGAACTCTTTCTTACATCGTATCCTACACACATGGTCTTCGGATGATAAAGTTCAGCATAAGCCCGTCCAACCCGGTAGGCCAGCTCTTCGTTAATTTCATCCGGAATCACGCCGCGGATATCATACGCCTTAAAACCTGTATGCGCCATATGCAGTTCGTTCATTTTTCAATTACTCCTTTTTTTCTTTTCTTTCTTTCATTCTCTGCAATATTGTAGCATATCCATCGGCGCCAAAGGTAAGACATCTTTTGACTCTGGAAATAGTGGCTGTGCTGGCCCCTGTAACATCCTCTATCTGTTCATATTTTTCCTTTTCCTGCAGCATTTTAGCTACCTGCAGACGCTGGGACATATCATGCAGTTCATTAACTGTGCAGAGATCTTCAAAGAATTCATAGCATTCATCCACATTTTCAAGAAGAAGAATCGCTTCAAATAACTGCGTTGTCAGTGGATTGACTAATCTGGAATTGACACTCATGTAAACCTCCTGTATGGCAAATTATCTATATTGCATGAACTATATATAGATACGTAAACTTTCATACTTTAATTCATTATAACATTACCTAATGCAGATTGTAAATTTCCCTGGCCATACAGCACTCATTAAGACATACGACCAGCCTTTCCCTATCTGTCATTCCTGCAGTTTTATGCATATTATATCTGATATAGTTTTAATGAATAGCAATCGCTATCTTATTTCTTCATTGCCCTCTCAAAATGTGTATGTTAGTATTTAACCAAGTTCACAATTCACTTTTGAAATAGTTTATCAACAGATAATTCACTGTTACCTGCGGCTATTCAGATTTAAAACAGGAGCTGTCATATGATTGAATTAAAACATGTATCTAAATCCTATACAGCCGGTGTCGATGCCCTTAAGGATATCAACCTCACCATTAACGATGGGGAAATCTTCGGCATCATCGGGCAATCCGGCGCCGGAAAGTCTACACTTATCCGATGCATAAACATGCTGGAAAGACCTACCTCCGGGGAGGTAATCATCAATGGAAAGGATATGACCAAACTTTCCACCTCGGAACTCCGGGCTGAACGAAGACATATCGGGATGATTTTCCAGCATTTCAATCTTCTTTCCAGCCGTACCGTATATGAAAATATCGCTTTCCCTCTGGAACTTTACGGCACACCGAAGGAAGAACAGAAAAAGAAGATTACCGATATTCTGGAACTTGTCGGCCTGACAGAATATAAGGATAAATATCCATCTCAGCTCTCCGGCGGTCAGAAGCAGCGCGTTGGTATAGCCCGCGCCATCGTATCCGATCCGGATATTCTTCTTTCCGATGAAGCAACCAGCGCTCTGGATCCGGAAACAGTAAAATCCATCCTTAACCTGCTTAAGGACATTAACAGAAAACTGCATATTACCATCATCATGATTACTCATCAGATGGAAGTTATTAAGAGCATTGCCGACCGCGTGGCTATTATTGAACACGGCCATATTATTGAACAGAGCAGCGTTCTCGATCTCTTTACCTCTCCAAAGACAGAGACCGCCCGCAACTTTATCGGAAGCGTCAGCTCCAATACCCTTCCGGAAGGTCTTAAGAATTATCATATCCATGACGAACGGGAGAATGCCGATGACCACATTATGATGCGCCTTTCCTTCCGCGGCGATGTAGCTAATGAACCTATCATCGCCAAGCTCGCCAGAGATTATAATCTGGAAGTCAGTATCCTTTACGGCACTGTAGACTTTATCCAGGGCGTATCTTTTGGTAAGCTTATCATCGATGTTTCAGGCAGTGATTCCAATATCACCGCAGCATTTAACCATCTGCATTCTTTACCGATAGAAAGTGAGGTTCTCGGCTATGTCTCCGGAAATATTTAGTCTTCTTTTTGAATCCCTCGGTGAAACCCTCTACATGGTCGCCGTCTCCATGATCTGCGCTTCCATCCTGGGCATCCCGCTGGGCATCCTTCTGGTAGTAACCGAAAAGGGTGAAATTCTCGCCTGTCCGGCTATCAATAAACCGTTAGCCTTTATCATCAACATGATTCGCTCTATTCCGTTTATCATCCTGATGGTAGCTATTATCCCATTTACCCGATTTCTGGTACATACATCCATCGGAACTACAGCGGCTATCGTTCCTCTTACCATTGCCGCAATTCCTTATATCGCCAGAATGGTAGAAACTTCTATCCGTGAAATTCCATCTGGTCTGATTGAAGCAGCGGAATCCATGGGTGCCACCCCAATGCAGATTATCCGCAAGGTACTGCTGCCGGAAGCACTTCCTTCCATTCTGGAATCCTTAACCGTGGTTATTGTGTCCCTGGTCGGCGCTTCCGCTATGGCTGGTACCATCGGCGGCGGCGGACTTGGTGACCTGGCCATCCGTTACGGATATCAGCGTTTCCAGGCTGACGTGATGATTGCCACCATCATCGTTCTGGTAATTGTTGTCCAGCTGATTCAGTTTATCGGTAATTATCTGTCCAGAAAAGCAGATAAGAGATAATCCAGTTACTGCAAACAGCCATCATACTCAGAAAATATCTGAGTATGATGGCTGTTTTTCTGTGTCACATCAACTGTTATCGGCGGGCCAGTAATGCCCCCTTGGCCAGCTGATCTGCCATTTCATTATATTTGACTCCGGTATGACTGGGAACCTTGTGAAAGTGCACTGTCAGCCGATTTTTGATAGAATCATAATATGCTTTCAGTGCTTTAGTTCCTTTCTTATTAGCTTTCCATTCTCCAGTACACCATTTTTCAATGCCAGCATAGTCATAGTAGAGCTCCATTACAGATACTCCCCGTTCCAGGCAGTTTTTCATGGCAAAAGCTGCTCCATGTATCTCGCCAGCCACATTCCGCATGGTTGCCTCTTCCTTATCTTCAATCTTTTCCCCATAGGTTTCCGTTTTACCTTTGTAGAGAATCACGCAGCCAAAAGAAAACACTCCCGGCATAAACGGCATAAAGGATCCATCCACATAAGCTATAAAGCTATCCGGATTTTCTCCTCCAGCATAGACCGCTGTCTCAGGTTCTCGGGCACCGTCTCCGAGAAAAGCTTCTGCTTCCTCCTGGGTGTAAAATCCTTTGTAGGAGGCTCCAGGATACCCGATAACCTGTTTTCTGCACTCATCCCAGGTTCTGTACAACCCTTCCCTTCTTCCCTTTCTGACAGCATACCAGGATTTTTTCTTCATAATAACCTCCCATATTTTTCATCTATATTTATATTCAGAATTTAACTTCGTACGTTTGCCATATAGTCATATATGACCGTACCATGTATTTTACCATAGACAGGCTTTTTATTTTATGCAAAAAATCTCAAAACTTTTCCCTGCTCTGGGATATCGCAATTATCGTAATTTCGGATTGCCCTGGTGGGATTCTGGCTTCAGCTGACAACACAGCAATGGCTGGTATACCGAATGACTGACTCCGCTCTTATGCTGGGCCTTCTTTCTGCCTTTCAGTTTCTTCCAAGTTTCCTGTTTACCATCCCTGCCGGTGTTTGGATTGACCGCCATAATAAGCGCAAAATTCTGATGTGGACGCAATGTATGTATATCATTCAAGCCTCTTCTCTCGGCCTTCTTCTTCTGTCCGGTCATGAAACTTACTGCTGGATGTTGTTCTTTGCATTCTTTACCGGCAGTATCGATGCCTTTGATATGCCAACCCGTCTCGCCTTCATGCAGGAACTGGTAGGTCCGGAAGCACTGCACAGTGCCATGGGATTGAATTCAACCAATTTTAATCTTACCCGTATGATTGGACCTGTGCTCGCTGCATTTCTGTTAAATCACCTGTCCTACAGTGCTTTATTCTTTATGAATGCCGCATCCCTTCTTCCTATACTGTTTGTTTACCGGAATATGGATGTCAATTCTGTTCCTGCCCCCGTCGTAAACAGAAACCCGTTCCGCGAGATGAAGAGCGGCTTTAAAATGGCTGCCCACATTCCCGCTATTATCACTAATATTGTATGTGTCGGCATTATCAGCAGCTTCCTGTTAAACTTCAGCACCTATGGTCCACTCTTCTCTGACCGGGTTCTTCATCGGGGTCTGGGCGGATTCGGTTCGCTACTGTTCTTTATCGGTTTGGGGTCCATGACTGGAGGATTGCTTGCTGCCTCTTCTTCCCGTAAGGTCAGCCAGAAAAGTATATTTAATTTTGCAATACTTTCCGGTATTCTGCTCATGATGGTAAGTTATATAACCATATACGCTCTGGCCATGGCTCTTTTTACATTTCTGGGATTTATGGTCATTCTGTTCATGGTAAACTGCAACACAGCCATTCAGATGGCGTCCCCAAAAGAATACCTGGGTCGTATTATGAGCCTTTACACATTTGTATTTCTCGGATGTACACCTTTTGGTACCCTTTTTACCAGTGCCGTGATTGAATATGCAGGGACCTCCAATGGTCTGTTTCTCATTGGTGCCCTCACCGTACTGCTCATTCTGTTAACCATTAAGACCCTGTGGGCCGGTAAAACTCATACCGGCACATAATGGCGGTTGCGACAGCGCTTCTGTTCTGATTAAAATTCTGCATAAAAAACGGATATTTCCATTGGGAAACATCCGTTTTTTATTTAACATCCTGCGTTCCGGAGGGCTTCCTCCCCGGCCGCAATTACTTCTTCCACAGTAATCTTATCCAGGGGTACATAATTGCCGGATTTTATATTCTTATTTACGTGTTCTGGCCCCATAGGCATATCCCAGGACGAAATAGCCCTGGAATATTTTCCCAGCGGGTGATGAAACTTCGCATTGCTTGGCCCAAACATGGCAATGGTCGGTACGCCCCGGCTGTCCGCCACGTACATAGGACCACTGTCATTAGTAAAGAACAGGCTGCAGTGAGACGCCGCGGCCATGAACTCTCCCATGGACAGTTTTCCGGCGGCGATCACATAAGGATGCTTTACTTCCTGTACCGCTTTCTTTATAAGGGGCAGTTCTGATTTCACCCCGAAGAATACCGGAATCATGCCGCGTCTGGCAAAATGTTCCGCCACCTTGCCAAAGTTTTCTGCCGGCCAGTTCTTTTCCGGTGTAGAGCTCCCTACGGACAGTCCAACCAGTTTGGCGCCTTCTTTAATGCCTTCTCCAGCAAAAAATTCATCGGCCCTGCGATCCCACTCCTCACATGTGTATGTACGCATGCCATGATGAGTAAGATTCTCTACGCCCAGAAGCGAAAGAACCCGAAGATATTTATCTACTGCATGACTGTTATAAGTCTCTATAGTCACAGGATAATCCATAAAGAGTGAGTCCATCCGTGTCCCTGGTTCGCCGGTCCAGAACCCTGGCTTCATAGCCAGAGCCATCAGCGAAGTACGACTGGTCCCATGAAGGGTTATCAGGAGATCCGGATGCATCTGTCTTATTTTCTTTCCTATCTTCCAGCAGGCACTGAGACTTCTGTCCTTACCATGTCTGTCTACTTCTATCAGTTCATCCACATTGGGGTTGTACTGTACTGACTCTTTAAACCGGGAATCAATGACAAGAACAATTTTCGACCCTTTTGCTTCCCGGCGGAGGACCTCCAGAAATGGAGTAATCGAAACCATATCGCCAAAGTACAACATGTACATGACAACTATGGTTTTATTGTTTATATCAATTTTCTTTCCTTCCAATTCATTTTTCCTTTTTTATCTTTGCAATAATATCCGTAGTGGAATATCCATCCACAAAAGGCAAAATCCTTACTTCACCGGCATACTGACGTCCCGCCACCTCTTCGGGCTGATAATCTCCGCCCTTAACCAGGATATCCGGCTTCAGACAGGACAACAGCTTTTCCGGGGTATCTTCACTAAACAAAACCACCGCATCCACAAACCGTAGAGCAGAAAGCATGAAGGCCCGATCAGCTTCTCCATTGACAGGACGATGGCTTCCCTTCAATCTCCGGACAGAGTCATCAGAGTTCAGCCCTATAATCAGATGATCCCCCAGTTCTGCTGCTTCAGCCAGGTATGTCAAATGCCCCCTGTGAAGGATATCAAAGCATCCATTAGTAAATACCACCTTTTCGCCCCTGGATTTCCAGTAAGAGATCATCGCTTCCGCTTCTTCCCATGAAACAGCGCCCTCAGTATGTCTGACCCCGCCTTCTTCCTCTTTCCAGCGGGCCAGTACTTCCTCTCTCTTTACCGAATATGTTCCTACCCGGGAAACAGAAATCCCTGCTGCTGTGTTAGCCAGATTCAGAATGGTTTCCGTATCCAGGCCTGAACCAACCGCTGCCGCTAATACGGCCATAACCGTATCCCCGGCTCCGGATACATCAAAAACATCCTGCGCCTTGGCCGGGCAATGGGTTACCCTGTCGTTCTGGACGGAAGATATTCCCTTTTCGGAACGGGTGACCAGAAGATTATCCAGATGATATTTTTCCAGCACCGCCCGGCCGGCTTCTTCTACCGCCCCATCTTCATTAGGTACCGCATAGCCGACGCAGTCAGACAGCTCCTTCAGATTCGGAGTGATGGCATAGGCTGAATCATATTTATCCCAGTTGCTGCCTTTAGGATCTACAAGAACCGGAATCCCTTTTTCTCTGGCATACGTTATAATCTGCTGTGCCAGAGAAGGGGTAATCAGCCCTTTACCGTAGTCAGATATGACTATACTGTCCATATGCTGCCCGGCCAGGTTCTGTACCCAGCTGAAAATTTTCTGTTCTATGACGCTCCCTGCCCTGCATGGTTCCTCAAAATCAAGACGCATCATCTGCTGCCGTGCTCCCAGAATACGGACTTTGGTAGTGGTCTTGTATTCTGCCAGCGTAAAGACTCCGGATTTATCCACTTGGGCATCGGAAAGCAGAGCAGACACTTCGCTGCCACTGTCATCCGCACCCGTAACTCCGGCAATATATACATGACAGCCTAACGCAGCCAGATTATGAGCTGTATTAGCCGCACCGCCTAACACTGAACGTTCTGTCCTCACCAGATTTACCGGAACCGGTGCCTCTGGGGAAATACGGGAAACCTGCCCGGAAATATACTTATCCAGCATGATATCCCCAATCACGGCCACATGCATCCGGGTAATCTGTTCTTTTAAGAATCGTTCTCCCTCTTGTCTCATACTTGCTCCTCTTAACCCTTAGTGTTCTTTGTTCTTTCCACAGTGTCTTTAATCAACATCTCCCAGGAATTCCATATGCATTCCGGACGATAGGCCTCCATGCCCTGTCTTGCCTTCCGGCCAAAAGATTCCCTTTTCGCCGGATCCAGCATGAGTGCTTTCAGCGATTCCGCCAGCGCTTCCACACCATCCTCTGCCAGGTATCCATTTTCGCCGGACACAATCAGTTCATTCACCGCGGGGCAGGACGCATACCCCACTACCGGAATCCCGGCGGCCATCGCTTCTGTCAATGCTAGCGGGAATCCTTCGTGATGGCTTGGGAAAGCAAAAATATCCGTTTCTTTCCATACAGACTGCATATCCCTGGTCGTTCCTTTCAGGAAGACCTGATTTTCCAGATGCTTTCCTTCAATCAGTTTCTTCAACTTCATAACATAGGCTCTGTCATAGTCCGCGCCCCAGAAATTAACTTTCCACTGAGGAAAATCTTCCGCCAGCAGGGCAAAGGCTTCAATCAGCAGATGCTGTCTCTTCGTTCTGCCGGTAAGACGGCCTACGGAAGTAATCACATATTCTTCTTTCTTTTCTCCAGGATGTGCCTGCACTCCGGCTTCCGGAACCGCATTGGGAATTGCCGTAAAATGCTTATAGGAAAGATACTTTTCTGCCTTTGGGATAAAAGATGGAAGGAGGACCTGAATAGAGGCGCTCCGGCAAAGCATCTTTTTCTCTTCTTCCGGCGAATGCATAAAAATCTCATCTGGATCGTTATGAAGCATGGAAATAACCGGAACAGAAATCTCCGGATGGCTCAGCAGCAGTCTCCCAGTCGGTTCTCTGGATGAAATGATGACATCTGGCTTCGTCTTATCCAGAATTTTTCGGAATCCGGGCCAGAGCGGTTCCATAAGCTTATAGTTGACATTCCTTGCCTGCTCGCGGCTGAAGGGGCGAATGATTTCCCTGACCAGTTTCAATCCCCGGCTGAGGGCCACCGCCTTTTCTCCAGGAAGATGACAGAGATTATAAAACTCCACATTGTCAGGAAGCGGGAAAAAAGGAGTCCCGTCCTTTTCATCCATCATAACCACAGTGACCTTATGACCTCTTACCGTAAAGGCCTGGGCCATATCCGACAGAACATGCTCAATCCCGCCGCTGTATCCTATGAACTTATGTAAATTGGCCAGCAATATATTCATAATCGTATCTCCCCATCAGGACAGATGATAATAAGCCTTAAACCATGCAGCAAAACGGGTCAGCCCTTCTTCCAGTGTTGTCTTCGGCTTAAAGTCAAAGTCCTTTTCAAGTTCCGATACATCCGCATAGGTCTGATATACATCCCCTGGCTGCATAGGAAGGAATTCTTTCTTTGCCTCTGTGCCTATAGCCTTTTCCAGAATGGAGATGAAGTCCATCAGTTTAACCGGATGGCTGTTCCCGATATTATAAATCTTGTATCTGTCTCCATCCTCATTCTCATCAGGCGGGCAGACAATCATACGGGAAATGCCTTCCACAATATCATCCACATAGGTGAAATCACGAAGCATTTCACCATGGTTATATACCTGAATGGTTTCTCCCTTTACCATCTTATTCGCAAATTTAAAGTAAGCCATATCCGGCCGTCCAAACGGTCCATACACGGTAAAGAAACGAAGGCCGGTCGCCGGAATCCCATACAGATGGGAATAGGTGTAGGCCATCAGTTCATCCGACTTCTTAGTAGCCGCATACAGGCTTATAGGATGATCTACAAAATCCGTAGTGCGGAACGGAGCGGTCTTACGGGTTCCATAAACAGAAGAACTGGAAGCAAACAGCAGGTGTTCTACCGGATGATGGCGGCAGGCTTCCAGAATGTTATAAAAGCCGATAATGTTGGACTGGATATATGAATCCGGATGATCAATGCTGTAACGAACCCCGGCCTGTGCTGCCAAGTTGACAACTACATCTGGCTGATACTGGTCAAAAACCTGATTCAATGCCTCTTTGTCCGCAATATCCACAGGGATAAAGACGTAAGAGCTCCCATGATTCCCAATATCCCTGATTCTGTCCTCCTTAAGATGAGGATCATAATAGTCATTCATATTATCTACCGATACGATCCGGTATCCATCATTCAATAATTTTTTAGTAAGATGATACCCGATAAAGCCGGCACCACCTGTCACTAATACAGTTTTTTCAGTCATTCTGTATCCTCCTGATAACAGACAATACACTGTTAATTATACCACAAGGACTTATATCCCTTTTTAATGTTTCTCTGGGTCTGATTATTTCTGCTGCATGTTCAGATATACCGCATCCAGATTTTCCGGAGTAACTTTTAGTTCATTTATCGCACTGTTTACAGAAAGAGCGAGCAATTCTCTTGCTGACGAAACACTGGTGTTCTGTTTAATCCATCGAGCCGCACGTTCATCCATCGGACTGACAATCAGACTGGATCCGTTATATTCCAGATGAAATTTGCCCATCTGGTAATGCAATGTCAGAAATACGTCCACCGTCTTCCTATGATTTTCACTTTCCATTCTGGCGTTCTTCACAGATTGGGAAGGAACCAGGTCAACTCCATGATTCTCTGAAGTTATCGCATAGATTCCATACAACTGGTCTTCCCTGTTTTTATTCACATAATAGAATGGGATTCCCATGTCTGTGGCCTTTGTCATATTTTCAGGCCCTTCTATTACACTTGCCGGGGTCACCGTACCAATAGTTGTGCCAGTGGTAACAGGAGAGGTTCCCTCAGCATAGAGCTGAAATTGCCCTGATTGTTAATCTGGATATTGCCTGCATCCTGATTCTTGAATCCGGTGAGAGTAACCGGATCATAGTGAATGGTCGAATTGGACTCACCATAAATCCGCGTACCTGCCCCGGCGGTTACCGTCAGTACTGCCGGATTGACAGTGATATCTCCGTTCACATATTCCACGTTATAGTCATTCAGATACAAGTCATGAGACATGGACACCGCGCCCTTGTAGGCTGCCACATGCCCGTTATCATAACGAACATTCGCATGGGTATCCATAACTGCCGCATCATTTATAAAGGATGTCGGCGTCATCACATTGGCTCTGGCTGAAGAGTCTTCATAAACCGACGCCAGATTTCCCATACCATGGAATGACCATGTTCCTGTATAATGTACATCCGGTTCCAATACTGCATTTCCATAAATCTTGGTCCTGGAATCAGCAGTATAGGTGGCCGTTGCCGGTGTTACCCTATAAGTCAGAGTACCTCCGGAAATTACATAGTTTGGTGTCTTATCCAGCGAATAATCATCTCTATGTGCAGTCAGTCCATCATTCATAACCTGATTATAAGAAACCGATTGCACAGCTCCTGTGCTGTCACGTTTAATGTGCGTATTCAGGCCTTTATCCAGCCCTGCAGCAACAGCAGCCGAATGCGCCAGATGGTTCAGAGCGTCCTGATTAACCACATCGCCTATAGTATATCCATTGCTGAGCACGGGATTCTTACGCTCTTTTTTCATGCATTACCAAACTCAGAGAGAATATATATATTAATCTAGATATCAATACAAAAAAGCTCTTTCAATCCAGTGAATTGAAAGAGCTTTTCAATGAATGGGTTGTTGTTACCCATTTTAGTTTCTACTGATTCCAAAAAGCTTTGCAGCATTATGTCCAGTAGTCTCTATGACCTCGCTTACCGGCATCTGTTTCAGCTTTGCCAGAGCCTGAGCCACATACCACACATTTTCCGGAACATTGAGTTCCCCATGTTTTTCAAAAGGTGCCTGATAAGGGCTGTCTGTTTCAATAAGTATCCTGTCCAGCGGGAGAGTGGATGCTACCTGCCGGATCCGACGGCTTCCAGGATACGTAATCGACCCGCCAAAAGAGATATAAAAGCCTGTATTTATCAGTGCTTTCGCTGTTTCCAGACTTCCACTGTAACCATGTATAACTCCGGAAACAACTCCATGTGCCTGCTTTTGTAAAAGAGAAAGTATTTCCCCATGGGCTTTTCTGTCATGAATAATCAATGGCAGATGTAATTCCCCTGCCGCCTGTATATGCCTGGAAAACCAGTACTTCTGCAATTCCCGATCACAGTTCTTACTGAAAAAATCCAGTCCGGTCTCTCCCAGCGCCACCACTTTAGGTGAATGGTGTGCCAGAGAGAGAATCTGTTTCCAGTCTTCCCCGGAAACATGTTCCGTATGAAGGGGATGAATCCCCACCGCTGCGAAAATACGGCTTTCCCCTGATGCAATTTGCACCGACTGTTCTGATGTTTTTCTGTCTTCTGACGGGCAGATAATAAATCCTACCCGGCCAAGAGCTGAAGAAATCACATTCTCTGTCTGTCCCGCATACATCGCATCATACAGATGAGCATGAGAATCAACGGGAAGCATTACTTAACCCGGCTTCCTGCCGGCATATCTACGGTTGGTACAACCAGTTTGCCATCCAGTGAAGCAGCGAGAATCATCCCCTGGGATTCAATACCCATCAGTTTGGCCGGTTTAAGGTTGGCCACAAAAATCACCTGTTTGCCAATCAGTTCTTCCGGTTTATAATGTTCTGCGATACCGCTGACCACTGTTCTTTCCTCATTTCCAAGAGAAACCGTCATCTTAATCAGCTTTCTGGACTTCTTTACCTTTTCTGCCGTGAGAATCTTAGCCACACGAAGGTCAATCTTACCAAAATCATCAAAGGTAATTTCCGGCTTAACCGGTTCAATGGCTGGATTAACTTCAGGTGCCTTAGCTGCTTCTTCTTCCTTTATCTTAGCTTCAATAGCTGCTGCCTTCTTCGCTTCTTCTTCCAGGTCAATGCGCGGATAAATCGGCGCTTCCTTATGAACTATGGTACCGTCTGGAATTCCTCCCCAGGTAAGGTCAGCATAGCCGGCATCAGCAAATCCGGTGAGGCCCAGCTGGTTCCAGATTTTTTCAGCACCAATCGGAATTACAGGTTCTGCCATGAGGGCAACAAAACGCAGACCTTCACAGATATGATAAAGTACAGCCTGAAGTGCCGGGGCCTTAGCTTCATCCTTAGCAAGAATCCATGGTTCTGTCACATCGATGAACTTATTGAGGGAGCGGATATAAGCCCAGACTGCGCGGAGAGCATCGTTGATTTTCCAGTTGGTCATTCCTTCCTTGAATGCCTTAAGGGTATCTTCTGCTCCCTTTTCCACTTCACGGCATGCGGCATCCACCTTGTCATCTACAGAAGCATCTCCCTTGTTTAGTACTCCATCTTCATACTTTTCAACCATGGAAAGGGTACGGTAGAGCAGATTGCCAAGATCGTTGGACAAATCGGAATTAATGCGGTTGATAAGTCTTTCTCTGCTGAAATTACCATCCTGTCCCAACTGGATATCATTAAGCAGATAATAACGAATAGCATCCGATCCGAATTCGCGGAGAAGCGGAATTGGATCGATGACATTACCTCTGGACTTGGACATCTTTTCCCCATCCACAATCAGCCAGCCATGGCCATATACCATTTTTGGCAGTTCAATACCAAGGCTCATAAGCATAATCGGCCAGATGATGGTATGGAAACGGACAATTTCCTTCCCTACCAGATGTACATCTGCCGGCCAGAATTTTTCAAATTTTTCCTTATCATCCATAATACCGGCTGCCGTAAGGTAATTAACCAGTGCATCGAACCATACATAGACTACATGCTTGGGATCAAATGGCACAGGAATCCCCCAGGTGAAGCTGGTTCTGGATACACACAGATCGTCCAGTCCGCTCTTTACAAACTGAATCATTTCATTACGGCGACTTTCCGGCTGAATAAATCCTGGATTTTCTTCTATAAACTTAAGCCAGCGATCCGCATATTTAGACATCTTGAAGAAATAGGCTTCTTCACTGACTCTCTGCAGCGGACGTCCGCAATCCGGGCAAACATGTTCTTCCGTCAGTTTATTTTCCGGCCAGAACGTTTCATCAGGAATACAGTACCAGCCTTCATACTTGCCAAGATAAATGTCTCCTTTATCATAAGCACGCTGGAACAACGCCTGAACGACCTTCTTATGACGTTCTTCGGTGGTACGGATAAAGTCATCGTTGGATATATTCAGTTCCTTCCACAGTTCCTTGAACATGGAGACAATACGGGTTGTGTATTCAAGAGGAGTAACTCCTTCTGCTTCTGCCTTCTGCTCAATCTTCTGGCCATGTTCATCCGAACCAGTCAGAAAGAACACTTCATCTCCATCCAGTCTGTGAAAACGGGCTTCGCTGTCCGCGATAGTGGTGCAATAAGTATGACCGATATGGAGTTTGGCACTCGGGTAATAAATAGGGGTAGTAATATAATATTTTCCTTTTTGAGACATGAAAATTCCTCCTGCTTAATTACATATTGTCATTATTATACCACGCATATACAGACAAAATATATTCATAAAACTCTCTTTATGATAGAATTTCCTTAAAAATCCGGGGGATATCTGACAATACCATCTGTCTGATATCCTTCCATTCCAAAACACATACTCTGCCGGTCCTTGCCTTGCTTCTTTCATCGCACATCCCTTCCCATAAACGGTGAATATCTGCTTATTTACAGAGAAAGAAAACCATGAACAGATCGCGCTTTAATCTGTTCATGGTTTAACATATTATGAATTTAATCTTTTAATGTTAAAAGATACTGATAAATTTCCCGGCGTGAAAGGTTATATTCTCTGGAAGTCTGTCTGGCCGCTTCTTTCAGAGGCATGTCTTCTGCCAGTTCCTGTGCACGCTTTCTCCAGTCTGATTCCTCTGACCGTTCCTGCTGAGCTTCCTCGTCTGATTTCCCTGCCACCAGAACGACATATTCTCCTCTGGCCGGTTCAGTCTCCAGTTCCTGTAATAATTCATCCAGTGTTCCCCGGGTAAATGTCTCGAACTTCTTTGTCAGTTCCCTTGCCAGTACGGCTTTGCGATTTCCCAGATGTTTACGAAGGTATTTCAGTGTAGCCTTCAGACGATGAGGCGCCTCGTAAAAAATCAGGGGCATAAACAGAGGCTCTACCTGGTCAATCAGCTTATCTGCCTTAGCTGTGGTCTTAGGCAGAAACCCGATAAATGTGAACTGACGTGCATCCAGTCCGGAAGCCACAAGTGCCGTAAGCGCCGCATTCGGCCCCGGCAGCGGAACTACCGGAACATCTTCTTCCAGAGCCAGTTTTACTAAATCAGCCCCTGGATCGGAAATAACCGGCATACCTGCATCAGAAAGTTGAGCCAGGGACATACCTTCTTTCATCTTTTCAATAAGCTTTGGCCCCGCTTCATGTTTATTGTGTTCATGATATGCCACCATAGGCGTATGAATATCCAGATGATTGAGCAGAATCCGAGTATGTCTTGTATCTTCTGCTGCAATGCAATCCACTTCCTTTAATACGGATATTGCCCGTTCCGTCATATCGGAAAGATTGCCAATCGGTGTGGGAACCAGATATAACGTTCCCTTTTCTACTTCATTCATTTTGTTTCCCCTTTCCGTAGATAGCCAGGACTTCCTCTGTATAAGAGCCATCCGGATTATGCAGAAACAGTGGTGGATCCACGGTTACTTCCGGATGCCCGCCATAGCGCCATTCCAGCAGGGCCCGGGAAGCTGTATGTCCGGGTCTGGCGTGTACCAGACGCAGCCGTTTGACTTCCATATGATACTCGCGACCAATCGCAATCAGATCCCCAAGCCGGTCAGCCCGGTGTACCATCGTAAGCCGTCCCCCATACGCCAGCAGATACTGGGCTGCCTGGAATACATCCCGCAGGGATGCTCCCAGTTCATGACAGGCCAGTGCCTTCCCAGGTTCACTGTTCGTATTTCCGGTACCTACTTCCCGATATGGCGGATTGACCACCACGGACTGGAAATAGCCTGACGGAAACAGGACATTTGCCTTTGTGTAATCACAGTGAATTACCTGAATATAATCTTCCCTGTGATTCCCTTCCACATTTCTCTTAGCCAGTTCCGCCATAACCGGATTGATTTCCAGCGCTGTAATATGCCTGGCCCCCAGAGCAGACAAAAGCAGGGCTATCACTCCGGTACCCGTTCCCAGATCCACAATCCGGTCTTTAGCCCGTATATTCACATAATGTGCCAAAAGCACCGAGTCCATGGAAAAGCAGAACTGATCTGTCCGCTGGATAATCTTCATTCCGTCGCGTACCAGGTCGTCCAGCCTTTCCCCTTCTCTCAATTGCCATAT
Organism: Dialister histaminiformans; assembly: GCF_900103425.1. GTDB lineage: Bacteria > Bacillota > Negativicutes > Veillonellales > Dialisteraceae > Allisonella > Allisonella histaminiformans. Next base: position 65,415 of record NZ_FMXA01000006.1, on the reverse strand, counting down.
ATCAGTCATCGCTCTTGTCTATCTCTTTCCAGGACAGAATCTGTTCCGGCTGGTCCGGATACTGTACCTTCACCGTATGTTTCTGGTGATTAACATAAACGACCTGTCCTTCGCCTTTATCTGTCATGACTTTCATGCCTACAGAAGGTTCTGGTACCACAATCTTTTTATGGCATCCGCAGCCGTTGCCCTTTATTTCTCCGCATTTATACATACCATCTTCATACCGGAGACAGCACATCAGCCGTCCGCATACCCCGGATATTTTGGATGGATTGAGAGACAATCCCTGCGTCTTGGCCATTTTAATGGATACCGGCGCAAATTCTCCCAGGAATGAGGCGCAGCATAAGGTTCGCCCACAGGGACCGATGCCGGAGACCTGCTTAGCTTCATCTCTTACGCCAACCTGCCGCATTTCAATACGGGTATGGAACACAGCGGCCAGTTCCTTTACCAGTTCCCTGAAGTCCACGCGCCCTTCCGCCGTGAAAAAGAACACAATCTTATTGCGGTCAAACGTGTATTCCACACGGAGAAGCTTCATTTTGCATTTTAATTTTTTTATCTTGTCCAGACAAATCTGAAATGCTTCCTTTTCTCTTTCCCGGTTCCTTTCTACCTGTACCAGATCCCGAGCCGTAGCCTTTCTGAGGATAGGACGCAGTTCGCCGGGATCCCCGGGGATTTCCGGATGCTTCGGGAAAATAACAACCCGTCCATATTCCATCCCTCTTGAGGTTTCCACAATGACGCCATCATCTATATTAACTTCCATATTTTCGGAAGAGAAATAATATATCTTGCCCGCCTTCTTAAAACGGACTCCAGCTATCTTATTCACAGGTGCACCCCTTTCCTTATCCATACCATATTAACTGCCAGCATATTGATGACATCTCTCACAGAAATACTGTGCCTGAGCGCCTTTTCTGCCTTCTCCAGTATCTTCACGGCGGCTTGTGCCTTTCCATCCGCCCAGCTGGGCGCGAATTCTCGTTCTTCCTGAGTAATCAGGGAAAACATATCCGCTTCATCTGCTACTTCATTGAGCAACATAAGGTTCCTTCCTATAGCGATGCACCAGCTGAGATTTCTGAGCAGTTCCTTCCGGTTCGTTTTCGGACTGATTCCAGCCAGCCTGGTAAGCGGCATGGAATCAAAAGTCACAATTTTCCAGAAATGCTTCGCCCAGTCATAAGCGCTCTTTCCGCCGGCCCCATAAAAGTTCAGAGCGGCTCCTGGATTTCCGGCACACAGCCTATATGCTTTTTCAATGTCCTCCGGAATCTTCAGACCAGAAAACTCTTCTCTCCGCGCGATTACAAAATTCTGAAAACCGTCTCTGTCCAACGGCATAAACCGGAACAGCTCCGCCCGGGAAACCACCGTAGGCAGCATACGTTCCAGATTATGAGAAATCAGAATAAAGAAAAGATTTTCCTTCGGTTCCTCCAGCGTTTTCAACCACGCGTTAGCAATAGGCGCCCCCATGGTCTGCGCTTCATCAATAATGCATACATGAGGACTGTCATCAAAATGCTGTATATAATCACCCAGCTCCACGAATTGACCAATTTGCAGAACATCGGTAAATGGTTTCATATAAAAAACATGTGCATCCAGCATGTATAGAAGTGATTTTTTCTCATCATCCAGCCAGGCCGGCGCATTGTTTTCATTCCAGACCTTATCCGGACTGATGTGGGTAAGCGCAGCCGCCAGATCCAGGGCTGCTGTGGTCTTCCCCAATCCTTCTTCCCCGTAAAAGATGCTCGTACTGGCCATCCGGTGGTTTTCAATGGCTTTGGCCCAGGACTGTTTCACTCGTTCCTGCCCAAAGACATGCGGAAAGATAGAATTCACACTTACACCTCCATTTACACTGCTACTATCTTATAGTTTAACACAAAACATAAAGGGAACCTATTAGTTAATCCATTAATTCACACTCTGGATATGCTGTATATACAGGGATTATCCCACAATAAAAACCACCTGAGAGGCTGGCCTCTTTTCTAATTTCAGTAAAGAGGAACTCTGTCATCTCAGATGGTTCTTTTTGTAGAAGCGGGGAAACTAAACTACCCTGACCTCATCAGATTTTCAATGTGTTGACGATGGAATTGACATCTTCCACCTGATTGGCTTCGCACCACTTACGTAATTCACCGGTAATGCGGGGAATAGCGTTGGGAGAAGCCAGGGTGGCTGTCCCGACCTGAACGGTATCCGCACCAGCAATCATGAATTCAGCGGCATCGGTACCTGTCATAATGCCTCCCATTCCGCAAATCGGGATGTGAACGGCTTTTCTTACCTGCCATACCATGCGAAGAGCTACCGGTTTAATAGCCGGGCCGGACAGTCCGCCAGTGACATTGCCCAGTACCGGGCGTCGGGTTCTCGCGTCAATGGCCATACCCATAAGTGTGTTAATCAGGGAGATGGCATCCGCTCCCGCTTCTTCCACCGCTCTGGCCACTGCCGTAATGTCAGTGACATTCGGAGAAAGCTTAACGATGACCGGCAGAGTGGTGTTGCGTTTTACTTCTGCTGTAACCTGAGCTGCCACTTTGGGGTCAGTACCAAAGGCCATGCCGCCATTGGTAACGTTTGGACAGGAAATGTTGACTTCCAGTGCGCTGACGCCCGGAACGGTAAGAGCCTTCGCAGTCTTTCCGTATTCTTCCACATTTCTGCCGACCATGTTGGCAATAATCGGTACATCATACGACTTCAGCCTCGGTAAATAGTAGGATAAGAACTTTTCTACCCCAGGGTTTTCCAGTCCGATGCAGTTCAAAACACCGGATGCGGTTTCCGCAATACGGACCCCTTTGTTCCCTGTCCAGGGAGTAAGACCAAGTCCTTTTACAGAAATAGCCCCTACCTGATTCAGGTCCATATAATCCTTGTATTCTATGCCATAGCCAAAAGTACCTGATGCGGCAATAACTGGAGATTTCATCTTAATTCCGCAGAACTCAACGGTCATATTCATAAAACCACCTCCGCTGCATCAAATACCGGGCCATCGCTGCATACCTTATAATGGCCGCCTGCCTTTCTGTCACATACACAGGCCATACAGGTACCTGTGCCGCAACCCATCCGGCGTTCCAGGGATACTTCACACGGAACCCCGTATTCACCGGCAATTTCTGCGGTCTTCTTCATCATGATTCCCGGTCCACATACAGCTACCTGACGGACAGTGCCCTGTTTCATCACATCCGGAAGGACGGATACGGTGAACCCTTTGATGCCATAGGAGCCATCATCAGTTGTAACAATGAGCTGCTTCAGTGTTTTCGGGAATAAATCTTTCCAGAAGACTTCGTCCTTGTTGCGTCCGCCGATGACTACCGTCATCTGACCTGGTTTTGCCCGTCTTGCAGTAAACAGAATCGGTGCAATACCTACACCACCGCCTACGCCGAGAATTTCTCCTTCTTCCGGAATGGTAAAGGAAGTTCCCAGTGGTCCGAGGCAGTCAATGGTATCGCCTTCCTTCATTTCGGACATAAGCTGTGTACCACTCCCTACTACGCGGTAAAGGATTTCTACCAGTCCCTTGCCCGGTGCCGTACCGGCAATGGAAATCGGACGACGAAGCAGTCTGCTGTTGTCATTAATCTTTACATGTATAAACTGACCTGGTTTTGCCTTTTTGGCGGTCAGTGGAAGAGAAATCACCATGCGCCAGATATCCGGACCCATCTTTTCATGGCGGATGATGATTCCTTTTTCAACCATTCCTGTCATAACCTGTTACTCCTTTACATATTCCTGAATAGATTCCACATGATGGCTTGCTTCGGTATCGTCTTCAGCCATGACACGGAGAACTTCCTTAGCTGTATCCAGTGAAGTAAGGCACGGGATAGCCAGTTCTACTGCGATTCTTCTGAGATCATAGCCTTCCTGTTCAATCTGGCTGCCGTAGGAAATGGTATTGAGTACCATGTCTACCTTCCCGGACTTCAGATACTTTTCACAGTTTTCGCCCTTTTCATGAATCTTCTTAATAATTTCAACCGGAATGCCCAGGCTCTTGAAATAGCTTCCTGTACCGGAAGTGCAGACCAGCTTGTATCCCAGTTTTACAAATCCGCGAGCCAGGTTAGCGGTTTCCTTCTTATCTCTGTCGCTTACCGTGATGAGGATGCTGCCGCCTGCAGGAATCATAAGGTTAGCCGCAATGACTGCCTTATAGAGGGCTTCCTCATAGGTATGTCCAATACCCATAACTTCGCCAGTGGACTTCATTTCCGGTCCCAGCTTGATTTCTACCAGCCCCAGCTTGGAGAAAGAGAAAACAGGTGCCTTAATAGCTACATAATCCTTTGGTGGAACCAGTCCAAGTGGAAGTCCGGTATCTTTCAGCGATTCACCCAGTGCTATTCTTGTTGCATATTCCACCATATTGATACCGGTAATCTTACTCATGAATGGAACTGTACGACTGGCTCTTGGGTTGACTTCAATTACATACACACGGTCATTCACAACAATGAACTGAATGTTGACCAGCCCCTTTACGGACATGGCAATCGCAATCTTCTTCGTGTAATCAGCCAGAGTATCGATAATCTCCTGGCTCAGATGCTGCGGAGGATATACGGCGAAGGAGTCCCCGGAATGAACGCCGGAACGTTCAATCTGTTCCATAATTCCCGGAATGCATACATCAATACCATCGGAAATAGCATCAATTTCCACTTCACGGCCAACCATGTACTGGTCAATCAGTACCGGATGTTCATGAGAAGCAACAACGGCTTCCTTCAGGTAGGTTCTGAGTTCGTGTTCATCATATACAATCTGCATTGCACGACCGCCAAGTACATAGCTTGGACGAACGATAAGCGGATAATCCAGATCCTGTGTCTTTTCAATGGCTTCGGCTTCACTTTCCACCAGACAGCCTTTAGGTCTGGCAATGCCCAGCTGTCCCATGAGCGTATCAAAACGTTCTCTGTCTTCTGCCATATCGATACTTTCATTAGAAGATCCGATAATGCGTATTCCTCTCTTGGCCATAGGAGTAGCCAGATTGATAGCTGTCTGACCGCCAAACTGACAGATAACCCCTTCCGGCTTTTCCTTTTCAATGACTTCCATGACATCATCCACGGTAAGTGGTTCGAAGTACAGAGCATCCGATGTATCAAAATCAGTGGATACCGTTTCCGGGTTATTGTTGATGACAATAGCCTTATGACCAGCCTTGCGGAGTGCCCAGGATGCGTGTACTGAGCAGTAATCGAATTCAATCCCCTGGCCGATACGGATTGGGCCGGAACCAAATACGACAACGGACTTATTGCCCTGCGGCTGTACTTCATCTTCACTGCCATAGGTGGAATAGTAGTATGGTGTCTTCGCTTCAAATTCAGCGGCGCAGGTATCCACCATCTTAAAGTCCGGATGAAAGTTCAGCTTCTTTTTCATGGCTCTGACCGCTTTGATGGTAGTATCGCTCAGCTTGGCAATAACTTTGTCCGGAATTTGAATTTTCTTTGCTGCCACCAGAGTTTCTTCCGTCAGACCTTCTTTAATCAGACGCTTTTCCATATGGATGATATTCTGAATCTTATACAGGAAGAACAGATCGATTCGGGTAATGCGATTAATTTCTTCCGGTTCAATTCCACGGCGAAGCGCTTCTGCAACCACAAATATACGTTCATTATCTGTTCTATGCAGGAGGCAGCGGATATCATACAGCGACTGGCTGTCCAGTTTAGCCAGATGCAGATAGCCTTCTCCTACTTCCAGAGAACGTATAGCTTTGAGAAGAGATCCTTCCAATGTACGGTCAAGTGCCATGACTTCACCAGTAGCCTTCATCTGGGTACCAATCTGGCGATCTGCCAGAGTGAACTTTTCAAATGGCCATCTTGGGAATTTGCATACTACATAGTCGATAGATGGTTCAAAGCAGGCCTTGGTATCTCCGGTTACTGCATTTGTGATTTCATCCAGGGTCATTCCCAGAGCCACCTTGGCCGCTACCTTGGCAATCGGATAGCCGGTAGCCTTGGATGCCAGTGCAGAAGAACGGCTTACACGCGGATTTACTTCAATGACATAGTACTGATTGGAACGGGTGTCCAGCGCGTACTGTACGTTACATCCACCTTCAATGCCCAGGTAGCGGATAATGTTGATAGATGCGGTACGAAGCATCTGGAACTGTCCATCGGTCAGCGTCTGAGTCGGTGCCACTACGATGGAATCGCCGGTATGAACGCCTACTGGGTCGATATTTTCCATGCTGCAGACGATGATGCAGTTATCTGCGCTGTCGCGCATAACTTCATATTCAACTTCCTTCCAGCCGGCTACGCTTCGTTCAACCAGAATCTGGTTAATCGGAGACAGTTTCAACCCGCGGTTGGCGATTTCTTCCATTTCATAACGGTCATGGGCAATGCCGCCGCCGGTTCCCCCAAGGGTGAAGGCCGGGCGGATAATTACCGGATAGCCAATGCTGTCGGCAAACCTGACAGCTGGTTCCAGCTCTTCAAAAATTTCACTTTCCGGAACCGGCTGATGGATTTTTTCCATGGCTTCCTTGAACAGTTCTCTGTCTTCTGCATGCTTGATTGCGTGAAGAGAGGAACCCAGCAGCTTTACGCCGTACTTTTCCAGTACACCGGCTTCTGCCAGCTGAACCGCCATGTTAAGACCTACCTGACCGCCCAGGGTGGCCAGCAGTGCATCCGGTCTTTCCTTCTTAATAACTTCGGTTACGAACTGCAGAGTGATTGGTTCGATATACACAGCGTCGGCAATATCTGAATCGGTCATAATCGTGGATGGATTGCTGTTTACCAGAACAACCTGCATGCCTTCTTCCCGGAGGGAACGGCATGCCTGAGTACCAGCATAGTCGAATTCAGCAGCCTGGCCGATTACGATTGGGCCAGATCCAATGACCAGTACCTTTTTTACATCCGTTCTTTTCATTTCCTGTTCTCCTCCATCATCTGTGCAAATTCCTTAAACAAATAGAAATTATCTGTCGGTCCCGGTGCGGCTTCCGGATGATACTGTACAGCCTGAATTGGCAGGGTCTTATGACGGATACCTTCAATGGTTCCATCATTTACGCTGCGCAGTATAACTTCCATACATTCCGGCAAGTCCTCATCAGATACGGCATAGCCATGGTTCTGGCTGGTGATGTATACGCGGCCTGTACGCAAATCTTTGACCGGATGGTTGGCTCCTCGATGTCCAAAAGGAAGCTTAAAGGTCTTAGCTCCCAGAGCTATGGAAATCAGCTGCAGACCCATGCAGATACCGAAAATCGGCTTCTTGCCGATAAGTTTTCTGACTGTTTCCACGATTTCCGGCACATCCTGCGGATTCCCTGGTCCAGGGCTCATGAAAATGCCATCTGGATTGATGGACAGGAGTTCTTCTGCCGGTGTGAAAGCGGGAAATACATGTACAGTGCAGTCATTAGCTGCCAGACTCTTCAGAATATTCTTTTTCAGTCCGCAGTCCACCAGCGCCACCTTATACTTGCCGTCACCATATACATAAGGATAAGGAGTAGTTACTCTGGAAATCTGATTGTGATGCATGGACTGACCAAGCAGTTCCCTGATTTCATCTTCCGTTCTGTCAGCTCTTACGATAATCCCCTTCATAACCCCGTGTTTTCTCAGTTCGCGGGTTACCGCACGGGTATCCACATTATAGAGGCAGGGTACATGATATCTTTCAATGAATTCAGTAATGGTTCCCTTGCACTCCCAGTTGCTCGGGTGTGCGGCAATCTGGTCCACTACATATCCAGCAGCTGCCGGTTTGGCTGTCTGCATAAATTCATCATTAGCACCATAGTTGCCAATCAGTGGATAGGTCAGTGTCAGAATCTGCCCTTCATACGAAGGATCTGTAAAACATTCCTGATAACCTGTCATCCCTGTATTGAAAACCAGTTCACCAAAGCCTTCTACATTTCCTAAAAGAGTACCTTTGAAACGGGCTCCGTTGGCGAGTACTAATAAGCCGTTCATTTCAATACCTTCCCTTCCTTCATAACCACTTGTCCATCAACTAAAGTAAGTACTGCCTTTCCTTTCAGCGTAATACCTTCATAAGGAGTAAACAGTGTCTTTGTATATAAATCCTTTCCATGAACTGTCCATTCATAGTCCGGATTAATAACCGTAATATCCGCCGGTTTTCCAGCGTTCAGTATGCCACCTTCCACTCTCAGAAGTCTGGCCGGATTTGTACTCATCAGTTCCACAATCCGGTCAATGGACAGACGGTGGGTGTGATAAAACATGGTGAGGACAGAACCCAGAGACGTTTCCAGCCCTGCGATGCCATTCGGCGCGCAGCAGAAAGGCACATCCTTTTCCTCATTGGCATGCGGCGCGTGGTCTGTAATAATCGCATCAATTGTTCCGTCCAGCACGCCTTCAAGCAGTGCCTGTCTGTCTTTTTCCGCGCGGATAGGCGGTGCCATTTTATAAACCGGTTCGTAGCCCTTCAGATAGTCATCCGTGAAATAGAGGTGCTGCGCAGTTACTTCTGTAGTCACACGACTTCCTCTCTTTTTAGCCTGACGGATAAGTTCCACCGCACGGGCAGAGCTTACATGGGCTACATGAAGATGGCATCCGGTAAGTTCGGAGAGAATAATATCCCTGGCTACCGCGATATCTTCCCCTGCCGCCGGCCGGCCGGTAACACCCATGCAGTACGAATTGGTACCTTCATTCATAAATCCCTGACGGCACATGGTCATATCTTCTGCATGGTCAATAATCATCTTATCGAGCATATCGGCATATTCCATAGCGCGACGCATAAAGTCTGCACTCTCCACATACCGTCCATCATCCGAGAATGCTACAGCGCCTGCTTTAGCCATGCCACCCATGCCGGAAAGCTGTTTCCCTTCCAGTCCTTTGGAAATCGCGCCGATAATGCTTACCTTGACTACCCCGGATTCTTCCACCCGTTTCTGAACGGATCTCAGTACGGTAGCGGAATCAATTACCGGGCTGGTATTGGCCATAGTGGCTACACGGGTTACCCCGCCAGCGGCAGCGGCCTGGGTCCCTGTGTGAATATCTTCTTTTCCTGTCTGTCCCGGTTCGCGGAGATGTACGTGCATATCAATCAGCCCCGGAGTGACAAAACATCCGGTGGCATCATACACTTCAGCTCCCTGCTCATCCGCATGGCCGCCCAGGGAAACAATCTTCCCGTTTTCGACTACCACATCCCCCTGTTCATGCTGTCCTCTTGCCGGATTTACGATGGTTCCGTTTTTAATTATGAACTTCAATGTCTTTTCCCTCCGTAAGAATCAAATACAGCATCGCCATACGAATTGCTACCCCGTTTCTGACTTCTTCCTGAATCCAGGAGCGTTCATCATAGGCTAAATCTTCTGAAATTTCTACGCCGCGGTTCATCGGCCCCGGATGCATGACAATAGCTCCCGGTTTTGCCAGGGCCAGGCGTCTGCGGTTCAATCCAAACAGGCTGGAATATTCTGAAAGGGACGGGATAAATCCGCCAGCTGCCCTTTCCAGCTGTATACGGAGTACATTAATGGCATCTGCGCCATCCAGCGCTTCTTCCATAGAATCATCCACAGTGCATCCCAGAGCTTCCAGTTCCTTTGGCACGAGCGTCCTCGGCCCGTACAGGTGGACATCCGCCCCCATTTTGGCAAAGCCGATAATATCGCTCCGGGCTACCCGGGAGTGCAGAATATCACCTAAGATGACATATTTCATTCCTTTCAGTGAAATTCCTGCTTCCCTTACGGTAAACATATCCAGCAGTCCCTGAGATGGATGCGCGTGCGCGCCATCGCCCGCATTGATTACCGGAGGGATTGCCACCCGTGGACTCCCTGCCCTGGATACAAAAACAGCAGCCCCTTCTGACGAATCGCGAATGACTAACGCGTCAACTCCCATAGCGGATAAAGTCAACGCTGTGTCTCTTACGCTCTCACCCTTCGTCATAGAGCTGCCTGATTTGGAAATATTAACAACATCAGCACCTAGATACTTAGCTGCCAATTCAAAAGAACTTCTTGTTCTGGTGGATGCTTCAAAAAATAATGTAGCAATAGATTTACCTCTCAAAACATCAAGTTTCTTGTTTTGAGAAATAACAATGTTCTTCATCTGTGCCGCCACTTGAAGAATTCGTTCAATCTCTGCGGAACTGAGTCCTTCCAAGGATACTATAGATCTGCCTTTCAATGACACGTTATGGTCCCTCCCTGCCACATTACACCATAGGATACCTGAATATTGATATAGATATCTAAATATTGATATAAATAGAGATTTCAACCATTGTAAAACATACCTTCGCTTTTTTCAAGTTAGAATCAGGCAAAGATATAATCTTTTTACTTCTGGATTTCCACCCGGTCTTTCGCGGATACCTCATGTCTGTCCGCGCGGTTAACCGCTTCCGTAATAGCGCGTTTAAACGACTCCGGAATTTCATTGATTCCCAGCTGAAGTCCGAGTGCCCGACCTATGATAACACCTTTATTCCCATAAAGCCAGGCAAAATAATAAAAAGTAAGTGCCTTCTCCGATCTTACAGATATATTTTCCAGTTTTCTCGGGGCAAATTCCGATTTGGGAATCTGAAGCTTCTGGCAGGCTTTCTTAATAAGAGCCTGCGGCACATAGGTGGAATCCGGCGCAACCGTTTTTACTACATTCAGAAGAAGGTGCGACTTTCTCTGTGTTACACAGGATTTCACAACATCCATTTCATAGCAGATATTATCGGTGTAAAACACATGAGACTGTCCATGTTCTGCCATAACATCCCTGTCGTACAGGCATACCGTAGGAATATGGAACTCGCGGAGCAGGCGGCTTATTTTGGATATGGAACTTTCTCCGCGGGCATTAATCAGGCAGATTCCATGGTAGTCAAAATGTATCCCCATGGTAATGGCAAAATATGGGAATGAACCATATTCTGTTTCCCCTTCCACAATGAGAGCACACCGAGCATACATGGCCTCCTTCACTTCAGGGAAATGCATAATCAGATGTTTTTCAATTTCCTTATCGAATTTAAAGGACGCTCCACAGGCAGCGCTGACTCCGGAGGCTTTATTTCGATACAGACGGATAATGCAGCGATAATCATCCACCAGCGCATCCGTAGAATGGGTAACAATGAAAAGCTGACCATCAATTCCATCCACGTCAAGCACTGCCTTTATCAGTTCGCAGAACAGAGATTCCCGATTAGATAAAATAGAATGAAGGAAACTGATCATCGCCCTTTGCAGATAAGGATGCAGCTGTATTTCCGGATCATCTATGCTCACTGCAATAGGCAAATATTTCTTGCCATCCCGTCCGGTAATTATCAAATCCTGAAAAGGAATAGACCGGCTTTCTTTCTTCCTGATCATCTCACTGAGCAAATGCCCGCCAACCGCCATCATCAGCTGAGTAACAGAGCTCTCCTCTTCCTGCGGTGTAAAATAGATGGTATTGATAATCAGCAATGCGGCTGCACGCGGGTCTTCCGGCAATTTCAGATCTATTCCCTTTTTATGAAAATAATCTTCGGCTCTTGCATAATTATCTTTATTTCCAGACAATATCAGGGAAAACGCATCATGAAGGCGCTTAAATTCCTGATCCGACACAATGTTACGAGGAACCGCTTCCAGAGAAAGATTAATGTAAAACATGCTTCGCACATATTCCAACGGAAGCTGATTGCCCGTCTTCAGATCATATAACCGGGGAACTACTTCCGTTACCTTCTGTTCCAGAGAAATTTTAAGTTTTTCTCCCGATGACATATCCGCCATAGACAATTCAATAGCCACGCGGATTGGCAAATCCGGGTCCTTAAAATCGCTTTCCACAAATCCCAATCCCTGAGTAACCGTCTTTAGCAAAGCCAGAAAATTGGTCTTCCCGATATTATTGTCTCCTACAATAAAGTTCATGCTGTCATCAAATGTAAGAGTTATCATATGGAATGTACGATAATTCTCTATTTTCATAAAGGATATATACATAGGTACTCCTTTCAGAGTGTCATGTCTTACTATATTTATACTTATATCTATATTATAGGTGTTGTCAGAATGTATTACCAGTGTAAACAACAGCTGACACAATTAGTCGCAACGGTTTTATTTATTCCGGGCTCAAATATGCTCATACAAATTTGTACATCAAAAAGAGGACTGTGATGCTTTGTTTTGCATCCCAATCCTCTGGAAATATATCTCTGATAAATTATTTCAAGTAAGGATCTTCATCCGTATTCCGATTATTTAAAATAGAGTCCAGTGTCTTCATCGGGCACTTTGGTCCGCACATAGTACAGGTCTGCTCCTCTTGCGGCTGGCTGCTTTCCCGGTAAGCCTTTGCCTTTTCCGGGTCAATGGCCAGAGGTATCATCCGCTTGAAATCCACTCTTCTTCTGGCCCAGCTCATCTCCTCATCCCACTGTGCGGCTCCCGGAACCTTTTTAACGATATCCGCCGCATGGCAGGCTATTTTGGAAGCTACGATACCTTCATGAACATCCTGAATATCAGGAAGCCTCAGATGTTCTGCCGGGGTAACATAGCACAGGAAATCCGCTCCGCAGGCTGCGGAAAGTGTACCCCCGATAGCTGCCGTAATATGATCATAGCCAGGCGCCACATCAGTGACAATCGGTCCCAGTACATACAGCGGAGCACCATGACACAGCTTTTTCGCTACTTCCACATTCATCCGTATATCATTGAGCGGCATATGTCCCGGGCCTTCCACCATAACCTGAACTCCGGCCTTACGCGCGCGCACAACCAGTTCCCCCAGCGTAATCAGTTCAGCAATCTGAATGGCATCGGTTGAATCATGACCGCATCCGCTTCGGCAGGCATCCCCTAAGGATATGGTTACATCATAGGTGCGACAGATATCGAGGAGTCTGTCGTACTGTTCATAGAAAGGATTTTCCTTCCCTTTAATCATCATCCAGGCAAACAGAATGGAGCCGCCACGGGATACCAGGTTGGTAATACGTTTATTCCGCATAACATGACCGGCCACTTCCCGGTTGATCCCCGCATGAATGGTCATAAAATCAACACCGTCTTTTGCGTGCTGTTCCACTACCTGGAACAGGTCATCCGCTGTCATATCTTTCAGCGCCTTCCCAAGTGCGCCATCCACATCATACATGGGGACGGTCCCAATAGCCGCCGGGCTGTTTTCAATAAGCCAGTGCCTGAACCCCGCGGTTTTTCCATAGCAGGATAAATCCATAATGGCTTCCGCCTTCATACGCCAGGCCAGTCTGGCCTTTTCCTGTTCTACAGAATAATCATGACAATCTTTGGACACGCCAAGATTGACATTCATTTTAGTACGAAGTCCTTCCCCTATGCCATAAGCATGCAGGGACCGGTGATTTTTATTGGCCGGAATGACGATATGGCCTGCTTCCACACCTTCTCTTATCTTTTCCGCATCTATATGCTCATCTTCTGCCACCTGGTGCATTTCTTCTGTAATAATGCCCTGTTTGGCCGCTTCGAGCTGTGTCATAATATCTCCTTCTCCGTCTGACAATCAGACAAATAAAAAAGCCTGCACAAAGCAGGCTGACAGCCATCCTATATGGCCATCCCATAGCTTTGCTTCCTTACGTCAGTATGAACTGCTTCAAGTTCGAAGGGTCGGTTTACACCTCTCAGCCTTGCGGCTCCCCCAGCAATCTGCAATAGGTTATTCTGTTTTTCTGTTTTTCTGTTTTTCTGTTTTTCTGTTATTCGTACTTATCGAAATCAACAGTGTTCAGGATTTCCTTAAGCTTCATCAGCTCTTCCTTATTTAAGGTAATCCCCTTAGTCATAGAGCTGTGATCTTCATTCCAGGAACGAATGTCAAATTTCGGTGCATGGTTATTCCAGCTGGTATAGGTCAGCTGCTTCTTCCAGCCCTTGCTTTCGGACAGGTTCCCGATTTCTTCATGAATTTCTACTTGAATCTGTGCCATTGTATTCACCCCTCTGTTACAGAGAGCCTGTAAATGCTCCCGGTTAATCACGCTCATGGTAGCACAACCATATTATCAAAAGCAAATTTCATTGCAGCTATTCTGCAGAAAAAGGCTGTGACCGGTATCTTTTTAACCAACTTAAAAAGTGAAAACCTGTTTAACCTCAGGTTTTCCATCAGTAAAACAGGTTCTCAGTTCCCATCCCAGGGATTATTTCACAAAGTTAGTCGCAAACACCGGCTGAATCTGACGTTCTTCCAGAGGTTCTGCCGCATGACCAACAGCCAGTCCGCAGATTGGCACAGCCCCTTCCGGTAATTCCGCCATCTTCTGCCATTCCTTTTCTCCCTTAATGGCATTAACCATACCGAAGATATACACAGCACCAAGGTGCAGATCCGCCGCCTTCAGATGCATATTTTCCATAATGCAACCTGCATCCTGACCGACAATCTTCTGAATGGCATCCTTTGTGGCGCTCACAAGGATAAAAGCAGGTGCCCCATACAGCGGATTATTATCTTTTCCTGTGACCTTTCTGGCTGTATCCACCATAAGAGCAAGCAGCTCCGGACGGGTTATTACCGTCAGATGATATCCCGCAAAATTGTGCATCCCCACCGGCGCACGATAGGCTGCGTTGAGAATTGCCTTCAGCTGTTCTTCACTTACCGGTTCATCCGTATAGGCGCGTACCGCCTGACGAAGAGACAATACCTTTTAAAAATCCATACAGTTCATCCTTTCTACACTTAACCACTATTCTTTTTGTTTCCTTTCAATATATGCTATGATTTTCTTCTTATCCGATACAGGAATATACGTCCCTTCAATAGAAATCTGAGCCATCCCTCCTTCCTGCTGTGTGCCTATATACAGGATTTTCCAGTCATCAGAAAATCCTATTATCTTCTTATAGGAAACCGGCAGATAGGATGGATGAATCCAATACGCCCATGCTCCTTTTTCCAGCGGCATCTCCCAGAAGGGAACGGCAACCAGCAGTGCCTTTTCCGTAACCAACATAACCGGCTGATGGACAGCATTAATGCGCCAAAGAGAAAACCCCACAATAATCACCCCGGCAATAATGGCTGCATACCCTTTATCTGCAAAATAAAGAATAGCTGCCACACCAAAGAGTGAATACAGAAGAGAAACTGATACCACAAGGGACCTGGTACGATAGGCAGTATACAGTATATTTCCATATATTTCCTGTTTATAGAAATCCATAGTTACCACCTCATCCCGTGTACGATTCACCTTCGTCTCTATTTTATCACAGAACCACCACTCCTATCGTCTGTTTCCCGCTGCCGCCATGTCTTTTCATGAGAATCTTACGCCGGGTATGATAATATAAAGAAATATACAGTAATTCACAGGGAGAATCATATGATTATAGGAATAACCGCAGAGTGGAACCCTTTTCATCTGGGTCACGCTTACATGGTAGAACATTTAAAGAGGGAATATCCGGATGCCCGTCTGCTGGCCGTAATGAGCGGCCCTTTTGTACAGCGCGGTGAGCCTGCACTTTTTGATAAGTGGGCACGCGCTTCCTGGGCTGTACAGGCCGGAGTCGATGCCGTACTCGAACTGCCGGGCACCGCTGCCCTTCAGAGCGCGGATCGTTTTGCCGAATCGGCAGTGCTCCATCTTCATACCCTGCACTGCACGCATATTGCCTTTGGCACAGAATCCGCAACGGTCCAGGAACTGCAGGAAGCGGCCCGATGGGCTGCCAGTGATGAATACCTGTCAGTACTTCACTCCTTTCTGAAACAGAGACTGCCTTACGGACAGGCTATGACCGCCACTATGCGTTCCCGTTTTCCAAAGCTGGCTGAAAAGCTAATGCTCCCCAATAACCTGCTGGGCTTCCGCTATGCCTCAGCCATTATCCGGCACAAGCTTCCCATTCAGATTATTGCCATTCCCAGAAAGACGGAAGGGACGGTCTCCGCTACCGCCATAAGGGAGCAGCTGCTTTCCGGTCATTTCATGGAGTATCTTCCTGATTTTGTTCAGCAGGATGTGAAATGCCTGCTGGCTTCCAGGCATTACACAGACTATAAGCGATATGAAGAAGCCTGCCTTCTCCGCAGCCGCTTCCTTCCCCTGAAAGCTCTCAGTGACAGCGGTCTGTTTTCCGAAGGTCTGGAACACCGCTGGTTCTCATGCATGAAATCCGGAAATTATGAAAATGCCCTTCTGAAGATAAAAAACAGAAGATATCCTTACCGCCGGCTTAAACGCATCGGCGCGGCACTGCTGCTGTCCCAGGGTCAGGGTCCGTCCCCCTACGCATCTATGCATCAGCCGGCCTTTCTCCGCCTGCTGGCCATGAAAAAAGGGGCAGGCTGTTTATTAAAGGATCCTCGGATTCCCATTATTGTCAGTGAAGCCAGAGCCGAGCGGACCCTTTCTCCCGATATACGAACCGCGCTCCTTCAGGAGTGCCTGGCAGAAGATATCTTTTCTTTCTGTCAGGAGGAGGAAGGATTCCGCCAGGCCGGAATGAATTACTACCATTCACCGGTCATTTTATAAGCCAATGTCAGCTTTTTCTATATCTGCGCTTTACAATGTGGAAAAATACACGTATTATTAATAAATAGTGCCTTTCAGGCTCAAGTTTTAAAAAAAGGTGAAAAGATATGAATTTTAATGGAGAACCAGGGATTCTATGGGCCTTTGTGCTCTATCTGGCCGTCATGATTGGAATTGGCCTCTACTATTCCCGCAAACAGAAAAGTTTATCGCAGTATATTCTCGGGGACCGCAGTCTTGGACCGTGGCTCACCTCGTTAAGCGCAGAAGCTTCCGACATGAGCGGATGGATGCTGATGGGACTTCCAGGGTATGCTTATCTTCACGGTCTGTCCGCTTTCTGGACAGCGTCCGGATTAATTCTGGGGACCTGGGCCAACTGGGTACTGACCGCTAAACGTCTTCGTACATATACGGAAATTGCAGATAACAGCCTGACCATTCCGGATTACCTGTCCAACCGTTTTAAAGATAAGAAAAATATCCTGCGCTTTATCTGCGCCATATTCATTATGATATTCTTCATTATCTATACATCGTCCGGATTTGTTGCCGCAGGTAAACTCTTCAATACCATATTTAATATTCCATATACTACCGCATTGCTTATCGGTACATTTGTTGTGGTATTTTATACATTCCTTGGCGGATTTGGTGCAGTAGCTCTTACCGACTTTGTGCAGGGAACGATGATGTTCTTCACTGTGCTTTATGTACCGGTTGCTGCCACCTTTGCTCTGGGTGGCCCCACTCCTACATGGCATGCACTGGCAAAAGAAGGCTCTGATTTCTTCTCCCTTCTTCCCCCCTCTTCCTCCGGAATGGCCAATCTGATCCTGTTCCTTTCCTGTGCCGGCTGGGGCCTTGGATATTTTGGCCAGCCGCACATTCTGGTTCGTTTCATGGCCATTGGCAATCCAGATGATCTTAAGAAATCAACTCGAATTGCCATGGTATGGGTAATCATTTCCCTTATGGCTGCCATTGCTATGGGCATTATAGGAAAGGCTTTCCTTACAACACCACTGGAAAATGCAAATGCAGAACGTGTATTTATCATCATGTCACAGCAGCTGTCCACACCATTCTTTACCGGTATTATCTGGTCAGCCATTCTCGCAGCCATCATGAGTACCGCGTCCTCTCAGCTTCTGGTTACCGCGTCCGCAGTAGCCAAGGATCTGTATCAGCCGTTCATCCATAAAGGAGCCTCTCAGAAAGAACTCCTTCTGGTAAGCCGTATCACTGTGCTGATGGTAGCCCTCATTGCTATTTTCCTTGCCTCTGATCCTAACAGCTATATTTTCCAGATTGTATCCTATGCCTGGGCAGGATTCGGTGCCTGCTTCGGCCCGGCCATCTTGTTATCCCTGTACTGGAAACGGATGACCCTCCACGGTGCCTATGCCGGCGTTCTTGTTGGTGGAATCACCGTGTTAATCTGGAGACAGTTCCAGTGGCTCGGCCTGTATGAACTGGTTCCAGGATTCCTGCTTTCTGCCCTTTCCATCATCGTGGTCAGTCTCCTGGACAAGGCTCCGGATATGGATATTCAGAATAAATTTGATGAAATGGTTTCTCGCTTATAACTTATAAATTTAATAAAATCGCCCACGGACAACCATAAACGGGCTATGAGAAATGAGCATTCATTTCTCATAGCCCGTTTTCTTTTTTTCTCTCCTGCAGAATCTGAGATGAATCCTTCCCCATGGAAATCCCTGATCCACATATACAACAAGACCGTATTATCCCATCTGCGGAAAACCGGGAACATGACTGTTCTAAACCATGTCTGGCAGATGCCAGCCTTCTCAGGAACTGTCTTTTTTCTCATGGCTGAACCCGACCCCTTCTTTGGCCTGCCGTTCATTTGTGATATAATGGAAAGGCATCAGTTTTTTTCATCAGGTGTTTTAATTTCATTTTTCATATCAGGAGAAAACACATGATTTACGAACGCGAAATTTATTTAACAGATCCAGCTGAAAAAGCAAAAGTGGTTGAATTTCTGAACGGCTTTGGCCTTACCTTTACAGGAAATATCGAATACACTATGGGTCTTTTTTCCGATGGTGAACTGGTAGGTACTGGTTCCCTTGGCGGACGGGTTATGCGTGATATCGCTATTAAGGAATCCTTCCAGCACAAGGGACTCACCCACCGTATCATCCGCAATCTGAAATCCGAATCCATGAGACGTGGTATTGTAGGCAATCAGATTTTTACCAAGCCTCAGAATGTTCCGGTATTCGAACATATGGGCTTCAAATGCGTAGCGGTAGCTGAACCGTATGCGGCACTTCTGGAAAGCGGTCAGGATACGCTGGAAGATTATCTGACACGTATCCGTTCCCTCCTTGGCTCCGGCGAAGGCAAGAACCGCGGCGCCATCGTTATGAACTGCAATCCGTTCACCCTGGGACATCGTTCCCTGGTGGAATATGCGCTCAATAACTGCGATGAAGTCATCATTTTTGCGGTACAGGAAGACCGTTCCGTATTCCCGTTTGCTGACCGTTTTACCCTGATTAAGCAGGGCGTTAAGGATATGCGCGGAGTACAGGTAGTAAGCGGCGGTGATTATATTATTTCCAACGCTACTTTCCCAACCTACTTTATCAAGGGTACGGAAGAATTAAGCGCGCAGACTACACTGGATGCCACCATTTTCGCAACCAGAATTGCACCGGCTCTTAATATTTCTGTCCGCTTTGTTGGTGAAGAACCGTCTGACAAGACCACACTGGCTTACAACGAAGCTATGCGTCGTGTTTTCAGCAACAACGGCATTGACTTCAAGGTCGTACCGCGTGTACAGAAGGGCGATCAGGTCATCAGCGCTTCCGCTGTACGTAAAGCACTGGCAGACAACGATATGGAAACCATCCGCCGCATGGTTCCAAAGACAACCCTCACCTATTTCTCCAGCGAAGAAGGCAAGCGTGTAATTGAAAGAATCAAACTGGAATATAAGATTAAGGAATTACAGGCTAAGGAAAAGGCGGAAAAAGAAGCTGCCTCTAAGAAAGTAGAAGCAGAAGCTAAGAAGGCTAAGAAGTAAGTTATAACCATCGATAGAAAATATCCCCCATTTGTCTGAATGGGGGATATTTTTATTTCTTATATTCCAGGCAGGCGTTCACTGTGAAGAATGTCCCATTCCTCTGTCTATAGACTCATGAAATACATCCCAGACCTGTATCCCCTTTTCCAGGCAACAAAAAAAAGGATTGTGGAATTCCACAATCCTCATCTTCTGCTTATTCAGCTACTGGGTAAACGCTTACCTGTTTCTTGTCTCTTCCCAGACGTTCATAGTGAACTTTGCCGTCTGCGAGAGCGAACAGAGTGTCATCCTTGCCGATACCTACATTCAGGCCTGGATGAATGTGTGTGCCTCTCTGACGAACGAGAATATTGCCACACTTAGCAATCTGACCATCATGCATCTTGGTTCCGAGACGCTGGGAACGGGAATCACGGCCGTTCTTAGTGCTGGAAACCCCCTTCTTATGGGCGAATAACTGGAGATCAAACTGTAACATGAAATTCACCTCCTAAGGTTTTTCATTTTAATCCGTTCTGGAAATTGTTGTTGAACTTTACTAAGACCTGCAAGCATTGTCTGTATAACCGCTTCTGTATACCTGTCGGCATTGTCTCCAATGTCCACCAGCAGATATCCGCTTCGGCTGTCATATCTGCCTTTTACATGTAATACATCCTGCAGTCCGAAGGCGCATGTCAGGCTGATAGCTGACACAGACGCACAGACAATATCATAGCCAAGCTGGGAATCCTCCGCATCTGCGTGTCCCGATATACGGAACCTGCATATATGTCCTCCCTGCTTACGCCAAGTCTCTACTGTAATCATTAGCCTTCAATCTTTTCGATTTCAACCATGGTGTATGGCTGACGATGACCCTGACGACGACGATAGTTGGACTTAGCCTTGTACTTGAAAATACGGATCTTGCTGCCCTTGCCGTGTTCAACTACCTTAGCGGTAACCTTAGCTCCTGCAACAGTTGGCTGGCCTACCTTTGTTTCGTCTCCGGAAACCAGAAGAACTTCGTCGAAGCAAACTTCTTCTCCTACCTGAGCGTCAATCTTTTCTACGGAAATCTTCTTGCCTTCTTCTACACAATACTGCTTTCCGCCAGTTTTGATAATAGCGTACATATGTGCACCTCCTTATACTATACTCGCCAATTCGGGCACTCTTTAAAGAGTTTACGGGCCTTTCTTGTGCGGTTGCGTCACAGCACTTCTGTACGATGACTTTATTATTATATCTACTAACCCCTGTTCTGTCAATGAAAAAATCAGAAATTCTTCGATAATACCGGAATAAATTAAGATAGCGGCGTTTTTTCCCTGCCCTTTATGCGAACCATGCATTACTTTTATTTTCTAACCACTTTTTGATATAATATACATTGTGTGAATATTATTTTTATATCTGTTAAAATCAGATGTTTCCGTGAATTATACAAAGGCATATGAAGGACTGACTTTATGAGTAATTATGTAGGTAGACACATTTTACTGGATTGTTATGGCTGCAACAAAAATCAGGTAAACTCCAGAGACGCATTAATTTCTATCATCCATGAAGTGGCTAAAACCATTCATACCCCAATGAATCATATCCAGGAATTTAGCAACGATGATGAAATTATTATCACCGGTTTTGGTGATCATGCCCATATCTGCATCGATGCCTATCCAGGGCTTAATTATGTAGCCGCTGACGTTTATACCTTCACTTCCGGAATCAATCCTAATCAGGCTATACGTATTACCCGTAAAACCCTGAAGGCTGAAAAAATAAGAGCCACCTCTGTCCGCCGGGGCAACATAGACGCCCACCCGGATATGAAGCCTACGACCAAATCCAAAACTACAACCATCCGTAAAGTCAAAAATATGGGCAGACAGATTAACCAGGCAAGAAAGAAATTTGTTTCCACCATTCGAAAACAGAATATATAAGGCAAAACGAACATCACCTCGAATGATACTGCGTACGCATTTCCTCAGTATCATTCACCCAAAAGGGCAGGAAGCAAAGAATCAGACAAAATTGATTCTTTGCTTCCTGCCCTTTTGTATTTATTTCAGACAGGCTGAACGATTCTTTTCAATGCCCATCTCCATAACATTCTTCCTTGTTCTGTCCATTCCCAACTACCTTATAAACATTCCAAAATTCACTACATAACATAAGACCTTTCTGTCTCATAGTACAGCAATCTCCATTTCCATAAACCGGCTGATTGACACGTAAAAAAGGAATGTGAAAAATGATTTCTCATTATTTCACATTCCCTTTAAACCTGTAGATGAATATATAGTATTAGATCACAGAATCTGTAATCATTCTCTCAGTTTGCAGCCGTTCTTTTCCAGATCATCCACAATCTTCTTAATCCATGTATCCACATCGGAGTCAGTCAATGTGCGGTCCGGAGCGCGGAATGCGAGGGAATAAGCCATGCTCTTGTATCCTTCCGGAACCTGCTTGCCCTGATAGAGGTCAAACAGTGTGAGGGATTCCAGATGCTTACCGCCGCGCTTGGTAATGATAGCTTCTACGTCGGCATCAGACAGTTCTTCAGGAACCAGAATAGCCAGATCGCGGGCAGATGCCGGGAACTTCGGAATAGGCTGGAATGCCACTTCACCGGAAATATAGTCATTCAATTCAGAAAGAGACATGCTGAATCCATAGACTTTCTGCTTAATATCAAAGTTATCAAGTACCGCCGGATGCAGTTCGCCAAAGGAAACCAGTACCTTGCCGTCCTTAACAAAATCAGCAGAAACGCCAGGATGGAATACCGGGCAAACACTTCTCTGAATGTCGTAATCGGTAATACCCAGCTTAGCCAGAACATTTTCAACAATGCCCTTGATATCAAAGAAATCATACGGACGGTGATCGTTCGGATAGCCTTCTTCACTGACAGTACCGGAGAGAAGCGCGCTTACACGGTTATCTTCCACAGGAAGTTCAGTCAGCGGCAGAGCCTTTGGATAATATACCCGTCCGATTTCAAAAATGGAAACTTCACTGTTCTTCTGTGCCAGATTATATTTCAGTGTATGGATCAGGCCTGGCATCAGTGTGGTGCGCAGATCCGGGTATTCTTCAGAGATAGGATTCATAATCGGAATCGCATTAAACACCTTATGTGTTTCCGGATAATTCAGTCTCTTCAGATCATCCTTATGCATAAAGCTGTAATTGAGTACCTGGGACAGGCCGCTGTTGATCAGCGTATCTTCGATAAGTATAGATGCTTCCTGTTCCTGGCTCATTTCGCCTTCCGCGATAGCACTCCATGGAGTGGTAATCGGAATGTTGGCATAGCCGTAAACACGGGCTACTTCTTCTGCCAGATCATGACGACCTTCTACATCCAGACGGAATTCCGGAACCGTTACTGCAATTTCACGATTGTTATTTTCTACCTTGAAGTGCAGTCTGGTCAGGATATCAGTAATCTGTTCATCCGGAAGATGAATTCCGATGTAATCATTGATGGCATCGAAAGAGGTATGAATTACCTGTTCCGGCTTCGGATTCGGATATTCATCCAGCATATCAGCGGCCACTGTGCATGCGCCCTGTTCTTCCAGGATCTGGCAGATACGATTGAGGGCTTCTGCTGAGCGCTTAGCGTTAATCCCCTTTTCATAACGGCCGGAAGCTTCACTGCGCAGACCAAGGCGGCGGGATGTACGGCGGATGGAAGCACTGTCAAATACAGCGGATTCCAGCAGTACGCTGGTGGTAGATTCTGTGATTTCAGAATTCAGGCCACCCATTACCCCTGCCAGTCCTACTGCACCCTTTTCATCAGCAATAACCAGATCAGCAGAAGTCAGCGTACGCTTTTCTCCATCCAGAGTTACAAGTACTTCTCCATCCTTTGCATGGCGAAGGGTAAGGGAGTGACCGGCAATCTTATCATAATCATAAGTATGCATTGGCTGTCCCATTTCCAGCATTACATAGTTAGCGGCATCCACAATATTGTTGATTGGTCGGATATTATTGCTTCTCAGACGGCTTTCAATCCATTCCGGAGAACGTCCAATCTTAACATTTTCCAGCAGGCGGCTGCAGAAACGGCTGCAATATTCCGGTTCTGCAATGTGAATAGAAGCGCGCCCATTAATCGATGGGCCTTCTTCCTTTACTTTTACCTTAGGGAGAGTGACCTTACGATTGAAAATAGCTCCTGTTTCCAGTGCCATGCCGACCATGCTGAAGCAATCTGCACGATTTGGAGTAAGTTCCATTTCAAAGATTACATCATCCAGGTCGAATACATGGTGGAAATCCACCCCTACCGGTGTATTGGCCGGAAGAATCATAATCCCTTCCGGTTCAGTACCTGGATACAGATTATAGTCAAGAAGCATTTCAGAGGCAGAGCACATCATACCTGCAGACGGCAGGCCTCTCAGTTTGCCCTTCTTAATCTTTACATCGCCAACCTTGATTCCGCCTGGTGCATTATGATCATGTTTAGCCGGAAGATGAGCCCCCGGTAAAGCGGCCGGAACAATCTGTCCAGCCTTTACATTATCTGCACTGGTGATAATCTGTACTGGTTCATCCTGCCCCACGTCCAGCTGGCATACCAAAAGATGCGCTGCATCCGGATGCTTTTCCACTTTGAGAATCTTACCGGTTACTACGCCTTTAATGCCAGGTGCCGGGTGAATAACATGTTCTACCGGAATTCCGTCGCATGTCAGAACCTCTGCCATGTCTTCCGGTTTGAGACCTTTAATATCTACAAGTGTACCGAGCCACTTTAATGAAACATTCATTATAGTATCTCCCCTCTATTAAAACTGCTTCAGGAATCGCATATCGTTCTGATAGAACAGACGAAGGTCGTCAATTCCGTACAGAAGCATGGCAATTCGTTCAATACCCATACCAAAAGCAAAACCGCTGACTACTTTCGGATCATAACCGTTCAATGTGAATACATTGGGGTTGACCATGCCGCAGCCGAGAATTTCCAGCCAGTCCGGATCATCACTGTCATCATGAACACGGGAAGAGAAGGAAATATCCACTTCTGCACTTGGTTCTGTGAATGGGAAATAGCTGGCACGGAATCTGATTCTGGTGTCTGAACCAAACAGATCCTTCAGGAATATTTCCAGTGTCCCCTTCAGGTCAGAGAACTTAATCCCACGATCTACGACCAGACCTTCGACCTGATGGAATACCGGTGAATGGGTTGCATCGTTATCCCATCTGAATACCTTGCCAGGAGCAATCATGCGGATTGGAGAATTGGGTTCATGTTTCTGCATGGTCCGCGCCTGAATCGGAGATGTCTGGGTACGGAGAAGGATATCCGGAGTAATATAGAAGGAATCCTGCATATCTCTTGCCGGATGATCCTTTGGCAGGTTCAGGCAGGAGAAATTATAATAATCGCTTTCAATTTCTGGACCTTCTTCTACTGAGTATCCCATCCGGGTAAAGGACTTCACAATTTCACGAAGTGCCTTATTCAGTGGATGAATGTGTCCCTTTCTCATCTGACGGGAAGGAAGTGTAATATCAATCCTTTCGCTTTCAATGCGTGCGTTAAGCATTCTTGCCTTGATTTCTTCCTTCTTCTGGCCTTCCAGTTCTTCAATTTCATTTCTAATCTTGTTAGCCAGTGCGCCCATCTTCGGTCTTTCTTCCGCGCTCAGATCCTTCATGGAACGCAGAACCGCAGTAAGGCGGCCTTTCTTCCCAAGAAAAGCCACTCTGGCTTCGTGAAGCTGCTGTTCATCCATAGCCGCAGCAATTCTGGCTCTGGCTTCCTTTTCCATAAGCGCAAGATCAGAAGTCATAAATTCCATAACCTTCTGATGAAGCTGATCTGTAACTTCAGACAGCGCTTCCTGCTGTTCTTTTTCCATCTTTTTTACTTCGCCAAGAATTTTGGCCATCTGGCTACGCACTTCTGTTGCCACATCACTGCCTTCGACCTGATTTTTAATGTCATCAAGTACGGCAGAAGCTTTTGCCTTCCATTCCTGAAGATTCTTATCTTCCATTACTTAACCCTCCTATAAACTGTTTACCCCGCAGAGCTGTAACAATGAAAATAAAAAACTCCGCCCCCTGTAAGGGGCGAAGTCTATTCGCGGTACCACCCTGATTTTAACTCGGGAACTTTAACGCAGTTTTACGTTTATCCTACTTTGTTCAGATAAAAGCTCAGAAGTGAATTAAACGGTCGTCACAATTCCGGTGTCGCACTGTCTCCGGATCCCTGCTGATTGGAGCTAACTGTTCTGTCTTCCTCATCGCTAATGTATATCTATTGTATCAATGAATGGCTTCATTTGCAATAACCAGACGCTGAATCTGATTAGTTCCTTCATACAGCTGCATAATCTTTGCATCACGCATATACTTCTCGCCATATGCTTCCCTGGTATATCCAATGCCCCCCATAACCTGGACTGCATCGGTAGTTACTTCCATAGCCACATCCGACGCATAGCATTTAGCCATAGCGGAGAACATAGCCGCCTTAGGATCTCCGGTCATCTGCATGCTGCAGGCACGGTATACAAGGCCTCTGGCTGCCTCGGTCTTCATAACCATGTTGGCAATCATTTCCTGAACCATCTGGAAAGAAGAAATCTTAACGCCAAACTGCTTTCTCTGCTGTGAATAAGCGATGGCTGCATCCACCGCTGCCTGAGCAATACCAACAGAGAGCGCCCCTACTACAGGGCGGGAAGTCTGCAATGTCTGCATAGCCAGACGGAATCCACGGCCTTCCCGGTTAATACGGTTGGCCTCCGGAACGAAGCAGTCTTCCAGAATCAGTTCAGAGGTCGCGGACGCGCGGATACCCATCTTATCTTCTTCCTTACCGATGGAAAAGCCCTTAGAATGGGTATCTACCACAAATACAGTGAGGCCGCGCATGCCGCCTTCCTTTCTTGTATTGGCAAACAAAGTGACCTTATCCGCAATCGGACCATTGGTAATGAAGCACTTGGTCCCGTTCAGGATATATCCACCTTCTGTCTTTTCCGCATGACAGGATACAGCACCTGCATCGGATCCGGCACCTGGTTCAGTAAGTGCAAAGGCCGCCATGCCCCCGTTATTCAGCGTATCACACCAGGCCTGCTTCTGTTCTTCATTACCCCCGATAAGAACTGGGAAAGAAGCCAGTGCGTTAGCCGCACATACCGTAGCTACACCGGCACATCCCATAGCCAGTTGTTCTGCCACCATAGCTACGGTGAGAATATCCAGTCCGGCACCGCCGTATTCCTTTGGAACAGCCAGGGCTGTCATGCCGGACTGTTTCAGAATCTGCATCAGTCCTTCCGGAATGACTCCGCTCTTATCTATAGCCAGAGAAGCCGGCTTGATTTCTTCCTGCGCAATAGTGCGTGCCAGATCAATTATTTCTTTCTGCTTCGGGGTAATAGAAAAATCCATGGTAAGCCTCCATTTACTTATGCTAATCAATTTACTGCATTATATCATATCTGATTTTTTATTAAAAAGAATGAACATACCGATATTATAATCGAGCTTCCTATTTCACAATCACTTCAATGGATGTTCCCACAAGCTGTTTATCCCTTTTCATTTTCAGATGAATGCGTCCACATCCCTGATACGACCCAAATCCCGATGAGCCATCCCGGCACACAATACGTCCGTCATGTCCGGATAATGTCAAATCCACAATGATCCCTGCCAGCTGATGTATTCCTGCCATATCTACCGGGGAATAATTCTCCTTGGTAAGAAAATATGGATTTTTCATCAGCATTCCGCAAACTCCATAATAAATACGTCGGATAGCCCGGCCAATGCCTTCCATTAGTTCCATTTTGTCAGACCCGAACATTTTATATTCCACAGTAATCTGTGAAACCATTCCCTCACTGAGGTTTTCTTCTTCCATTGTATTAATAAGCATATCCTTCTCCTCTGTCAGAGTATTTTAATATGTTTATTTTATTATACCGCACATAGAAAAAGGGCTGTGAAAAAATCAACAATTATTTTTTCACGGCCCTGAGCCAAAAGTTTACAGCTCATGAGCTCCGCTCATCTTTGTGTTCTCAATGTCGGAGCATAGGAAAGCAAAAGGATGGAGAAAATAGCCCTATTCATAAAAACTTTCCAATTGCAGATAAGCGAATCAGCCTATCGCTTGCCGCCACCTCCGACCTGTCTTTTCTGCATAGCCCTGAACTTAAAACCCAATAATCTGGTCCACCAGCTATTATCTCACAGCCCATTCTTGCTCTGATTATTCGTAGTGCAATGCATCAATAGGATTCAGCCGGGCTGCCTTTCTAGCCGGATAAATACCAAACACCAGACCTATAATCACAGAAAACAGAAATGAACCTATAACCGGAAGCGGGCTGATAACCGTAGTCATTGAGGTGACCAGAGGTATCAACTTGGCTATACCGCAGCCAACCAGAATCCCGATGAGACCTCCGGCTACGCTGACTGTAACTGATTCAATAAGAAACTGCACGATAATCATGTGATATGTAGCCCCCAGCGCTTTTCTTACGCCGATTTCCCGGGTTCGTTCCGTAACAGATACCAGCATGATATTCATAATTCCAATCCCCCCAACCAGAAGGGAAATGGCAGCAATACATCCAAGAAATATTGTCAGTGTCTGGGTTGTGCTTTCCATAGTTTCCAGAAGTTCCTGAGAATTTCTGACCGTAAAGTCATCATCATCCTTTGCGGAAATACGATGACGAGTTCTCAGGAGGTTAGTAACATCCGTCTGAATCTGACTTAATGCATCATCATTTTCAGAAGAAACTACAATGGAATTAACATAGGTTATTCCCAGCAATCGTTCCTGCACGGTAGTAAATGGACAGAATATACGATCATCCTGGTCCATGAAGCTGTATCCCTTTGCAGTTAATAATCCAATGACTGTAAAAGGCTGGTTATTAATACGGATTTTCTGCCCTACCGGCGACTCATCACCAAACAGATTGGTTGCCACCGTCTGCCCGATAATGGCGACACGGGAACGTTTATTATACTCCTCATCTGTCCAATAACGGCCAGACTGCAGTGTCAGATCTGATATTTCCATATATTCATCAGTAGCTCCGTATACGGTAGTCTGCCAGTTTTTGTTGCCATTGACAACTGTATAGCTCTTGCTTACCAGAGGAGCCACCAGGTCGATATTTGGCAGAAGCTTTATTGCCTCATAATCCTTATAGGTAAGGCTCTGCATAGAACCTGCAGCGCCACGGGCTCCCGGGCCATTATCGCTCCCCGGAATAATGGTTATCTGATTAGAACCAAGGCTGGAAATATTACTTTCCACATCCGACCGAACCCCATAACCAAAGGAGACCAGCGCAATAACAGCCGACACCCCGATAATAATTCCCAGCATGGTAAGCAGTGAGCGCAATTTATTACTTACAATGGAGCTCCAGGCCATACGCACGCTTTCTATATAAATATTGGTCATGATAAGGCTCCTCTAAAATCCTGACTGATATGTCCATCAGAAAGAATAACATGGCGGGATGCATAGGAGGCCACATCATCTTCATGGGTAACCAGAATGATAGTCTTCCCCATGGAATAGAGATGAGAAAATATTTCCATAACTTCCCGCGTGGATTTACTGTCCAGATTCCCTGTCGGTTCATCTGCCATGATAATGGAGGGATCATTTACCAGCGCTCTGGCTATGGCCACACGCTGCCGCTGGCCGCCTGACATTTCTGCAGGCATATGGTTGATACGGTTTCCAAGCCCTACCATCTCCAGCATTTTTGTCGCTCTTTCTACACGCTCATTTCTGAAAACATTGCCATAAATCATGGGTAGGATGACATTATCCAGCGCACTCAGCTTTGGCAGCAGATTAAAGCTCTGAAAGACAAAACCTATTTCTCTGTTTCTTGTATAGGCCAGCTCATCATCTGTCTGATTAGCCACTTCCTTGCCATTCAATATATAGGAACCCCGGGTAGGTCTGTCCAGACACCCCAGAATATTCATGAGTGTAGACTTTCCGGCCCCGGAAGGCCCCATGATAGAAACAAAATCACCTTTAGCAATAACCAGGTTAATATCCGTCAGTACCGGAACTTCCTGTTTTCCTATATAATAACTTTTCCCTATATGTTCCAGCCTGATAACTTCTTTAGCCTCCATATTATCCGCCCCCATCATAATCAGAGCCTCATTCCTCCACGCTTCTGCTTATCCGTGTCCTTGGTTGCTGCGGTTTCCTGAGAAATTGTTCCACTGGTTACCACCTGATCTCCTGCAGAAAGGCCGCTGGTTACTTCTACCTTAGTATCTGTAGTAATACCTGTCTTAATATACACTTTCTTCAGCTTACCAGATTCCATCTTGTAGACATAAGAACCTTCTGTATCAGATCGGACTGCAGTAACCGGAATAATCAGCGCATCCGTGTCTTCCTTTCCTTTGATAGTTGCGCGTGCCGTCATAGAAGGATACAGTCCCTGCAGTTCATTCGAGTTAATGTTTACATACACGGTGTAATATACAACGGAAGATGAGGAGCTGGATGAACTGGAGGAGCTGGATGAACTGGAAGAATATTCCTTTTTGGAGATATTGCTTACCACGCCATGGAATGTGCGATCCGGATAGGCATCTACCGTAAATTCAACATTCTGCCCTATAGCCACACCCCCGATATCGGTTTCATCTACCAGCAGTTCAATCTGCATACTGGACAAATCCGCAATAGTCATGATAACCATCTGGCTGGACAGCCCCTGAGAAACCGTTTCACCTGTCTTCATAGGTTCGCCAATAACTGTACCATCCATTGGGGCAAATACAATCGTATCATTAACATCAGCCTGTGCCTTTTCATAAGCGGCTTTGGCATTAAGGTAATCCAGCTTGGCATCATCCATAGTCTGGAATGATACCGCCCCCTGCTTATACAGAGAATGCAAACGCTGATAATACGACTGCTTATTGTTTAATGTATTCAGCGCTTCCTGCTGTGTACTTGTCAGTGCTTTGGATTCGATAACAGCCAGCTTCTGACCTTTCGTGACCTGTTCATTCTGCTTCACAAGAACCTGTTCCAAAGTGCCGGAAGCCGTAGCAGACAAGTCTACACTGTTCACTGGTTCAATGGTACCGGTAGCATCGATGCTAAGGCTGATATTGCCTTTCTCAACCTTGCCTAATGTATATTCCTGCTTGGTCTCGGTATGCATACGGCTGTATCCATACCATCCGCCGCCAATAATAATCAACGCTGCCAACGCAGCGCCTGTCCATTTTCGGTTTATCTTCATAAACATACCTTCCTCATTGCAACGTGTTTCTTATTAAAAAGTATTTGAAATATTTTAACATATCTCCTTTTAGATATCTATCGCATTCTATATATCATCAGGTTGGATCATCTGCCTGTCCCACCCCAGCTTGCTGCACAAAAAACGTGCATCCCTTATTTAAGGAATGCACGTTTCTCTCCTGTATTTTATTTTTTCAGGATATAGCGCTTAGTGAAATAATTCCAGATCATCACTACCGCGCTGGCAATGACTTTGGCAAACATATACCACAAACCGGCAATTTCCACGAAGAACCACATGGTTATCTGATTGATTCCAAGTCCTGCAAAAGACGTAGCGGCGAAAAGTATCATTTCCTTCCTGCTCTGATTTCTGGCATGGAAAACGAAAGTAACACATAGGAAATAATTCACCAGCAGCGATACGGTAAATGCAACCGCCGATGACGTAAGATAAGGGACATGACCATACTCAGTTAACGTATACAGCAGCACATATTCCAGAACGAAACAGCCGCCGCCTACCACGAGAAATCGCATGACTTCCCAAAACTGTTCTCCACCTGGTATTTTTTGCAGTAACTTATTAATCACCATATTCTCCTTCAGATAAAGACAAGGAGCTGCCAGCCGCTAATACATATACCTGCTCTTTATCCATCGATTATAATTCAGGATACAGCGGATACTTTGCACACAGTGTGTGTACCCGTGCCGCTGCATCTTTCTTCACATTTTCATCTTCCGGTGCCTTGACTACTTCAGCAATGATATCTGCAAGTTCAACAAAATCCGATTCTTTCAGCCCTCTGGTGGTTAAAGCCGGAGATCCCAGACGGATACCGCTGGTAGTGAACGGACTGAGTGTTTCAAACGGAATTGTATTTCTATTGCAGGTAATACCTACATCATCCAGTGCAAACTGTGCAATCTTACCGTTAATTCCCAGTTCTTTCATATCCGCAAGAAGAACATGGGTATCCGTGCCACCGGAAACAACGCGGATGCCATTGGCAATGAGCCGATCAGACAATGCCTTTTCATTGAGCACAATCTGATGAGCATAGGCCTTAAAATCATCAGTAAGCGCTTCGCCAAGTGCTACCGCCTTGCCGGCAATGACATGCATAAGAGGTCCTCCCTGTACGCCAGGGAATACCGCCTTGTTAATAGTCTTTGCCAGTTCTTCTCTGCACATGATGATACCGCCACGAGGACCACGGAGCGTCTTATGTGTAGTAGTGGTTACAATATCCGCCCACTTTACCGGATTTGGATATTCACCGCCGGCAACCAGACCTGCAAAATGCGCCATATCCACCATAAACAATGCGCCTACTTCATGAGCAATAGCTGCCATACGTTCAAAGTCAATGATACGGGAATATGCGCTGGATCCGCCAATAATAAGCTTAGGCCTTACTTCCTTAGCCTGTTTTTCCAGTGCATCATAATCAATGCGTTCATCTTCTCTGCTTACACCATAAGGAAGAACATGGAAATAGTTACCAGAAATGTTTACCGGGCTGCCATGAGAAAGATGCCCGCCATCATTCAGATTCATACCAAGAACCGTATCTCCCGGTTTCAGCACTGCATAATAAACACAGAGGTTTGCCTGGGAGCCGGAATGTGGCTGTACATTGACATGATCAGCGCCAAACAGTTCCTTTGCCCTGTCAATGGCCAGCTGTTCAACCTTGTCGACGAACTCACAACCACCATAATACCGCTTGCCCGGATATCCTTCTGCGTATTTATTGGTCAATACACTGCCCTGCGCTTCCATAACCGCATAGCTGGTAAAATTTTCTGATGCAATCATTTCCAGCTTATTTCTCTGGCGATTTAATTCTTCCTGAATGCTGTTGAAAACTGCCTTATCTTCCTTAAGATGTTTCATCATAGTTTTTCCCTCTCTGCTTCTTTTATTCTGCTAAACTCCTGAAAATCCAATATTGAATTTATCCCTGTGCATGCAGGATGATTTACAAATCCTGCTGAAAAACTACAACCTGCTTTAGTTACGCACCCGTAGATGAATTATAAATCCTATGCTTCTTCTGCTGCTTCCGCTTCCAGTGCCATAATCTTATTGACTCTGCGTTCATGACGTCCTCCTTCAAAGGAAGAGTCAAGGAATGTATCGAGAATAAGGACAGCAAGTCCTGGCCCGGTCACTCTGGCTCCCAGGCAGAGCACATTGGCATTGTTGTGTGCTCTTGCATAGTGTGCGGAAAAATCTTCGCCGCAAACGGCAGCGCGGATGCCTTTCATCTTATTCGCCGCAATACTCATCCCCAGTCCGGTACCACAGACAAGAACAGCTAAATCAGCATCTCCCTGCTGTATTTTCCGGCATGCCTTTTCTGCATAATCCGGATAGTCACAGGATTCCTTTGTGTGTGTACCACAATCAATCACCTCTATATTTCTTTCCTGAAGATGATTAATCAACACTGATTTCAGCTCAATCCCGCCATGATCACTGGCAATCGCGATTTTCATCCATATCCCTCCTGTAACAGTATTTAATTTATTAGTGTACACTATAATGCAGATATTACCTGTCTTGTGTACTTTCAACAATAATATGATATCCAGAAGCCTTAGTCAAGCGATTCATAATTGCCAGCCCCAGTCCATCCATAGATGTACCTTCCCCGATAATGGCATCTACCGGATGGGCATTAAAATACAACAGTCCGGAAAACAGCCTGTGCGCCATTTCTTTCTGGCTGCTTCTTTTACCCCATGAAAATACAACCGCATCCTTTGGGAGAAGGGCTGCCATTTCCTCACTGACAAAGTATCCATACGTCTTATCCTTTTTTTCAGCAAAAGAAAGAATGGTCTGCTCCACTTTCTCCGTATCCCCCACATATACGGTAAGCGGTGCTGTAGGAGCATAATGGCGATATTTCATCCCCGGTGCCAGCGGATGCATATTCGGGGAAGCCAGCCCCTTATCCACTTCCACTTCACCATATGCTGAGAGCATTTCCCTGGTTATACCGCCTGGGCGGTAAATAACAATCTTACCGCTTCTGGCGGATACAATGGTGGATTCCAGACCGATGTCTGTTGCCCCACCGTCAATAATGGCATTAATTCGACCATTCATGTCATGAAGCACACTTTCCGCCGTAGTCGGACTGGGACGCCCGGATATATTGGCACTTGGACCAGCAATCGGAACACCGCACTCCTTAATCCATTCCCGGGTCGCTTTCAATGCCGGACAGCGAATAGCTACCGTCTTAAGCCCGCCGGATGTTTCATCAGGGACAATGTCCTTCTTTGGAAATACAATCGTCAGCGGTCCCGGCCAGAACGCATCCATCAGCTTCTTCTCCAGTGGCGTGATATCTTCCACCAGTCGGCTTACCTCTTCCTGTGAAGACACATGAAGAATAAGCGGGTTATCCGAAGGGCGGCCTTTGGCCGCGTATATCTTTTTAGAGGCTTCCGGATTCAGCCCGTTCCCCCCAAGACCGTATACGGTTTCTGTAGGGAAGGCCACTAGTCCGCCATTTCTTATAATCTCTCCCAGATGTTTTACCTTTTCTTTCCAATGCACATCTGTCGTTTTAATAATTTCCGTTTTCATCGGTATATCTCTTCTTTCTATGAAAATCGGTAACCTTACCACCGGTTCCTTATCTTATTATTTTATTATCCTATATATTGTATACTACCATCCCAACCTGATTCAATCTTCCAGATACAGTAAAAGGCCGCATTTCATTTTTCTGAAAATACGACCTTTACTGCTTAGTTGGTTCCTTCTGAGTTTTCTGCGTTATCAGGATCATCCATATGAGCTACGGCATAATCAGCCTCTTCTTTAGTAAAATTTTCACCTGAGTCACTGGTAAGCTGTTCATATACTTCGTTTCTGCTCATATGCATATCATTTCGATAAGTCTTTGCTGTGGCCAACGCATTAGCCTTCCAGTCAATATCTGACATATGGGCCACCGCCCAGGCCGCTGCATCCTCGGAGAAATTTTCTCCATAGGGAGAACAGAGCTGTTCGTAAACATCATGTTTACTCATATGCATATTTTCTGCATACTCAATCCCATTAATCAGCGCATTGATGTATTCCACTGATACCGAATCGTCATGAAGCGCCTGTTCCTGCATGGTTTCTGGCCGTGCATCCCCACCAATGCCTCCAGTTCCTTCACTTCCACCACACCCAGCGTTAAGAAGAAGAATCGCCGTAAGTCCCAAAGCCAAGTATATTTTCTTCATACATGCCTCCCATGCAGGCGAATTAGGCTCTCACAGGATACACAACAGTCTGATTCTGCTGCATATTTTATATTTATGTAATTTACTTTATACTTATAATATATTACAGGCCGATAAATATCAACTACACAAAAATCAAAATATACACAGACAAAAGCCCTTATGAAGCCAATATAAGGATTCGCTCCATAAGGGTTTTATCTGTTTTATATTGTATGAATATTTTTATTTTTTCCTACAGCATACAGCTCTTTCTATGCCACCTAAATCGCTGATGATTTCAAAGGAATCAAATTCACCGGTTTCTTCCATCATCTTATGGACAATTTCAGCCTGGTGGATGCCCACTTCCATAGCCAAAAATCCTCCTGATTTCAGATGATTTCCAGCCTTAGCTGCCAGTCGACGATAGAAAACAAGTCCATCTTCTCCCCCGTCCAGTGCCATATGTGGTTCATGTTTCACATCTTCAGAAAGATTCTCTATATCTTTTGACGGGATATAGGGGGGATTGCTGAAGATTCCATCGAACAGCTCCCCTTCGTTCACTGCATCGATAAAGTCCCCCTGCCGGAATTCCACGCGGTTTTCCAGCTTCATATATTCCGCATTCTTTTTAGCTACCTCCAGAGCTTCCGGAGATATATCCACAGCGATGCCATCTGCCTCTGCACAGTAGGTAAGAAAACTCAGCAGAATGGCTCCGCTCCCCGTTCCCAGGTCCAGTACGTGAAGGTTTCCCTTGGCACGATAGCGCTGAATAATCTTTTCCAGCCATTCTTCTGTATCTGGCCTGGGAATCAGCACATGTTCATTCACAAAGAAATCAAGTCCCATGAAATCCTTATGTCCTGTAAGGGCCGCCACGCATATCCCTTTTGCACGGCGTTCCACCAGCGTATGATACGCTGCCAGTTCATCCCGGTTAAGCATCTGATCAAAATTTGTATACAGGTAAATCCTTGTTTTCTTCAGCACGTGGGCCAGAAGAAGTTCCGCATCCAGCCGTGCCTCTTCCACCCCATGATTTTTAAAATAACGGGTTGTCCACTGGAGGATTCGCTGTATAGTCCAAATATCCGTTGATGCCATAATTATTCTTCTTTCTGCATTCTTTCTGCCAGATCCGCTTCAATGAGCCGGTCAATGATAGGTTCAATATGTCCATTGAGGAAATCATCCAGCTGATACAGGGTCACATGAACCCGATGATCGGTTACACGTCCCTGTGGGAAATTATAAGTCCGGATACGTTCAGAACGATCCCCGGAGCCAACCTGTCCCTTTCTGTCCGCTGCCGTCTTTTCCTCTTCCCTGCGAAGCGCTTCAGCATACAGACGGGAACGCAGAATCTGCATCGCCTTTTCCTTATTCTGCCGCTGATCACGTTCGTTCTGGCAGGTAACTACAGTTCCGGTAGGCAGGTGGGTAATACGAATAGCGGAAGATGTCTTATTAATGTGCTGTCCACCGGCTCCGGATGAACGATACACATCGATACGCAGATCTTTCATATCAATCTTTACATCCACATCCTGCGCTTCCGGCAATACGGCTACAGTAACAGCCGATGTATGCACACGACCGGAACTTTCTGTAACCGGAACACGCTGCACTCTGTGAACCCCGCTTTCAAACTTAAGCAGTGAATAGGCATTCTGCCCATCAATCAGACAGGTGACTTCCTTAAATCCCCCCAGATCGGTTTCACTGGCATCTGCAATGGAAGCCTTCCAGCCCCGGCGTTCTGCAAACTTGAGATACATTTTAAGCAGGTCAGCTGCAAACAGAGCCGCTTCCTCTCCACCGGTTCCTGCCCGGATTTCAAGGATGACATTGCGGTTATCGTTGGGATCTTTAGGAATCAGCAGAATATGAATTTCCTTTTCCAGTCGTTCCGCTTCTTCTTCCCCGGTCTTCAGATCTTCCTTGGCCAGATCATGAAGGTCTTTCATAGTATTATCGCCAAGAATATCCCTGGCATCCTGACACTGCTGCATTACTTTCTTATATTCTCTGAACTTGGATACAATCTCCGACAGTTCTGCGTGTTCTTTGGACAGTTCGCGCCATTTATTCTGATTTGCAATCACCGAAGGGTCGCTCAGCTGATCTTCAATGCTCAGATAGCGGGCTTCCATAGCTTCCAGTTTCTCAGTCTTCATCTATATCTCCTTATTATGCTATTTTATACTCATTTTATTTTAACAGAAAAACAGATTAAATACGAAATTCATCCCATGTAACCACAGGGGTGAAAACTAAGTTCTGCCAATTCTGAACAGTCCATCACCAATAAAAAAACAGGGCCATCGCCCTGTTCTTTTGCTTATTACTTGATTCCGTAACGCTTGTTGAACTTTTCGATACGGCCGCGAGCCTTACCGAAACGCTGCTGTCCTGTATAGAATGGATGGGACTTGCTGCTGATATCGATATTGATCAGCGGATATTCGTTACCATCTTCCCATTTTACGGTCTGGTCAGAAGTAGCCGTAGAACGAGTCAGGAAAGAATAGTTTGCACCGATGTCGCGGAATACGACTGGATGATAATCCGGATGAATTCCCTTCTTCACTGTGTTTGCACCTCATTTCACATCAAACATAATTCTAGACTAGTATAACAAATGGTTTCCTTATTTGCAAGAAATAAATCCCATCATCATGCAATTTCTAGAGTTGCCAATCAGA
The DNA here is from genome assembly GCF_900103425.1 of Dialister histaminiformans. Lineage (GTDB taxonomy): Bacteria > Bacillota > Negativicutes > Veillonellales > Dialisteraceae > Allisonella > Allisonella histaminiformans. The sequence goes on along the minus strand of NZ_FMXA01000006.1, from coordinate 27,482 downwards.
TAAAGGTTATTATACCATAAATTACCCATTCTGCAGAAATTTTTATGACGAAATGCCCATACTTTAATGAAATTCCATTTTTCCAGATTGCCATAAGACAGAGGATGCATACTGAAAGGACCTCTGCACAGTAACCAGGGCAATCAGTTAGAACTGCCAGTTAACACCTATGTTCCACTGCCATTTCTTATTCCAGTTACCTCCGAAGCTTCTTTCCACGTCAGCATAAAGATTGGTATTTCCGCCAACATGCCAGCTGCCGCCAAATCCTGCTTCTTCCCAGGTATCCTGATAATCTTCGCTGTAATCCATGGTTTCCCCATCCAGCGCTGCCAGATGGAAGCTGCGGCTGCCACCAAATTCATGGAGTACAGAGAACTTCAGATAGTAATCATAAGGATGTTCTCCTTCTGTCACCCGTTTGCCAAACAGGATGCCCAGGCGGCCGATGGCGCTGTCATAGCCACCCATATGGACGGTCTTTCCACGTCGGGTGGTATAATCCTTGCTTCCCAGATGACCGAATACCATCTGCGCTTCCGGTTCCAGGAAAAGTCCGTTATCTTTCGTGAATGTTTTTCCAAATTCCACGGAAAGGCTTTCATTATGAGTCCGGTAGTCAGCCTGGTCAGGATAATTGCCCCAGCTCTTCAGCTCTGTATCATCCCGTCCCCATTTAGCCACTACATCGGTATATACACCACTGTCGCCAAACCATGTGCCGTAAACTCCAGCGGACAGGCCATGATTTTCAGAGGAACCATAGCTGTACTTCGGACTGGAAATATTACGTTCCGCGAAGAAGCCATATACACTCTTTTCATTGGCCGCGTAGTCATAGCCCAGCTGGAATCCGTTGTACTTACTGTTTATTCCCTGTCCGTCATAAGAACCATGGAAATCCCGGCCCCAGATACCTGACGTATCCTTCAGGTTGCGGAAGCGGAAATCCCCCATACGCTTCCGGAGACTGTCAATATCCAACCGATAGAGGGCGTAGCTGTTATCTGGTGCTTTTATAAGTGGAATGGTATCCTTATTTACTTTCTTCTCCACCTTGGTCAGATACCATTCCGTATGGTCCCCTACCGCATTACCTTCTGCATCAAGAGCTTCATCCCCTCGTTTAATAACCGGCGTCATATCCCAGAGTCCTCCCTGGTCAAGGTCCTTCCCTTCAAACCGGGCCTTTCCACTGGCATCCGTCACAAGCAACAGATTTCTGATTCCTTTAACTTCCTTCCCTGTATACAGACTGCTGTCTTTTACCATAATCAGTCCGGAAGAATCATCCGCAGCGGAATCGATAGTGACTTTATCTCCATCCTTCTCCGAATCCAGATCGGTCTTCATGAGGAAAATCCCGCCATTTCCGGTGTAACTGCCCGCATGAAGGGTTTCATACGCCGGCGAAGCATTCATGTTAATGACCCCGCCACGGCTGTGTTCAAGGCTGGTCACTTCACTGTCCCCGGTCATATTCCACATACTGCGATCCGATACCGTAAGATCCGTTTCCCCATTCTGGACGGTGGATACCCCGGTAAGAGAGGACGTACTGTCATGAAGGGACAGACGGATTATCCCGCTGTCCGTAGAAAGGAGATTCCCTTCGATGACTTTGGTTCCATCGCTGGTTATGTCAATCAGACTGTTTTCATTATCACTTTCTATTGCTGTTTTAGCCCCTTGTACAGTCACCCCTTTATGAAATACAGCCTGACCCCCCTGTGTGCTCATAATACCTGTACAGTCATCTGTATTTCCTGACACAGAAACTTCTGTATTTCCTTCAATATCCGTAGATCCATTTTCCGTCGTCTTAATACCAGATATGATGCCTATATTTTTTCCCTCTGCTTTAACATGCACATCCCCCGCTGTAAGAGTCCCTTCATGGTTATATATCCCAAACAGTTTATTTTCTCCGGCTTCCCCCGTATTTTCCGCCTTCAGGTCTACTTCCGTGTTCCCATTTATCTGTACCTGGGAAGATACGGCAGAAATGCCTTTGATTTTCGTCGTATCCGCAAGATTTCCTTCATATCCCATACGAACGGATACATCGTTTAATGTTGCCGAAGCCTGATTTTCTAAGTCAATTCCGTCAATATAAGAATTATTTTGTTGCTCATAATAAAGCCCCGGCCTGGATTCGCCATGAATATTCATGGTGACACTCACATGGCTGTCCTGACCATACAGATCCGCTCCCGAGTTAAGCATATACACCCCGGAAATATGATTAAATTTTCCGTTGGCTTCTATGGAGATATCTTCATTTCCTCCCAGATGCAGTGAAGAGGCATTAAAATAATTGCCAAAAATCTGATAACTGTCTGATGCAACGAGATTTTCCTGCACATTCCCTTTAAACGTAATGTCTGTGCCATCTACCGAACTTCCTGTATTGGTGTAATGACCTGCATACACACCATACACGCCATATCATTTCCCTTTTGTCGTTACATCCACCTGGAAATCATCTCCTATGTTTGCCTTGCACTGATTCCAGGCAACCAGTCCATAGGTACCAATGCCGCTGTTTTCCTGTGTGGTAATCAGATGAAGATGGTTATCCGCTGTAAAATCGGTAGTAGACAAGTATATAGCTGCCTCCATGATAGAAGCAGGTGATCCTGCAGCTGTCCCCTGGCTATTGAAATCTACCGTTATCTCTGCATTTTTCCCAAGGGTAATCAGCTGGCGTCCTTTATTGGTAGATTCGTCTTCCCATGCATGATTATGACGACTGATAATCCCATACACTTCCGCCCCATAGCCTGAACTTAATTTAGCTAACGTGCCACTGGCCTTAATCACCGCATTATCCCCTATATGCATTTGTCCATATTTAGTATTATTTATCCCTGAAGCATTCAGCGTATATATCCCCTGAACGTCGCTGGTAATATTCAGGTTGTCCCCTGCATTCATAATGCCGCCATCATTTATAATCCCCGTCTGACTATAATACACAGATTGTGAAAAGGGATCCGGTTCTTGTGTAACTATATCCTGACCATGCATCATAATGGTAGTATTATCCCCAAGATTATAAGTCAGATTAGCCGGTTTTCCTGTATTAAGACTGCCTCTCCCAAAAGATCTGTATAATGACTCAAATCCATTTTCATAAATGCCAGCTATCTTAGGGCAGGTTCCTGTCCCATCTACCGTAATTGTAAGACCATCTGCTAAATCGACGGTTCCCTCATAGCCTATACTGGCATTTGTTAATCTGTAACTGTTCTTATCAACAGAACCGGTATTGGTAATAATCCCATCAATCCGAAGCTGTGGGCCTGTTGCATTATGAATATCCGCATTTATCTTCTGGCTGTTAATCCGAACAGTTCCTCCAGATGCCGATTTATCGATATTCACTACATGAAATGCCGAATTCCCCGGAGTTATCCCAACATTTATATTTTCATTAACCACAGCATCCTTGTCGGTAATACTCAACGGAGAAGTAATATCCGCACCATAAACGGAAGCATAAGAAAATCCTGTCAACACAGCCGCTGCCAGGATAGCCCTACACTTTGTTCTTTTATTTACTAACATGCTCAGTAAGCCCCTTTTCGTAATAAAAAAGTTTAGAATTTCGTTAGATAGATTATATATCTACCCCCCCCGATGTCAAACATTTCATAAATTTGTTTAACTATGTAGATACTTGTGCTTACCCATCAAAAAAGCAGGTTTTGCGACGTTTCGCAAAACCTGCTTTTTACCACAGAATTCTCGACTCATATTTCATAATCCATTCCAGAATTGCTGATTATGATGCGGGTATTGTATGTTAACTTTTCATATTTTCATTCTGCATAATCGAACAACTGCATGCGCCCCCGTATCCCCAGTTTATGGTATATATGGCTTATATGCTTATTCAGCGTGTTAATAGATATGGACAGATCATCTGCCAGTTCTTCCGGTGTCTTTCTGGTAAGCAATGCATGAACAATTTCCCGCTCCCTCTTGCTCAGCGTGGTATAACCAGGCACATGCTCAATAGAAGGCTTTCGTACCCGTTCTCTGTCCATACGATAGGCCAGATGATCTTTAATCATATCCAGAACCTGCACATGATCATAAGAGAAATTTTCCTTTCCCTTTTGGCGAAAAAAAGACAGGATTCCCAGAAATTCTTCTTTATAGCACAGATTAAGATGAATAGAATAATGCCAGCCATGAGGAACGTATACTGCTCGATAATACTCTGAATTTACTCGAACAGCCTCTTCAATAATATCGCTTTCTCTGTAGGCTATATTCTTTCCGGTCATCATAAGCCCCTCAGAATAGTCGATATGACAGAATTTCTGTATGTAGCTTTCCATATCATCCCGAGGATAATTAATTCCCAGTGGACGCATAAGCTGCTCCGGCCGTCCAGGACAACTGAGATAAAAAGAACTGCTGTCATAGGGAATCAGATGTCCCAGCTGTCTCATTACTTCCATCCGCATATCATCAAAATTTTCAATAGACTGAATCTTATAGGTAATGGCATTGATTATCATCCAGTCGCTGTTGGTCAGCATAGAGTCACCTCTCTCATAATTAAAATATCACCGATGTGTCCAAAACTTTGATACGCCAAAGAACCTGCACGCCCTGTGCAGGTTTTCAGCAGTATGAAAATTCATTTTTCATCCGATGGCATTTGCTGGGTAATGCAGTGGATGTTACCGCCGCCATAGACAATTTCACGGGTGTCCACCCCAACCACCTTATGATGCGGGAACATGGCCTGAATCTGGTCAAGTGCCAGCTGGTCATTTTCATCCTCATACTGAGGAACGATGACACCAGAGTTGGTAATCAGGAAATTCATATAAGAGGCAATACACAAATCCCCATCCTGGCGCGGTGCGGTTCCGGGTACCCGGTCAATGGTATCAGCACCTTCCAGCAAAACCGGCTTGGCCGTAAGTGTCAGTTTATGCACCTTCAGTTTTCTGCCTTTGGCATCCACAGCCTGCGACAGAGCCTGATAAGCCGCCTGCGCTTCCTTATAGAACGGATGAGACGAATCATCTGTCCAGATACATGCCACTTCTCCGGGGGCAATAAAGCAGGCCACATCATCAATATGCCCATTGGTTTCATACGGATCAATACCATCTTTTAACCAGATAACCTTTTCACAATTCAGGTATTCGCAAAGCTTTTCCTCGATTTCTTCTCTGGTCATGTCCGGATTTCTGCCGGGGCTCAAAAGACACATTTCCGTAGTCAGCACTGTGCCTTCTCCATCCACGTGAATGGAACCGCCTTCCAGAACGAAATCATCCGTTCTATACCGGTCCGTACGGGTCATCTCGCAGACTTTGCCGGCCACCATATCATCCTGATTCCACGGGAAGTACAGGCCATCTACCAAGCCGCCCCAGGCATTAAATGTCCAGTCAATTGCCCTTCTGTGTCCCTTTCCGTCTATTACAAAGGTAGGACCGGTATCACGGCACCAGGCATCATCGGTTGATACTTCCACTACCCGGATTTCCGGTGGCAGAATTTCCCGCGCATGAGCAAATTGCTTTGTGCTCACCATCATGGTTACCGGTGTAAATTCCGAAATAGCCTTTGCTACCCTTGCATAGGCTGCCTGAGCAGGTTTTGCACCATTTCTCCAGTTATCCGTCCGTTCCGGCCATACCATAAACACTTCATCCTGAGGAGAAAATTCCGCAGGCATATAAAATCCATCTTCTGCAGGTGTTGAGCCTTTAATAATCTGAGACATCGATTGCCCCTCCTTTTCCCTGCCTGAAAAATCAGGTGGGGTACTACTCAGCGATTCACGCCATGGGTTGTGATAATCTTATACATTTCCGGTCTTCGGTCACGGAAAATCCCCCACTGTCGTCGTTCATCAGCCAGCTCATCCAGATCAAATGTTGCAGTAAGCACACATTCGCTATGGTCATCTGCCTGTACCATCAGCTCCCCGTGCTGATCCGCAATAAAGGATGTTCCATAGAAAACCATGCCCTGGCTATCCGGGTTTCCTTCAGGTACTTCTCTGCCAATGCGGTTGGAAGCGATGACCGGCATCATATTAGCAGCGGCATGCCCCCTCATTACGTTGCACCAGTGTTTGCGGGAATCCTTTTCCAGATATGGTTCGTTTCCAATGGCCGTAGGATAAAGAAGCATTTCTGCCCCCATAAGGGCCATAGCACGAGCCGCTTCCGGGAACCACTGATCCCAGCAGATACCTACACCAATCTTGCCATACGCCGTATTCCACACTTTGAATCCAGTATCTCCCGGGGTGAAATAAAACTTTTCTGCATAAGGAAGTCCATCCGGAATATGTGTCTTGCGATAGATTCCCAGCACTTCTCCATCTGCATCAATCATTGCCACGGAATTGAACTGCGTATTTCCATGCCGTTCGAAGAAACTGATGGGAAGCACTACATGCAGCTCTCTGGCCACGGAGCGGAAATGGCGGATCGCCGGATTTTCATCAGGGTAAGTAGCCAGATCCAGATACTTAAAATCCTGCGTCTGACAAAAATACGGAGTTTCGAATAATTCCTGAATCAGAATAACCTGAGCTCCCTTAGCCGCTGCCTGACGAACCAGTTTATCTGCATTTTTTATAGATTCCTCTCTATTCCAGGTTACAGCCATCTGAGTAGCGGCTACTGTTACTTTTCTCATATGTCCCTCCATCCTCCCGTTAATCCCGGGGTTATGGCCTTCGCTCGGCCACTTTCTTAGTTCTTATGCTTACATTATAAGTAAACATGACATTCATAACAATAGTCGTTTATTACCATTTTTTATTACTTTTTATTTCCAATATAACTATTTTTAGTTATTTTATGGCAAATCACAATAAGAAAAGGCTGCCCTTTTCAGGTCAGCCTTTCCGCTACAACAATATCTATATACTTATTCTGACAGAATACTGAATACTTCGATAGCCATATCTTCTCTGGCTTTGATAATCGGTTTTACATGGAAACAGGTATGGAGCCGGTGCTGTTCTTCCTCCGTCTGAAGCCGGCGTGCCACAGCCGGATGACATTCAATCCTCAGGGATGACTGAAAATTCCCCATTTTCCTTCTCATCTTAAGCTCCCGGTGAATCCGGATGACTACGGACTCAGCAGATACAGACAGCCCGCTGCCCTTGCAGCAGGGACAGGTGTCATAATACACATGCTCCAACCGGTAGGCTGTACGCTTACGTGTCATTTCCACAAGTCCAAGAGAAGTCATTCCGCATACCACGGTTTTTACTTTATCGGATGAAACAGCTTCTCTGAGCCTCTTAACTATGTTTTCCTTCTGCCAGTCATGATCCATATCAATAAAGTCAATCATAATAATTCCCCCGATTCCCCGTATACGGATCTGCCGGGCAATCTCAGGAACCGCTTCCTTATTGATGAGATAAGCCACCTCCCCATGGGGCATGCCTTTGGCATGAAAAGATCCGGAATTGACATCTATCGCTGTCAGCGCTTCCGTATAGTCAATCACAATAGAGCCGCCGGATGGAAGATTCACCTGCCGTTCAAAGAGCTGCTGAATGGAATCGGCCGCTCCATAGCGTTTCATAATCGGCACAGCTCCTTCATAGAGATGTATATTTTCCGATTTTACGACCTGTTCTGACTGGTTCACTGACAGGAGACGTTTTTCCGTCTCTGCATCGTCCACAATGATTTCAGTCTCCATATCTGCATAATCCCTGAGGCAGCGAACCACCAGGTCGCTTCCACGGTACAGCAGTACCGGCGCCTTTTCTATTCTGAGACGTCTCTCAATAATTTTCCAAGTAGATGCCAGATGCATAAACTCTCTCTTTACGGCCTCCTCATTTCCCTCTCTGGCGGCTGTACGTATGATGAGCCCGCATCCTTCAGGACAGCATGCTTCCCCCAGCTGCTTCAGCCGCATGCGCTCTGCTTCCTCCTCAATCTTTCTGGACACTCCGATATAATCCGTATCGGCTACCAGTACGGCATATCGCCCAGGCAGACTCACTTCCCCGCTGACCAGAGGTCCCTTGGTATCGGTGCTGTCTTTTATCACCTGTACCAGAACCGACATGCCTACCGTCGGCTTTTTTCTGTGCTGAGGCCAGTTATTCAAACGCAGAAACGCATTCTTCTTTTCCCCTATGTCAATAAAAAGCCCCTTCAGCGAAGGAACAGAATTTTTCACGGTTCCTGCATATATACGCCCTACCAGACTGGTTTCATGCGGACGCTCTACTTCAAACTCCGTAAGGACTCCATCATTCAGAACCGCCATGGCAGTTTCATCAGGAAGACATTCCAGTAAAATCTGCTTCATTTCCTTCTGCTCCTTTTGTACTTTTAAAAAGATGGATGCGGAAATATATATTTCCTGCATCCACTTTCACCCTGCAATGATTATATTACCGACTATTCAAAAAGAAGTTTCTGTCTTCTCATAAATATATTCATAAGAAGGCCTACACACATAAAATTCATAACCAGTGCACTGCCGCCATAACTCATAAATGGGAATGGAATACCAGTTACCGGCATAATCCCCAGCGTCATGCCTGCATTGATAAGTACCTGGAACAGCCACATGGACATAATCCCTACAGCCATAAGGGAGCCAAACCGGTCAGTGGTATTTCTGGCAATCAGCAATGTACGATACAGCACAATGAAGAACAGGAACAAAAGGAACATGGCCCCTACAAATCCGAGTTCTTCTCCTACTACGGAAAAGATAAAGTCCGTGTGATTTTCCGGAAGGAAGTTCAGCTGACTCTGCGTGCCGGCAAACAGACCTTTTCCAAAAAATCCACCGCTGCCAATGGCAATCTTCGACTGAATGACATGGTAGCCCGAACCATAGGGATCTACATTAGGATCAAACAGTACGCGGATTCGCATTTTCTGATAGTCATGAAGAAGAAAGAACCATATGGCCGGCAGTGAAACAACAAATACAGCCATAATCTGCTTTACAATCTTCATGGAAAATCCGCTGACGTACAGCATACCAAATGTAATAGCCGCAAATACCAGACTGGTCCCCAGATCCGGCTGAATAAGCACCAGCACAAATGGAGGGCCCATAAGCGCTATAACCGGAAGAAGACTCTTCCAGGTATGGAAACCTTCCGGGTGCTGAGAAAGCAGACGGGCCAGACATATGATCATAAACAACTTGGCAAATTCAGACGGCTGCAAAGTAAACGGCCCAATCTGAATCCAGCGCTGTGCCCCCAGTGCACTGGTACCAGCAAACTTTACAATGACCAATAACACCAGGTTGACCACATAAATGATTTTTGCATATTTATCAAGCAGATGAAAATCAAAATAAGTCAGTACACCAGCCGCACAGAGTCCTACCAGCAGGAATACACTCTGCTTGATAACAAAAGAATACTGTCCATTATTGGCATGGGTGGCACTGGCAATAATCATCAGACTCAGAATGCTGATAGCCAGAATAGCCAGGAGAAGTGTCCAGTCCAGCCTCTTAACAAATTTCAGAAATTCATGCATCAGTTACCACCTTCTTCTTCCCCATTTATATACCATCCTCGCCAGAAGACTCTCTTTTTCCTGCTGTTTCTTTTTGTTAACACTACTATCAGCCGGAATTCCTTCTGTTCTAGCCTGCTGAATAAGCTTATTCCATGTAGACTGTGGATAAAAACGGAAATGCACATAATTTTTAGCCACAATACGCATGGCCTCTCCAAAAATTCCCCAATCCGAATTCGTGCCAAACTTTCCCTGATTGGATAATGTCCCGGCCTTTACTGTACGGGGCACAATGCCAAGAAGATCCCGTACATCAACAGACCTTACAAAATCGGACGGGCTAAGAAACTGTTCATCATTCCAAACGAATTCATTTCCTATAATCCATATAGGTATTTTCCCTGACAGTTCCTTTTTCAGACGGTGTGCATCCCGTTCACTGGAACGGGTAGGCACCTGAACAATAATGGCGTCATTGGCATGCGTCTCTGCATACGTAATCCCACGGCCTAACCCGGCCGGACAGTCCAGGAGGATGTAATCATACTGACCATCCATATCTTCGAGAACCGTATCAACAGCTCCCTCAAATACCGTATCCCATGTATATTCAGACGAACCGGCCATAAAGTCCAGGTTGGTCTCTACGGGTACAATCACTTCATCAGAGAAACATTTTCCCAGTGCCATATCATACATATTGAAGCGAACTCTGTCGCTGACACCGAGTATCAGATCCAGATTACACAATCCCAGGTCACCATCCAGAAGAAGAACCTTCTTCCCCATCCGAGCCAGTGTAATACCCAGGGCTGCCGTCAGTGTTGTTTTACCAACCCCACCCTTACCGGACATAATGGCCGTTAAACGACTCATATCTGTCCTCCTTCCTTTCCGGATGTATCCGTGTCAAGCGTAGCTGAGGTGTCAGCCGTTGCATTCTGATAGCTTCCCACGCGGAAATAAGCATCCATCATCTTTTTAACTACAGGAGCTGCTGACTGAGAACCGAAACCACTGTGTTCAAACATAACTACCACAACAATCTGCGGTTTGTCATATGGAGCAAAGGCAATGAACCAGCCATTATCCACGCCATGTGTCTGCGCTGTCCCTGACTTACCGGCAATCGGAATTGGATAATTCGAGAACATGAATCCACCTGTACCGCCAGGCTGCATAACTCCGCGTAGTGACCGGCGGATGATTTCCAGATTTGTCTTGGAAACCGGTACGGTCCCCACTACCTGAGGTGAATAAATCTTAAGCGGGGTACCATCAAAGTTATCAATACGGCTCACCATGTAAGGACGGTACAGATACCCTCCATTGGCAATAGCCGAATATACCACAGCCATCTGCAACGGAGTGACCAGAGTATAGCTCTGACCAATAGCCGCATCAAATGTTTCGCCCAGATACCAGGATTCATGGAAAACCTTCTTCTTGTATTCTGCGCTGGCCATGTTGCCTGCCGCTTCCCCTGGCAGATCAATTCCTGTCTTTCGGCCAATACCGTAGGCACGGGCCATGGCGGACAGACGATCAATACCCAGACGACGTCCCATTTCATAGAAATATACATTATCGGACTTAGCCATAGCATCATAGAAGTTAATCCAGCCAAAAGCTTCCCCCTGAGCGTTTCTCTTAGGAATCAGCCAGTGCTTGCCGCTATCAAATATTCTCTCGCCCGGCGTAGTGACATGGGATTCCAGTGCTGCCGAAGCCGTAATAACCTTAAACGTAGATCCTGGTGGATATACAGAGGAAATCGTACGGTTCTGCATTGGATGATTCGGATTATTAATCAGGTCTTTCCATTCCGCCGCAGTAATTCCCTGACTAAAATGATTGGAGTCATAACTCGGCCAGCTGACCATGGCCAGAATAGCACCAGTCTGTGGATCCATGGCTACAGCCGAAGCGCCGGTTGCAAAGGAGCTGGTACTTCCCAGTTTAGCCATCTGTTCTTTGATAGCATCTTCTGCCGCACGCTGAATACGGCTATCCAGAGTGAGCCGGATATTATGCCCCTGGGAAACCGGTATCCCGTCAAATGTCTTTACTGGACGCCCGGAAGCATCAACTTCCACCAGCTTGTTCCCATTCTTCCCTTCCAGGTACGGATTGAATTCCGCCTCCAGACCGGCACGGCCGATAATAGTACCCAGCTGATATGGATTACCTTCTGCATCCTTATCATTTGGCCCTGCTTCTCCGACATAACCGAGAATCTGACCGCCTGCATCATTAAGCGGATATACACGGAGCGGACGGACTTCGATAATGAAATTCGGATAATCATCCCTGCGTTCTTCAATCTGTGTGGCTACATCAATACCTACATCATTGGCAATAACCAGGCCGCCAAAGGCCTTCTTGTTATCTTCAATTTTCTGCTTTATGTCCGCCACAGGCATCTGAATCAGCTGTGAGAGCCGGTTCAGTTCTGCGTCACTTATCTTATTTTTCTTGAAATCATCAGGCAGAACCACACTGTATGCGCTGCGGGATCCCGCCATAATCTGCCCATTGCGGTCAAACATTACCCCTCGGGCTGCCTGTACCGGAAGATGGCGTATGCGGTTTCCATCCGCTTCACTCTTGTAATAAGAGCCTTCTATAATCTGCATCCAGAACAGGCGGGCTCCCAGTACACAGAGAACGCAGACTATGGCATACATAATATTAGTATACCGGGATTCTTCCTTTTTCTTTTTAAACCTTTCCAGAAATGCAGGAATCTTATCTTTATTTACCACTGCGGATCCCCCTCAATTCTAATGCTCCAGAGTATACGATGCAGGCATATGGCCGCTAGCCCATTCACCAGCATCAGGGGCGCACATTTAAAAGCAATATATGCTGGAACAGATACCCATTCGCCAGAAATCGCTGCCACGATAGCAAAAATTATCTGACCAAGAAGCGTCCCTGCCATCACAGCAATGCAGGAAACATACCAATGCCTGTTAAAACGCCTTCTGCCTCCCCAGTAAAACAGTGACGCTATCACAAGGTAGCTAAACAGATGGAATCCCACAGAACTTCCTGATGTAAGATCCTGAATAATTCCTCCTGCCACCGCCCAGATAAAAACGGTCTTCTTGTCATAAATAAGTGTGCTCATGACCATGACAGTAAGCCATAAATCAGGTTGCCACTGCGCGCTGAACAGAAAAGGAAATACAGACCACTGAATCAGAAACAGCAGAAAACCTGTAACTATCATACTAAAACTGCTCATGTCTATTCCCCTTTAGCCGGTACAACCGGTGTATCTCCATCCGATGCCTGCTGTTCATTCGGATTCATAGCCGGTTCCTTGATTGGAATCTGGTTATTGATATCGCCTGGATTTACCTTTTGAACAGAATTGGTAATAATAAATACTTCTTCAACCTTTGTAAAATCAACTGCCGGCTTGACCAAAGCTGCCAGAGATACCCCAGAACCATCGGCAGAGACCTGGCTTACCGTCCCAATAAGCAATCCCTTAGGATATACTCCGCCATATCCGGAGGTTACAATGGTGTCTCCCTTAATAACGTCCGCTTCCTTAGGAATGTTTCCGAACACAAGGAAATCGGAATTGTTCCCATCGCCCTTGAGAATAGAGGCTACACGGGATTCCGGTCTCTGTACAATCCCCCCAATGGCCGTACGCGGATCCACCAGAAGCTGTACCTGAGACGTGTACCGGCTGACTGAGCTTACAAAACCAACTACCCCCTGTGGCACAATAACAGGCATATATTTATTTACACCATCACTGGATCCTCTGTCGATGGTAATGGTATTTGTCCAGCTGTTATAATCCTTGGCAATGACCTTAGCGCCCAGCATGCTGTACTGGGTATAGGTCTGTTTAAAATTAAGCATTCCCTTCAGACGGATATTTTCTGCCAGAATTTCACTGTACGCTGCCTGTTCAGCCTTAAGATTGGCATTTTCATGGCGAAGGGTATCCACTTCTTTCCAGTGATTAATAATCTGCCCAATCGTTGCCCCGCCGTACCGGGCCAGTAAGGATATCTGACTGGTTCCATATTGGAAAGGAGCCTCTGCTGTAGACAGCGGCTGAGAAACAAAACTTACTGTCTCTCTGTTTCTCCAGAACCAGCCACATACAGCCATAAATACAAAAAAGCAAACGGCAGTAATAATTTTACGTTTTCCAAAAAAGAACAAGGCTAATTCCTCCCGTAATATTTCTCGCCACTCTCAATAAGGTCCGGAATCTTTTTATATTCATCCAGTGTACGACTACATCCCATAACTGCGGAAATTTCCGCATGTTCCGGTACTCTTACCGGAATACCCAGACGGTTGGCAAGCCATTTATCCAGTCCGGAAAGTCTGGCCGTACCCCCGGTTAACAGCAATCCATGCTTAAGCAGGTCTTCCGCCATATCCGGAGATGCCTGACGGATAATGCGTTCTGCCAGTTCAGCCACCGGTTCCAGATACATCTGAATTATCGGATACATTCGGGAGGAAGTCATCTGCATAACCACAGAGACTCCATCCACTACACGCCGGCCATGCACCGCGAATGTCATATCCAGTCCATCTTCCACCACAGAGACCATGTCCTGCTTAATGGATTCAGCCTCATCCATTCCGATGATAATCTGCAGGCTCTCCCGCATGTAGGCCTGAATTCCTTCATTAATCGTACGTCCGCCAAAGACCACCTGTTCCTGCGCGATCACACCGCCGCAGGAAAACATACCGCAGTCAGTCACATCCTGCCCGATATTCATGGACAGAACCACATCCGGGGTATCCAGGCGGATTCCCTGTCCCAACGCAGCCGCAGCCGCTACAGGAAGCAGGAATGCCTTCTGTGCCCCGGCATGCATAACCGCATCAATCAGCGCATGTCTGGCTACAGAACTAAGTCCGCTGGAAATGGACAGAACGATTTCCGGACGTGCCAGTGCCTGCTTTAAAACCTTTTTCAGAAAATAGGTCAGAATTCCCTTGGTGTAATAATAATCCACCATAGCTCCATTTCTGATTGGCCATTCCAGCCGTATCCGCTGTGGATTGCTATGATAACGGATAATCGCATCTGTACCGAACCCGACCATCTCATTCGTCTTGCTATCTACTGCAACAACAGTTCGTTCATCCAAAAGCAAGCGATTCTCTGAAAAAATACGGGTCTGTGAAGAACCCATATCAATGCCTATATGATTTGCCGATCTGGAAAATGACTTCATTCCCTTTGCCTTCTCCTAATATACCTTATATTTCAGACCAGGTGTCTGAAATTTTTCTAACTCATTTCCTGTGCATATGCACAATGTGACATTCTTTATTTTACCATATAAGAAGCTATACGAATCAGTATTTTTCCAAACCATGCAATAAAATTTGCATAACCTGGCCATCCTATATACAGCCTCACTCATTATACACTAAGAATCCTCTCCAGGAGCGAACTTTCATCCATTGCATCCCCTGTTCCGTTTTGCTACCATATCATTATATATTTTACAATGTTTTTACAATACATCATGGCAGTTCATAGAACAGGAGGTATGCACATGACAGCAATCATAACGTTTTTCCATTTATGGAGCATCCCCTCCGTTATCGCTCGTCTCATTATTGCCACGCTGGCAGGCACAATCATAGGCCTTGACAGGGAAGCAAAAAATAAGGAGGCAGGGGTTAAGACCCATGCCCTGGTCTGCATGGGCGCCGCACTGGCCATCATTGTCAATGAATTTGCTTTTTATCAGTTTCCCGGCTCCAATATCGATATCACCCGTATGGGCGCTCAGGTAATCAGCGGCATCGGTTTTCTGGGGGTTGGTACAATTATCGTCACCATGAGAAGCCGAGTAGTGGGACTTACTACCGCTGCCGGGCTCTGGGCCAGTGCAGGTGTGGGACTGGCAGTCGGTTTCGGATTCATTGAATGCGTAATTCCTGCATTCATCCTTATTCTCTTTGTCTATCGTGTTCTCGGGCCATTGGATAAAAAATTCAGAAGGAACTCCCGCAGCCTGAATCTGTACATTGAATTTAAAACCAATGAGGATGTCCGTTATTTCCTTAGATTCCTTAAAGAGCTGCATGTAAAATTATATGATTTCGATTTCAGCAAAGACCAGTCTGGTCAGCAGCTCATCGTAGCCGTAGTCAGCATGCAGCTTCCCAGACGCAGCCAGAAAATTAGATTTAAAAGCCAGCTCAGGGATAATCCACATATTCTGTACTTTGAGGAAGTCTGAATGGCCAACTCCCTGTCTCCCATCGAAAAACGGTAGAAGCACATTTTGCTTCTACCGTTTTGTATTGCCATAGCTGAGATTTTCCCCTTCCCCATTAAATAGAGTGAGAAGAACCTACTACTGCCTGAATCTTATGGCTTACCATATCCTTTACTGCCTGACGTCCAGCCTTGAGGTAAGAACGCGGGTCAAAATTTTCCGGATGCTTAACCAGACTTTCTCTGATAGCTGCAGTCATGGCCAGGCGGATATCTGTATCGATATTAATCTTGCATACGGCCATGGTTGCTGCCTTGCGGAGCATATCTTCCGGAACCCCTTTAGCTCCCAGTACCTTGCCACCAAATTCATTGCACTTAGCTACATATTCCGGAATAACCGTGGATGCACCATGGAGAACAATTGGATAATTCGGAAGCAGCTTACCTACCTTTTCCAGACGTTCATAATCCAGATAAGGTTCCCCGCTGTACTTATATGCACCATGGCTGGTACCAATAGCGATAGCCAGAGAATCGCAACCGGTAAGCGCTACAAATTCAGCCGCTTCTTCCGGATCCGTAAAAATAGCATCCTTGGCATCTACGCTGACCATATCTTCTACACCGGCAAGACGTCCCAGTTCCGCTTCTACCACTACCCCATGGGCATGTGCATATTCAACAACCTGTTTAGTAATGCGCACATTTTCTTCAAATGGGTGCTTGGAGCCATCAAACATGACAGAAGTAAATCCACCATCAATACAGTCCTTGCACACTTCAAAGCAGGAACCATGATCCAGATGGAGAGCTACCGGAATTTCAGGATACTGACGTACCGCTGTCTTTACCAAATCAACAATGTATGGAGAGCCTGCATACTTTCTGGCACCTTCGGAAGCCTGAAGAATAACCGCAGACTGTTCTTCATGAGCTGCTTCCATAATCCCCTGAATGATTTCCATGTTATTTACATTAAATGCCCCAATCGCATAATGACCTTCATATGCTTTTCTGAACATTTCTTTGGTATCTGTTAATGCCATGTTAAACCCCTTCTGTATTCATAAGAAATACACAATATAATCATATAAACCTATAATAGTATATACGTAAAAATAAATTTACGTTTATAATTCACTTCTTATTATACGGTGTAGGCGAATTAATAGCAATATGGTAAAATAAATAACTCTTTATACCACACTTTATTACAAAATTAGTAAAATTAAACTTTTAGGAAATATCCTATTCTGGGGACAGAAAAGCTGAAATATAAAGATAAGCCTATCTGCCAGACTCATCAAAAGATACAGGCTTTCCCTCTCAATATTTCATTTTTGCAAAATAGCCGTCCCCAGATACAGCATGATATTCCACTGCAACCGATGATAACGCATCAACGTATTTTTGTTTCTGCCACAGAACTCTCTCGGTATCTCCTGGTTTGGTTCATAGGCCACCGGCAAATTATAGAGATCAAACTGTTCCCTCGTTAAATCCACATACTTTCCGTTCAGCCGGTTAAAATAGTGTGTTCCTCCACCATCTCCACGAATCTTATGAATAGTGCCACCAAACATATCATGCACCAGCATAGCGGTAATCGCACACTGCCCAAAAGACGGATCCTCCGGAACCCATTCTTCCTGACAGGAAGGATATGCCGTCTCCTGGTCCCAGCATTGTTCCAGTACGGCAAACAATTCTTCCAGCGTATGAATCCCGGCAAACTGTGGTACCGGCTGGCAGGTAAGTCCCTTCTGCTCATCTCCATAGAATAAATACCCAAAAGGGCGCACTTTGCCATACATATTATCCAAAGCTATCTGAACCGCCTGATTATTCTTATCCATAACCTTACCACCTATCCTGAGGGATTGCATGCATAGGCTTTCAGCTTTTCTTTGTGCTTCTTTCCTGAACGCCTATATATGTAGTAAAAAACTATCCCTATATACCATGTAGAGCTACTTCTCAGTCACTATCATGATTTTAATGATGGTTTCCATTATTTAATCGCCAGCCAAAATAAAAGCCCAGTATAATCCCTGATATCAGTCCTTCGACGGCAATTTTTTGAAAGTCCAAAAATACATGCTTATTAGTATCAATATGACCATCAATATATCCAAAATTCTCATCATTTACCTTCCCTTATTTAATTTTTGCTGTATTCAGCCTTTACTCATTTTTTATCTCTACTCTTTATGTATTATATTCAATACCGGGTTCTGCTGCTTTGTTTACCTCACAGTATTCATCTGCATAAGCTTTTCTCCAATAAGAAGCATTAGAAGATCTATCTTCCATATCATTGTTATCTGCCCATAACTCGCACTGAGTCATAACTGTCTGTACAGCATCCCCCATTCCTTCCGGTGGGTACTTATGCTTTTTTAGGAGTCTCTTAATCATCATACGCATTTTGGCTCTGGCACTGTCTCTTTTCTGCCAATCAACCGTGCGATTTCTACGTAATGCATCTGTTAACTCTTTTGTCATAGCAATCAGTTCATTGTTTTGATAAAAATCTTTAATCGCTCTTGGTTTTGTCAAAGCATCATAAAAGGCTGATTCATCTGATGTTAATCCGAGTTTTTCCCCTTCTTTTCGTGCGGTTTGAATTTGTTTGGCCATTTGCAACAGTTCTTCAATTACCTGCTCATTGGTCAACATGCCATTCAAATACCGATTCATCGCCTGCTGCATCATCTCACTGAATTTTTTTGACCTAACCACATTAGTTCTTCTATAAACGCTTACCTGATCGGCAATAAGTTTCTTCAGTAGTTCTACCGCCAGGTTTTTTTCTTTCATCTTGGCAATTTCGGCCAGAAATTTTGGATCGAACAACGAAAAGTCTTCCCCTGCTCCCTGGAAAAGATTCAGTACCCCTTCACTCTTAATACTGGCTTTCAAAAGCTCATTAATCCGAGCATTCATTTCAGGCAGTGAAATTTTCTTTCCTCTACCTTGGTTCATCAATCGCCCAACCAATACGCGTACAGATTCAAAGAAAGCCGCTTCAATCCGTTCATCTTCTGTTGCAAGAGAAGAACACAGAGATAACGACTGCTTCAGCAAAAGGGCTTCTTTCAGGAAGTTTTCTCTCTCATCTTTTTTACTAACACCAACAATAAAGTTCACCGCACCGCTAATGGCTTTGGAGCGTTCCAGATTACTTCCATGCAGAAAATCAGAGTAATCATAACCGTAGAAAAGATCCTGGCAAATAGACAATTTTTCCTGGAATTTAGGATATGCAGCCTTGGCAATATCCATATTCCCATAGTTCTTTTTATCCCTGGCGGTATAATCGTTCATGGCTTCTTTCAAAGCTGAAGCAATCCCTACATAATCAACAATAAGGCCGCCCTCTTTATCCCGGAACACCCGATTTACCCGGGCGATAGCCTGCATTAAATTGTATCCTCTCATGGGTTTATAAATATACATAGTTGCCAGAGATGGAACGTCAAAGCCAGTGAGCCACATATCAACTACAATAGCAATTTTAAATGGGCTGTCATTGTCTTTGAATTCTTTCGCCAATTCGTCTTTATGATATTTATTCCCGATAATTTTAGCCCATTCTTCCGGATCTTTGTTGGAGCCTGTCATAACAACTTTCACTTTTTCATTCCAATCAGGACGTAATTCCAGAATCCTATGATAGATCTTCATGGCAATAGGCCGGGAATAGGCTACAATCATAGCTTTTCCGGTTAATAAATGTTCTCGATTATGTTCGTAATGATCCAGAATATCTTTAACCAGAGAATCAATAGTTTTGTCATTCCCCAGGATAGCTTCCATTTGCCCTAATTCTTTTTTACTCTGTTCAATAACAAACGGATCGGCATTGGAAGCCATCAGGTCATATTCTTTATCAATCAAAGCAAGAGTTTTCTTGTCCAGCTTTAATTTGATAACCCGGCTTTCATAATAAACAGGCCTTGTTGCTCCATCTTCTACTGCCTGGGTCATATCATAAATATCAATATAATCCCCAAAAACTTCCCGTGTATTCCGATCTTTTAACGCAATAGGTGTCCCCGTAAACCCAATATAAGTTGCATGGGGCAGGCTATTACGTATAACTCTGGCGGAGCCTATTTTAATTTCACCTGTTTTGGAATTAATTTTCTCTTTCAGACCATACTGACTCCGATGCGCCTCATCTGCCATAACAATGATATTATGCCGTTCTGAGAGAGGTTCATTAGATTCCTCAAACTTTTGCATGGTCGTGAAAATAATACCATTAGCTTTTCTACCTTCCAGTAATTCCCTTAAATTTTTTCGACTTTCTGCATGGATCGGGTTCTGCCTGAGGAACTCTTTACATTTTACAAATTGTCCATATAGTTGATCATCCAAGTCATTTCTATCCGTAATCACAACGATGGTAGGCGAATTCAGAGCTTCCTGCAGTAAGTGCGCATAAAATACCATGGAAAGGGATTTACCGCTGCCTTGAGTATGCCAGAAAACGCCCCCTTTACCATCGGTAGCCACCCCTTTTTTCGTTGACTCAATGGCTTTACGAACAGCAAAATACTGATGGTATCCCACCAGAATTTTAAATTGTTTTACCCCTTCATTGGAGAAACAGATAAAGTTCTTAATAATATCGAGTAATCTCTTCTTATCAAAAATTCCTTCAAAGAACGTGTCAAACTGGGCATACTGGGTATTTTCATAACTGCCATCTTTGGTTTTCCATTCCATGAACCGGTCTTCTCCGGATGTAATCGTCCCAGCCTTTGAAGTCAGATGATCGCTCATGACACAGATACAGTTATAAATAAACATAGAAGGAATTTCATGCATGTAATTCCGAATCTGTCGATAAGCTTCCGATGCGTCCGTTTCTTCCCGAGATGGGGATTTTAATTCCATTAGCACAATGGGCATCCCGTTTAAAAACAGCAATACATCCGGCCGTTTTTCACTGTTTTCAATAAAGGTCCATTGGTTTGCAATAACAAAGGAGTTGTTGTCAGGATTTTTATAATCTACCAGATAGACCAAACCAGAACGTTCTTCACCATTCTGTAAGTACCGAACTTCTATCCCATTCTGGATATAGCTCATAAAGAGGGCATTTTTCTGCACCAGATGAGCATTCTCAAAGTTTTTCAGTTTGAAAAGTGCTTCATGAATGGCACTTGCCGGCATACGGGGATTAATTCGGCGTATAGAATCCTCCAAATCTATTTCATAAAAAGGGTCCTTATAATTCCGCTCCACATCTGGTCCATATACATATTGGTATCCCATATTTTGAAACAGTTCTATAATAGTATTTTCATAGTCCGCTTCCTTGTAGGAATCTGACATATATTTCAACTCCTTTATATATTGGAATTTATTGTTTTACGGAAGATAAACAAGAATTTAGAGGACCAAGCGCAGGCCTATTTCCTTGACCGATTTATTGCAAATGCCGATCCCGCTTGGCCGCAGGGAACTCTTTCTGATCTCGGTACTGTGGTTGGTGGAGGAACTCCCTCCAAGAAACATCCAGAATACTATTCTGAGCATGGAATTCCGTGGATTACACCAAAGGATCTATCTGTTGATAAGTCAAAGTTCATCTCGCATGGTGAGAATGATATTTCTGACATTGGCTTTTCAAATAGCAGTGCGACGAAAATGCCGGAAGGAACTGTGCTGTTCAGCTCAAGAGCACCAATTGGATACATAGCCATTGCATCAAACGTCGTAACGACTAATCAGGGTTTCAAATCAGTCATTCCCAATACTAATGTCGGTACTGCTTTTATGTATTTCTTCCTTAAGCAAGCCTTGCCAACCATTGAGGGGATGGCTTCAGGATCTACATTCAAGGAGATTTCTGGCTCAGGCATGAAATCTGTTCCTGCCGTAATCCCTGATAATGAAACTCTGCGTATGTTTAGCGAATTCTGTAAACCGCTTTTTGAACAGCAAGCTATGCTTGAAGCAGAAAACAGAAGACTTTCTGGTATTCGCGATGCTTTACTTCCGAAACTCATGTCCGGCGAGATCGATGTCTCTAGCATCGACTTCTAATCCGCATATAAATTCTTGTTTATGCGTATATTTTGCTGAATTTTATCATCAAATAGTTTAAGGAACATTCCAATATTATGTTGTTCTTCAATTGTTTCTGGCACTGAAACTTTTAAAGTATGAATATGGTTACGATTTAATGTAGGAACAGCACTACCACCAGCATAATTGCTTAAATTTAGGGTCTTCAGAAAATAATAAATAAATACTGGATCTGTATTTTTGTATTCTTTGATATATAAAGTAGTGTTATGTGACCAAGATCTACCATAATAAATAAAAGGATTACCTACATTCCCACTTCTGCCTACAGTGATAGATGGAGCTTCCGTTGTATATTCATTATGCCAACCTATAATTCCATTAGATCCAACTACTGGATATTTTCCAGCCACCATTTTGCTTTTAGGCAAATCATGCCCTCTCTGAAATTTAATAAGATTTCCTAATTCACATATCTTCCATTTTCCCAATATTATAACCTTCTATCCTATAAATTTTTTATGAGCCAACTTCACATTACTCTGTTTCACCATCGCATATTGTAGCGTTGTATCAATCCGTTTATGCCCCAGAAGTTGCTGTAACTGCTCAATCGGCATACCTTTATCAATTGCCTTTGTAGCAAGGGTTCTCCGGAACTTGTGAGGGTGTACCTTATCGATATGCAGCCGTTTACCAATTTTTCTAACCCTTGATTCCACTCCGCTGATTGTCAGACGGGAATATGGCGCCTTCAAACTAACAAAAAGTGCCTCGTTATCATCAGTTCGGTTTTCAAGATACTCCTGTAAATGAATCTTTGTCCGGGCATCAAAATAGACTATCCTTTCTTTGTTGCCTTTACCAAACACCTTGCACTCCCGACCATTAAAATCTATATCTGTCCGATTCAACAAGACCAATTCTCCAACACGCATCCCTGTCGATGCAAGTATATCAATCAAAGCAAGGTCCCGTTTTTCCCGGCAGCTGTCGCGCATCCTTTCCAATTCTTCATCAGAATACGTGTCCTTGATGCTGACAACTGTCTTGATTTTATGAATTCTACGAATTGGGCTTTTTATGAGGTATTCCTCATCCTCAAGCCATGAGAAAAAGCTGGAAAGAATTCGGCGCACATTATCAATAGTTACCCGGCTGAGATTATTATGCCTTTGGTAATCCGTCA
This sequence comes from Dialister histaminiformans, assembly GCF_900103425.1. Lineage (GTDB taxonomy): Bacteria > Bacillota > Negativicutes > Veillonellales > Dialisteraceae > Allisonella > Allisonella histaminiformans. The sequence continues at coordinate 4,507 of NZ_FMXA01000006.1, read as the reverse complement.
AATACGATCTTAAATCTTCGGTCATAATGTGCATCACATCCTTACCGATATTCGAAAACATCCTATTTATCGTATTCTGATAGTAGACCAGCGTTTTCTCGGAACAACCTTCGATTCTCTTTGCTTCCAGAAACTTATGCAACAGCTCCTTACTGCTAATTTCATCATTATCAGGCTTGCTCTCCATATATTTTCCAAGAACAATTTCCAGAGTACGGTCCAACGCCTTTATCTGTGCATTATTAAAAAGTGGCAACAACCGTTTCACAACTTCTTGCTTGATAATATCTTTCATTGTGTCAATTCTCCTTCCATAATTATTCCAGAGAACGACTTCAACGGCAGTTCTGTAGATTGTTACTCCCGCCGTTGGTAGGAGTTATAACATAAACAAGAATTTATATGTGGCTTAAAGGTCGATATCAGAGACGTCAATCTCGCCGGACATAAGCTTTGGCAGTAGAGAATCTCTAATATCAGCAAGTTTGGTACTCTCGTCTTGATTGGCCCATATTTGTTGATAAAAGGGCGTTACAGTATCTGTAAAACTACGCATTTCCGATTCTGATGGAACTATTATTTCTGTCTTTCGAAAATCAGGAACAGTTAGTTGTTGTTGCGTAGTACCCGTCCCATGAATCGGTATGCTTTTAAGCCATAGATACAGGTACTTTGCAGATACGAGGTTTGTATGAGGAATCAATGTCACAAGACGTACAATTGGCGTATATGGAATGTGTCGAAGACATACAAAGCCAATAGTTCCTCTTGCGGAAACAGTTACACTTTCAGTATCAAATTTATAGTCTGACGAGTAACCATAAAGCCCATCATTGCTAATGCCATTGGAATAGATAGGATATTGATATTCGCTTGTTTTCTGGGAGGAGATTGTGTTTGGCTTATCGCCACCTGCACTCATGATTGAGACATCGGCAAGTGTCATCGTTTTCCATCTTTCAGGCAGTTTATCGTGATGCTGAAATCTTTCTTGGAAAATAGCCTGAGCTTGCTGCTCTAAATTCTTGTTTATCTGATTATTTAGCTGAATTTTGCCATCAATAGCTGATAACACACCAACAATCTTATGCTGTTCATTTAAATCAAAATCAGGCACTTCATATTTCATCAATGCCTTTTTATCTCCTCTGGGCATTTTCGTCCCTTTAGCTGTTGCCATTGAGTACTCAAAAAACGAATCATCGGCAAGAAGATAATAGAGAAAGTGTGAATCTATACCATTTTTGGCACTAAAGACAAGCACATCATTAGAACATCCACCATTCCCCTTGGCAAACCATATTTTTTTGAAATATGGCCTGATATTGGATACTAAAATATCTCCTTTTTTATATTTTTGAGTTTGAACTGTTTTAGGAAGTGCTGTAGCAACAGTTATTCCATTTTTGTCTGGAAGCATATTTTCCGTAGAAATATAGTTTTTCCTAGATAATTCTGAAACTGCAATCTTTTCTTTCCGATAAGAACAAATATCTGAAAGTTTAAATTTCATATCCAATTGCCTCCAGTTTCCTTCTGATTTCTTCTTCCAGTTCATGGGATTTCTTAAACATCTCTGAAAGTTCACTGGTAAGCCGTTTCATTTTATCATCGAAAGGTTCTCCATCATCTGCCTTTTCTTCAATCCCCACATAGCGACCAGGAGTCAGGATATAATCCTGCTTTGCAATATCCTCTGTCGTTGCAACAGCACAGAAACCTTTCACATCCTCAAGTGTCCCATTCTGGAAAGCAGAGAATGTAGCAGCCAGTTTTTGGATATCTTCATCGGTAAAATCCCGGTGTTTGCGGTCGACCATATGTCCCATTTTTCGGGCATCAATGAACAATGTCTTGCCCTTTTGCTTTTTGTTTTTTGTAATGAACCACAGAGTAACCGGAATGGTCACACTATAGAAAAGTTGAGTAGGCATGGCAATGATTCCCTCAATTAAATCAGCATTGATGATATTTTTACGGATTTCCCCTTCTCCTTTGCTTTGGGTAGAGAGCGCCCCGTTTGCCAGTACTAGCCCAATTTTGCCATTGGGTGCTAAATGTGAAATCATATGCTGAATCCAGGCATAGTTTGCATTACCTTTTGGGGGGAGCCCATATTGCCACCGTTTATCTTCCTTTAATTGTTCCTGCCCCCAGGGATGATAGTTAAATGGCGGATTGGCCAGAATATAGTCTGCTTTCAGCGTTGGATGGAGGTCATTAGTAAAAGTATCTGCATTATAAGCACCTAAATTAGCATCAATTCCTCTAATAGCCATATTCATTTGAGCCATCTTCCATGTGTCTGGGTTAGCTTCCTGACCATAGACAGAAATAGCTCCCCGCATATGGCTGTGTGCTTCGATAAACTTTTCACTCTGCACAAACATTCCGCCACTTCCACAGCAAGGATCATAAACGCGGGAATTGGCAAAAGGTTTCAGAATAGACACAAGGGTCTTTACAATACTGGAAGGGGTATAGAATTCACCTCCACCAACACCTTCTTCTTCTGCAAATTTTGCAATGCAGTATTCATATGTACGCCCCAGTAAATCTTCACTGGCTTCTGCATCTGACATATCAATATCGTTAGTAAAAATATCCACTACCTCTCCCAGAACTTTCTTATCTAAATCGGGGGACGCATAATTTTTGGGCAACACATTTTTCAGTTTGTGATTGTTGCTTTCGATAGCCCGCATGGCATCATCAATCACTTTTCCAATCTCCGGTGTATGGGCTGCAGCGGAAATAGTTTCCCACCGAGCTTCCTTTGGGACAAAGAAAATATTATATTCCGTATAAGCATCAGGATCGTTTTCAAACCCTTCCTTTTCATTCACCAGTTCTTTGTACCTAGCTTCAAAAGCAGCCGAAATATATCGAAGGAAGATTAATCCAATAATTACCTTTCTATATTCTGCAGCTGGAATATGTCCCCAAAGAACACAAGCCGCATCCCAAATCTGTTTTTCAAATCCAATGTTTGCTTTTGTTTTTTTGGCCATTTAAATTACCTTCATCATTTGTTTTATTCTACGTTAACAAGCTCATAATTAAATTAATTCTTGCTTTATCCTATTTGTCTGGTAAATTGCAAAAAGTAATGCAATTCATCATTATGTAATTATTATAAATTTAATTTGATGTATTATCAATAACAACAATAAATTACACATTATCATGTACAGAATTTATCGACAAGGACGTTTAACGTTTAAATAAACAACACACGGTTGAAGTTAAGCTCATCAGCGATCTAACATCTCTGGAAACCCGTAGTCTGGAGAATAAATTATGGTTAGCAACTTAACTGCCAGCCCAACATAATTCTATGACGTAAGAACAGAGATGCAAATACATACGAGGTTAATGCAGATTCAAGGACCGAAGGAAAATCCGGATTCAGGCTGTAGATGACTACGCCTGGATTTGGATTTTACTCCAGTGACGCAGAAGATGCGTTAAGATCGCTATGTATTTGTTTACAAGCTTAACTTCCGTGTTGGCATGGGAGCAACGACAACATCTTGTCGTTGCTGGCTACCATTCAACTGGATCGAAATCCGAATGGATTTCCTATAAATGGTAGCCCGGCCTTTTCTAAAGTGTCGTCATAGGCATTCTTGCGACACCTATATCCATGCCAGCTGATGTACTCCCGTACATAGAAAGTACTTGGCTCATAAATATGACTAACCTAACCCATTCATCTCAATGTAACTCCTAGCGGCCTGGTAGGAGCGACGACAAGGGATTGTCGTCGCTGCCCGCAAGTCTATATAAGAGGAAATTCGAAGAATTTTCTATGAATGGCGGGCCGGGATTTAATAAAAAAAAACTCATCACATCTCTGTGATGAGTTTCTTTATTCAGCAATTCAACTGCCAGCCGCAATATTCTTATGGAAATCCTCCGGATTTCTTTCCTTTAGGGTTTGCGGCTCGCGAAGACAATACTTTGTCTTCGCGCCTCACCAGGCCTTCGCTTTTTCCCTCGGAATCCTTTAACTTTTTTAATGAGTATTGCCACCTGGCCTGGGACTCAACAAGATGGCCAAATAAAAAAGACACCGTTTCAGGTGTCTCTTTTATTTGGCAGCTTCCTATCCTCCCAGGCCGCTTCCAGCCAAGTACTTTCGGCGTTTGTGAGCTTAACTTCCGTGTTCGGCATGGGAACGGGTGTATCCTCACAGCTATTGCCACCATATCTGAAGGTTGTTCCTTCAAAACTATATAGAAGTATCACTGAAGCTCTTGGCTTCGGTCGCGTTGTGAAATCTTAAGTTAAGACCTCGACTTATTAGTACCGCATCGCTCCGCACATCGCTGCGCTTCCACTTGCGGCCTATCAACCTCATAGTCTATAAGGAGTCTTACTCATTTCTGATGAGAAGTCTCATCTCGGGGTGGGCTTCACGCTTAGATGCTTTCAGCGTTTATCCCTTCCGGATGCGGCTTTCCAGCCGTGCCACTGGCGTGACAACTGGTACACCGTTGATCCG
>NZ_FMXA01000005.1:76086-130282 GCF_900103425.1 Dialister histaminiformans | reverse complement strand
CAATTTGTGGGTACTCATAGGAGAATTTCAAAAAGAGGGTCACCCATTCTGCGCAAGATAGGATTTGAAGTAATGCGTATGCTTAAAAGCCATAAGGAACCAGAAGATAATGCCGTATACAACTATATCCTGAAGAAGGAGGCCGAAGGGAAAAACAAAAAGCTGTCAAAGATTGCCGGGTTAAATAAATTTTTACGAATCTACTATGTCCGGGTAATGGAAGTATACCAGTAAAGGCAAATGGTAAAGATGAATATTTCTTTTTTACTATCCTTAAGGATGGCTTATTAAGTGCGCCCCAAATTGGATGAAGGACAACTTCTCCTGTTAACAAAAAACACTTGATTTTTGTTAGCAGGTTTGTCGTCATTCCATTCGCAGAATCCACTTGCAGACGAGCATAGCAAGTCTGCCAAAGCTCTAAGCTCTTTGCTCTAAGCTCTTTGCTGTCTTTTCCTCATTAATTATATACACTGGTCGTTTCTTTGTTTCCAAGTAGGTTTTAGCCAGGTATTGTCCTAGAATTCCTGTACAGAGAAGCTGGATGCCTCCCATGAGGAGTATGATACATATGGTAGATGCCCAGCCCTGAATAGGATCTCCTATAATAAGCTTTCGGATAACTACAAAAAGGATTCCGACGAATGAAGCCAGACATGACAGAATTCCAAACATGGTTGAAACAATCAGGGGCACCGTGGAAAAGGCTACGATGCCGTCTACCGCATAGAGAAGAAGTTTCCAGAAGGACCATTTAGTTTCTCCCGCTACTCTCTCTACGTTTTCAAACGCAAACCATTTCGTACGGAATCCTACCCATCCAAAAAGGCCTTTTGAAAAACGATTATATTCAGCTAATTCAAGGAGCGCGTTCACAAATTTCCGGTTCATAAGTCGATAATCCCTGGCCCCATCTACCAATTCTGTACGGGAAATCCGGTTCATCAACCGATAAAAGAGCCGTGCAAAAAACGAACGGATTGGGGGTTCGCCTGCCCGTGTGACACGTCGAGTAGCCGCTGAATCGTATCCTTCCTCCGATACCGCCTTATACATATCAGGAAGGAGCGACGGAGGATCCTGCAGATCTGCGTCCATAAATACTACATAATCTCCCCTGGCATGCCTGAGTCCTGCATACATAGCCGCTTCCTTTCCAAAATTTCTGGAAAAGGATATATATTCTACCTCATCATGTTCCACTGTCAGCTGTTTAATAATGGAAAGCGTACTGTCCTTCGAACCATCATCCACAAAAAGAAGCTCAAAATCAACCGAACTCATAGCCTTCTTAAGCTGTTCAAAAGCACTAAAAAAATAAGGAAGCGAAGCCTCCTCATTAAAACAGGGAACAATAACCGTGATCAAATCCATAGCAGACTCCCATGAAAAAAGTAATTATTAATTTTATTATAACATGCAAAAATATCAATCAGAGAAGAATGTACAGATTTACATTATAAATCCACGTGCGGACCAGCAAAGCGCGTCTGCCCACCTCCTGCCTCTAACCTCGTACCTATCTTTTTAGCTATTCGCAGAATCCGCCCCTCGAAATTTTCAAATGGAAAATTTTGCGGACCTGCCATTTTGATATTAGGGCACGGACTTATGATCCGCAGGTCATACGGACCCAGGAATTGCCTGGCGATTCCTGCCGACCATGAGCTTCAGCTCATCTCCCTATACTCCCACATATCCTCAAGATGAAGGTTCTCGAGTTTTTCGTAGCTTTTGGTCTTTTCTATGATGGCTTTCATAAGAATATCGAGCCGGCTGCCTTCTCTGTAATCGGCTTCTGCGAAGTAGCGAATCCTCTGATCCTTTACTAAATCGTATACCTGTTCCTTTTGCCCATTTTCATAAATCCCAATGGAGTGACCACCCATACTGTTTACCAGTTTCATACAGGGAATGTCCGTACGGCTGTCCCCCATATAAACTATGTTCCGGAAAGGAACTCTCACTTCCCCTTCCCCATAATGCCTGTTCACTTCCATGCTGTTTACATCCAGAATATCCTTTTCAATCCGGAAGAGGAACTGCGTTTTATTGGTATAATTGATGACCTGTGCAGGCCACTTTGGCTCTCCACGACTGTTGTAATAATATGAACTCGCAAATACAGCCCGGAAATGTTTACGAATGGACGTCCCATCTATCATCTCCCGAAGACCTGATGACAGAATATAATGCTCCACCGTTATCCCGTGCAGACGCCCATAGGCATTAATGCGATCAAACCATCCCTCTACCCCAGGGTAGAGATGGACAGATGCTCCATAGGCAGCCAGATTCTCCCGGTTCAGAACAATCTTTCCCCGCGCCAGATCCAGCATCAGATACATATACGCTGAATTACTGTCCATATTATTATCTTTTGCAAAATCATTGGACTTCTTCCAGAACTCAGCTACATCCGCTCCAAGTGAAGAAATATATCCATCCTGCATATTCTGCGGCGACAATGTATAGTCAAAGTCATAACAAATAGCCAGTATAGGCTGTTTATCCTTCCAATCCCTCATAAGTCGCTCCTTCCTCCCCTGATATGTCAAACGTGATTTACTATATTGTATCAAATCTATACATGCTTTTTTGGAGTGCCCTTAAAGAACCAAAAGGACAAAACAGCTATTAAACCGTTTTGTCCTTTTATCTATAGGAATATCTGATTCCCCGCTTGTATATTCTTTCCCGTTCTGCTAGTCTGATAAGAAATAAATTCTATTTCTATGTATTTTTTTGCAGAGAGTGACAATGAAAACACTGAAAAAATCCCTGGCTATGGCTTCCCTTCTGATTTGTATGACCAGTTCTGCTTTTGCCTATGTCGGGAACTCTAACAGTTTCAAATCTCACACAGAAGGCTGTCGTTTCGAACGAAAAATCCGCAATGATCATAGAGTGTACTTCAAAACAAAGAACGAGGCCCTTCATGCCGGGTATGTGCCATGCAAGGTGTGCCGTCCATAAAGAAATTACCTAAAAGAAAATGCAGTCCCGCTATGTATTGTGCACTGCAAAATACATTTTTTCGTATGCAAATCGGCCAAAAGAAAAGCCAAAACAGGTATCCTTGATTGGACATCTGTTTTGGCTTTTTTTGTTATTGAATGAGTTATATCTCCAAGCTTCAACGATATTTCATTTGCACATACTCTACTATCGCTTTAACTATTTGATTTTCAATTCAACGATTTCTCTTATATCTGTTATTAGGTACTAAAGAGAATCGGATATGGGTACCGAAACGTAGATTATTTCTTTACCTGCTGATTATTCATCCCCCAATTTCCGTGAAAAACCTTAGTTATTGCAATTTACCGGGCTAAAAAAACAATAAAGAACAAATCGAAGGCAAATCAACTGTACTCCCTAAAAATTTGTCTGATTCTGGAAACTACTAAATCAGTAATAACAACAATAGGTTGCAGAAAGTCTCATACATTACTAAACATCGGATTGGTAATACAGAAAAAATCTATAAATTTTAAAGTTTATGCCGTTTCACTTTTTCTCATCTGACTCAATTGTAATGTAATGCAGTAGTGTAAATCCCAATCCCAATAACAACCAATAAGAAAATAAAACGTGTAAACTATCCCCTATTCCCGTTGCCAAAACACCGAGGAATGAAATCAAAAAATATACGGTTATGGCACGAATTTGGGGCATATCTTTCCTGTGAATTTTCAAAAAAATGATTATTCTCCAAATCAGGTAAAACGAAGGTAACATAAAAACCAAAAGGCCTAAAATTCCCGTTTCTGCAAATCGACTTGTGTATTCTCCTAATTCAGGAAAGCCAGCTCTTAAAATGCCCTTTTCATCCTGATTTTTAATCCAATTTTTAGTTTCATTACTTAAATGTTCTTTATCTGGTAAGTAATGAGGAATATAAGCATTTCGTAAATGTGGCCCAACACCTAAAACAGGATGTTCCATACCAATTTTTAAGTCAGCAATCATAACTGAATAGCGAGATCGATTGCTCCGTTTATCCACACTTGTAAGAGAACCTATGTTATCTTGCATATAACTCAAAGCGGTCATATTGTTGGAATTCTTACCAAAACCATAATTAAATAGCACCAGTGAAGTTCCAAATGCAAGTAGCACACACAAAAAAACTGACAGGAAAAATCTTCTAGATTGTAAAAAACCAGAAATTGTAAATAAAAAGAGCAACACTACTTCAGCTAATAACAAAACATTGGCTGTTCTTGCCCTTGTTAAAAATAAAAACAGTATAAGGAAAAACAATATCCCCCAGAGAAATAAACGATTACGCATATTTCTGGAGGTATCAAGAACATACCATATCCAAGGTAGTGCGAAGGCCACAAATATCCCATAATACGAAGGTTCTGCAAAAAGTGATCTCAACTGCCCATTCCATAAAATGGGTGGCCACCAGATTCCCTCCTCTTTTATTTCATGAACAATCGGATTCAATATTATTAAAATATCTGTAGCCAACTCACTACCTGACAAATACATTGCATCCAAAAAGCCATACAATACAACTACTATTACAGACGCAATCACTCCCTTTAAGAAAAATCGAAGTCCATTATGAAAATCATTTTTATACCAAACATACACCAATACAGAAAGACTAAGACCCCAAAATATATCGACAAACAAAGCCTTAATTGGTCGAGCTAACATCCATACAAAAAGTAGTCCCTGTTTTGTAACAGAGATATCATGATTAATTAAGAAGGAATATACACTAGGTAATTTTTTTATCTGATTAACTGGTCCCTGTAATATTACATTATAATAAGGATAATCTACTAATCCCCAGACAAGTGATATTATCATAACAAAAAAATAAACCACCAAATATCTTATCAGCATTTTCCGTTCATCACGAGACAATGAAAAAGACTTTCTATAAAACAATGTAAAAACCATAGCGATAATAATTGGGTAAATTGTTAATTTAGTAGCCCATGTACCTGCCAGAAAATTCAATTGCAATGCCGTAGGAATGTAACAAAATATTAAAGTAAATACTATTACACCAAAAATAAGATTTTTTTGTTTTTCCATTTTTTCCTCTTATATTAAATTCTACTGCTGTAGTACAGGGGGACTGTAATATGACCTCATACTATGTCTATGTTTTGGCCTGCTGAGCAATAAAAGTATGCTATAATCTAGGCTTATTTTAAGATGTAATTAAAATAACTTGACATCCCTTTATCCCCGTTCTCTTCAGAAAATATTTATGGCCATAAATATTTTTATGATTTATAATAATATCCTTTTCCGATATAAAATCAATGCCATCAATGCCATTACAAAAAATTCTGTAATCATTACAGCTATAGAAACTCCATTTGCACCATAGAAATAAATTAATGGTCCGATAATAATCAAATTTAGTGCAGAAGCTATTAAAAGAATTCGACTATATGTGCTCTCCATCCCTAATGGTAACATCGTTTCATATCCAAAGATATTACTAATCGATACAATTAATGGAACAAATGCCAAAATCCGGAGAGGCATAATAGAAGGAATATATTTATCACCCAAAAGCCATGGAATTACATATGGTGACAAGGAAAGTATACAAAAACCACCTAAAATTCCACAGCTGGAATAAATAATTAATTGTTTTTTTAAAAAATAAATAGCCGAATCGTATGAATCTCTAAATTTACGACTTATATAAGGATATACAGCTTCATTAACAGCCCAGATTCCTCTTTTTACACACCCTATCAGTTTATCCGCCCCACTATAGTATCCAACAATAGTATTATTCGTAAGAGCACCAAGTATAACTATATCTGAATTTGTATATAAATTAACAGCTAGGTTAGATACAAATATCCGATAGCTTTTATTGACAACCTCTTTAATTTTATCAAATTGGGGTCTTTGGAGAATCCCCGGAAAATGAGAAGCTATAAATATAATCGACATTATTCCCGCCAAAAGTGGTGTACATGACAAAAAGAATGCAGCTTCTACGTAATCAGTCGGTTTTTTTACTAAAAGAAAAATACAACCAATTGTAAAAAATCTTCCAATCAGGTTAATAATCGTTATATATCTCATTTGTTGTATTCCCTGGAAAAACCATATGGGAAACAAAACATTTCCCAGTACCGATGTATATACTGCAATAAACAGGATATAATCAAAATTATACACTGTAAAATTTTGAACGATAATTATCCCCAAAACAAAAAGTATGGATACGCCCAACCACAAAGCAATTTTTGCCCATATGTAGGCAGAAAATATGAGAGGAATATCCCTCATTTCAGCCTGAGCCAGTTCTCTCGGTGCCGTCAGGTTAAATCCAAAATCGATGAAAAGGTTGAAATAAGATACAATGCTCTGCATAAAAGCTATTGCACCATAGTTAGCCGGTCCTAAGATTCTCAACATATATGGCACAAGAAGAAATGAAAGGATATATTCCAACCCTCGCAATGTCAGCATGGAAAAAATGTTTTCCATTAAAACATGATTACCCTTTTTCAAAATTCTCTTCCTTTATCATTTAAAGATATTTAAATATATTTTCAAACAACTTGTATTTAAGCTAAATGTGTTTTTTCTGCTCCAACATTTACATATTCTTCAATAATCTATTTTCTGACCATATGATATATTTTTTTCGCTACATCATACATCCCTGTAAATAACAAATGGTCACCCAAAGTTCTGGTTACAAACCCCTTACGCCAAAAGGCATTCCGAAACTCTTTTAAAAAGGTGTGTGGGTGAAAAAAATAGAAGCCTGCATTTTTTTCAGGTTTCGCCAGGCATCTTACATCATCATCCATAAAATGAAGATTTCCAAATAACTCAGCAATTTTTAAAGATGGATGAATTCCTAATTGCATCCAGTTTGCAAAAATTACATCAGGATTGAATCTGAACGGGAAATAAATTTTTGCTTCTTTCATATCATCAATAAAAGAAAGTGCTCCCTTCTGACAAGCTTGAATCATCCTAAAATCATTTATGTATGATGACGATTCACCATATTCCCATTTCCCCAAAACCGGAACAATGGTGCCTTCCTTTTCCGTGTAGCCCTTTGTTGTTCCATGATCTGCTGTGAACAATATTTCCACAATCGCATTAAATGTTTTTTCTAAATTTTCTAACCCCTGATAATGATTTACGTCAAAAAGGTACCCCTTGGCATGAAGATGATTTAAAATAGATGACTCGGGTCTTAATCCCAGATAATATCCATGTATCTCAACCGGAATATGAGCTTCTTGCACTATTTTTTCCAATGCTGCCTGCATATGGCCAAACCATCCAATATCCACTACTGCTACTTTCCCAGAAAAATCAAGTTGCTTTAAATATTTAAGCAACAAATTATACGTTTCATGACTGTGGGATATCATTTTCTGTTTTATATGTTTTACAAAAATATCCTGAAAATTCGGGTTTTCCCATAGTTCCTCATATTCATAAGTATTCTCCAGTGAAAATCCAGCCTCAGTATAAATATTGTCAAATTTTTTCGGATCAAGACCAATCTTTTTCAAAAAACTTGAAATGGTACCGCATTCTCCCCAGTAAATGGCATTTTTTATTCCCCGAATAGAAGGATTCATCCAAAGTGAGGGTATTATCAGTGCTTTTCTAGAAGCATACATGTACTTATTAGGAATAGGGTCCTTTAACTTCCTATACGCTGTCTGCATAAGCTGTCCATCACGGGCAAGAAAGAAAACTTTCTCAATACCATCTTTCTGAAACCGCTCCTGTAGCCAGTTTACATAACCATATAATACGGGTCCCTGAGCCTCGTATCCAACTTCTGAAAAAAAGTCAGAAATTTTCTCAACATTCAATGCATTCCAAGAATGGGTATCGGCATGATTATTAATAAAAGAGCACAAATCTGCATACCGTGAATTTGTTTTATATAATTTGTTATTTAACAATATGTTTAATCTGACATCCTTAGGAATATTAATGGCTTGAATCCCCAGTTTCTTTGGCATCAAATAGTCACTTTTCTGATTGTCCCCAATATGGACAATATCAGACGGTTGTATACCAGTTTCAGTCAGCATTTTCTGAAAAAGAGTTTGGTTACTCTTCGTTTTTTTTAATGTAGAAGATACATATAGCGCATCATATTGAATATTAAGCTTCCGAAGAATATTTTTTATTAATTTTTCCGGAAGGTATATGTCGGTAACAATAAAAATTCTCTTTCCCTGGTTCATACAATATTCATATACAGGTTTCATCAGGGGATTCCACTGACAAACTTTATATTCATATTCCTCTTCCCATTGCTGTATCTGTACTTTGGGTACAACTTCAGTATCAAAAGAAAGTTCATCATATATTTCATCTAGAGAAACTTCTTCTGCCTCAGAATTATTACGTGCATTTATTTCTGCCTGAATCCTTTTTGAAGAGAAGTGACTTTCAATCTTATATCTCTGATTTATTTTTTGCTCTAAAAAAACAAAAAGTTCGGTTGGTTTATAGCAATCACGTTTAATAAGTGTATCAAACAAGTCAAAAGATATAAGAGAGCTTCGATCAATTATTTCTTTTATATGATCAAAATTTATCATTTCTTATACTCCACAATTTATTGATTAAAGTAAGATATTGACAATCCAATAAGTCAATTTAAATATTTCTTGAAATTTTCAATGCTAATTCGTTAATATAAGAAAGCAAATATTTCCCTATTTTTCGTATACTTAGTGAGTTGAATCTGATCGTACTTTTATATAAAATTTCGTGCTTATACAAAGCAGAATATATCCTAGTTTAGCTTTGAAAGAAATTACCGGGTTGGATAAAATTCTTATCAGATTTTTTTTCAGAGGTTTTACTGCTTCATGACTACTAATGTTGTTTCTAGTCATTCGCTCTATTATGATTCTATAAGCCCACCATAGCCTACGCTCGGCATAATATTGAGCCTTCGGATATTTTTCTTTTATAACTCCTAAATTGTATTTGTACGCCTCGACTATGTCCCAAGCCTTTTTACTAAATTTTTCAGTAGTAATGCTATCTGTTCGATAAAAATAATTATAATATCCGTGATTTATACAAGTAAAACACGAAGCTTTTTCAATCCACTTCAAGACAAAGTATGCATCTTCATAATATTTTCCTACATCAAATCGTAAACAATCAAAAATATCTTTTTTGAAAATTTTATTGCATACAGAAATCTGTCCACCGTAACCCTCAAAAATAAATTTTATAATACAGATTTTATCATTAGAAGTAAAATTTTTTCCATCGCCCGCTATAACTTTATCATTATAAATATAATTAAGCATACATCCTGAAACATCTGCATTGAACTTTATCGCTCGGTCATACAGGACTTCATACATTTCTTTCTCTACGCAATCATCACTATCAACAAAGCCAATGTATTCACCCTGACAAATATCAAGCCCTGCATTCCGTGCATCACTAAGCCCACCATTGGATTTGTGAATTACTTTAATTCGGGCATCCATTTTAGCATACTCATCACACATTACTCCACTTTCGTCTTTTGACCCATCATCTACGAGAATAATCTCAATATCCTCAATCGTCTGATTGCATAAAGATTCTATACATTTATCCAAATAAGCTGCTACATTATAAACTGGTACAATAACGCTCACCTTTGGCATTCCGCTTTACTCCTCCTATCCGGATTAAAGACTTTGCAAAATTTCAATGGTTTTCTTAATTCCACTCTTCAAATCATCAAAAGGCCGCCATCCCAGCGATTGCAACTTTGTTGAATCCATGACCCCTACGGTAACTTTTGAAAAACCTTTTTGTTCATTTGCATCTGGCAGATGAAATACTACCTCGTGTCCATTCAGACTAGCAATGTATTGTGTGATATCCTTCAGCAGCATATCCGTCTTCACGTCGGAAACATTATAAGCCTCCCCACATTTCCCCCTAAGCAGGCAGTACAATAATCCCTGTACTACATCTCCAACGTAACAATAGGAAAATTTTTGCAGTCCACGACTCTTGAGTACAATATCTTCTCCCCGTACTCCATTCATTAGGAACTGACTCATAGCTTTACTGTCATCCAATCGCATGGTAGGACCATAAACACGGGACAGGCGGGGGATTACAATATCCAATCCGTACTTGGAAATGTAAGCGTTACAAAGTGCTTCCCCTGCTCTTTTCCCTTCAGGATAGCAGGCTCTTACTTGATTACAATTAATATATCCACAATAATCTTCATCGAAAATATCTTCCGGATGTATAGCCTGACCATAAATTTCTACTGACGAAAGAAACAGCATGCGTTTTAAATCATGTGTCCTTCCATATTCCAGGAGATTATAAGTCCCTTCCAGGTTAGTCATCAGTGATCCAACGGGATCTGAAGCGTATAATTTTGGATGAGTATTGCTGGCTGCATGGATAATGTAGTCAATATTATGTTTCAGTGGAATAGGATTATTTATATCCAGCGACAGGAAGTGAAAATTAGAGTTATCCCAATAATCACTAAAACGTTTCCAGGCTTTGTTTTTATTTCTGCCAACAGCATAGATGTTACAATTTAATTGTTCTTTTTCATTTTTAGCCATAAGCACATCAATCAACATTGTCCCAATAAGTCCCGATGCTCCTGTTACAAGCAAAGAATGGTTTTGTAACTTTTTCCACGGTAGATTCAGATTAATAATGCGCTTTATATCCTGATTGTACTGTTGTGCTTTTATATACATCCTGTCCTCACCTTATCAAAAAAAATCACTTAATCCATGAATCATTTTCTGAATGAAGTAATGCTTTAAAGATTTCAATATCCTCTGTAGTTGTAATCTTAAGATTTTTTTCTGATCCCACCGAAAAATGGGATGGCCTGCCAAGCTTTTCCATAAGAGTCGGACAAGCTGCCATATTAGTGTATCCCATTTTCTGTGCTTTTTCCTGTGCTTCCAGAATATCTCCCAGCCGGTAAGTGTGAGGAGTCTGTGTACGCCGAAGATTATTTCGCTCAATAGATTTGCCTGATACCTGCAATTCTGGTTTATCCACTACAAATACAACTTCTGTACAAGGAATAGCTGCAACTGCATCTCCATACTTCTGATAGGTAACCAGACTGTTGGTAATCATTTCCTGACTGACCATCGGACGATTTCCGTCATGAATCATTACGATGTCATTATCATCTCGATATTTCCTGATTTCACGAAGCCCATTACAAATAGATTCCTGCCCTGTTGCTCCCCCTAGAACCACATATTTTAATTTGGAAATATTAAACTGCTTTGCGTAGGCTTCAAGAATATTTTCCCATCCTTTTAGAATCACTACACAGATTTCATCAATACTTGGGTGTTTTTGAAAGGCTTCAAGTGTATAAATAAGAATCGGTTTATTGTCCACATTTAAAAATTGTTTGGGAATATCCTGATGCATCCGGCTTCCTATTCCTGCTGCTGTTAATAGAGCTATTATCGGCATAAAATTCTCCTTTATAATCTGAAATTATAATTTCTGTCGTTAATTCAAGCAACAACTTTATTCTCTCCAATATACTTCAAAATCATGATGAGACTGCTGGGATTGTTTAGATGGTGGTGTCATGTAATCACCATATAGGTTACTCAAATATTCATCATAATTATCAGGAGTATTAAAATATTTGCCCTCAAATATTCTCTTCGTAATTTTTAAAAACGGAGCGCCTTTGATACACTCTTTATATCCATAATGAGGAAATGTACTTACTCCTATATATTCGCTTTTATCAACGTCATATTTCATGGCCCTGTTAGTTACAATTTGATTAAGATTCCAAAAAGAGCAAATCAATTTTGCAATTGGAATTCCTAAAAATTTAACGCCGGTTCTGAGTAGCGTACGTAAGGATGCAAAAGACACATCTTGATCAGCATAATACTTGCTTATAGTAAAACTTAATACTGATAATGTTGCGATTCGTGCTAACACATTATTAATTAGCCAAAAACTTTTACGTTTTTTTTCATTATCAGGTGAACCATCTATTGGAAATACATCTATATCAATTCCATACTGGTTGATTTTGCCAAAATTAGTATTAATTTTTATTGTTCGTTTGTCTTCTACGTTTGCGTGTGTTGCGTGCCAGTTTTTTTGATTAATTTCAGAATTTACTTTATAAGGACCTTCTCTCTTATTATATTCTGTTAAAAATTTCATATAATCCGGGCGAGGCATAATAATATCTATATCATCATCCCATGGAATAAACCCTTTATGACGTATTGCTCCCAACAAAGTGCCTCCACATAAATAATAACGTAATTTATGCTCTTCACAAAATGCTGCAACATCAATTAAAATGTTCAATTCAATTGATTTCATTTCATCTACAGTAATTTTCTTCATTTTTTTATGTTTAACCATCCTAAATAAATTTAAATGTGTATCTTGCCATTACTCGTATACGGAAAAAAGGAGAGGCATCATAAAGGAAATTAATATCAAAGTACTTTTCTTGGAAGAGGTGAACAGATTAGTGGCTTTATAAAGTGTTCAATTAGATATTGGAATTTATAATCATGATATTTTTCTATAAAACAAAAAGTATGCCAGGGCGGGGCTTTTATTAACTAATCGGCTAATCCAACAAATAATTTCAATTAACACAACCGCAAATGAAAATGTGACTATAAACTCAACCAATAACCCATACATATGTAAATAGTCTATTCCAGAAATATCCATCCATTGGCGATAGACGGGCCCAAGAATGCGTTCAACTAAAATCATCTGAATGAGATAAATATCCAAAGTATATGCACCCATCCGACTTGCCTTTCTAAAAAGCCAGGTAGACTGAAGTTTCATACACATTTGATAAATCAGATAAAGTGCTATATAACTCCCTATGAAGCCCAAGATAATTTTTAATGAAATCACTGTAAATATGCGAATAAAAGAAAAGCTATGCCAATTTGCCTGAAAATGCTCAAACGGCCACGGAAGATGGCTATAAAGAACATAAGTAAGTAGAAAAACTATAATTCCCTCTTTGCCATATTTACTTAAAGAAACAATTTTAGAATTAGTTAGATACATGGCTATACAGTATCCTGCAATGTAATAAAGATAAAAAAACGGTCCCCTGAACCCATATCCAACTTGGGGAATACAGGTGAGTATTGCTCCTGCTAAAAGATATTTCCAATCATGGGAGAATTTTTGATTACATAGAAATGAGACGGCTAAAACCACAAAAGTATAGATAACCAAATCGCCCAAGAACCAAATATTATGTGCCTGCTGAAGAATCGTTAGGGGTGATTCTACCTTCTTTTCCATAAATACTTGGACAAAATAGGCGATAACCCCGAATGAAAGCATGGGAATAATAAGCCCCAGAATCCTTTTCTTTAATTTCTTTTTTAGATAAGAATAAACACCTCCTACTTTACATACAGATTTTCCAAAAAAATACCCGCTTATCCCCATAAAAAGTGGCATATGAAATGTATAAATCAAACGATAAATACCATCAACATGTTCTGGATATACGCCAGGATTCAATGACTGTTGAACCACATGTCCCCATATCACTAAAAATATCGTGAAATATTTGACTATATCCAAAAATATGTTTCTTTCCTTCTGTCTTTCCTTCTGTCTGTCTGTCTGTCTGTCTGTCAAAATTGTAATGTTCCTTCTATCTAAAAGTCCAATAAATTTCTAAAAGTCCAAATATTTTTTTGATTAGATTTCCAGTTTTTATTCACTATATTCCCTACATTTTATCCTTCTTGCTTTTATGTAAATTCAGACTATCAAATAATCCAAATTCTATTTGAAAAATTTGCCAAACTCTTTATATATATTATTCCATTCATATTTTTTTTCTACCAGTTCTCTTCCTACTTCAGCTACACTCACTGCTTCATCATAATGGTCCAACAAATAGTCAACCTGTTCAGCTATAGTTGCAGAATCATTTCTAATCCATAACTCCTTACCATCTCTGGCCATAATTCCTTCAGCACCTATGTCATTTGTTACAACAGGTACCTCCATGGACATAGCTTCCAGAATCTTGGTTTTAATTCCTGTACCATACAAAATAGGGGACAGGAAGATCTGACTTTTACGAACATATTCCACTAGATTATCTACACGTCCAGTAAAGATAATATTACTTTTATCCTTATATTTGCTTCGAATATCATCTGGACATTTTCCAATAACCATGAATCTCACATCGTGCTGAATTTTTGGCAGGATATCCGAAATAATCCAGTGAAGTGTATCTACATTCGCTGCGACCTTCAGATTACCAACATAGGAGAGTAGATTACCTTCTGGTTCTCCTGTTAACTCTATTTCGGGAACAGTATTAATCCCAACGGGGATCGTCACCGCTTTTCCGGGAACTTTACTATTGAGATATGCCGTTTCTACATCAGAAACAAAAATCACTTTATCATAAAGCTTTGAATAGTGAATTTCTGCTTTTACTGTCAGATTCCTTTCTAATTTAAGAATTGCATTGCGCACAATCTGGTTATTAATGAGCTTGATAATAAATCCTGGGAGTTTACCAGCATATTGCCCGGATATATTTGATTTATATTGAGCATGCAGCTGTCTTTCATAACGAGCGGAAAGCAAATCATCCATATCCAGCACTTTCAATGCTTGAGTATGCTTAAAAGAATCGTAATACATAGATGTACGAATCATATCGGTAAAAATATAATCAGGTTGAATCTCATCGCAATATTTTTTTATATGCTCAGCATTTTGCTCACTAAAATACAAAGAACACTGAATCGGCCATTTTCGAGAAAGCATGGTCTTTAATAATAAGTTGTGAATCTTTTCCCTTTTGCTAATGGAATCAGCCAGCCGAACCTCTTTAATAAATTCAGGCTTTTCCTCTATATCTTCCTCTGTCTGCCCTGATTCCAGGAAGGAGTAGATGTAAATATCACAATTATACTTTTCATGAATACCTTTGCAGTAATAGTACAGGCTTAATTTCCGCCCGCTATCTGTTGGCCAGAAAAGTCTTGTCGTTACAAAAAGCAGCTTTTTATTCTTCATACCAGCTCGCGAAACTCCTTATTTGCCTTTTCATAATCTTCCGGAATGCCAATATCTATAAAATATCCATCACAAGGGAATGCGCTAAACACTTTCGAATCTACATATTTTTCCAGAAAATCTTTTTCCATCATAAATTTATCCTGAGGGATATCACCAAAAAGGGTACGATTCAGCACATATACCCCGCCATTGATAAACCCTTCCTGACATGCTTTTTTCTCTACAAATCGAGTAATTCTATAATCATCATCAAAATGGACTGTCCCATATCGTGAGAAATCATGAAGCTCTTTCACTGCCAGTGTAGCGTCAGAATGAGTCTGATAGTGAAAATCCATCATTTTAGAGAAATCTACGCCAAAGAACGTATCTCCATTTAACACAAGCACTGCTTCTTCCGTAACCATCTGTAAGGCCTTCTTTAGTGCCCCACCGGTAAGAAGCGGCTTGTCCTCTATAGAGTAGGACAGAGAGAGCCCCTTATAGCCCGAGCCAAAAAAGTCTTGGATGGCTTCTCTCTTATAACCCACTGCCAGAACAGCATGAGCGCATCCCTGTCTATCCAATTGGTCAAGTAAATAGGAAAGAAATGGTTTGTCCGCAACTGGTGCCATTGGCTTGGGCACATCTTGAACAACTTTTTGCAGTCTGGTACCAAATCCCCCAGCCAAAACTATTGCTTCCATACTTACTCTCCCCTCTTAAATATTTCGTTTTCAACTGCCAGACATAAGGCATGATAAACAGGCAAATGTAATTCCTGTACCTTGAAAGTTTCAATTTCAGGGACTGCAATACAAACCGTTGCCAGGTTTTTGAGTTTTCCCCCAGTTGCACCAGTGAGGGCAATTACATTAATTTCCTTTGCCAGTGCCACTTCTGCTGCACATACTACATTTTCCGAATTACCTGAAGTACTGATACAAAAAAGGATATCTCCTTTTTGACCGTACCCTAATACCTGCTGTGCAAATTCATATACTGCTTCCACATCATTACCAAGAGCGGTATTTAGCCCGACTTCACAAACTAACGACATTGCCTGGAGAGGCATCTGTAAATTTTTACAGAGTTCTTTGCCATGGGAATACTTTAATATATTTTGTCTGAAGTTTTCTGGAAGAGGCCTTGGAATTTTAAAAGACTTCATCAATTCTCCAACTATATGTAAAGAGTCAGCTGCGCTACCACCATTTCCACAAACAAGTATTTTGCCATGATATGGAGCAGAATACATATTGATTAACATGTTGAGTGCCTCTACAACATCATCTTTTACTTTTTCAAGTACAGGATATCTTGTAACTAATTCTTCGATATATTGCATGGTTGAAGATTTCATTAATACAAACTCCTTACTAAGGGACATTATTCATCATAATAGATGATGCGGGTGCCATCATTTTCAAAATTAAAAGGAATATATAATAAATTCTTTAATGCGTCTCTTACATATTTTTGTTTATCCTTGTCCACATAAAACAGTAAAAAACCTCCACCCCCTGATCCAAGAAGTTTCCCACCTTCAGCTCCTGCCTTAATAGCTGATTGATACATGTCATCTATATCACTGTTAGATATTATTGATGATAAACTCTTCTTTAACTTCCATGTTTCATGAAGCATTTTTCCAAAGTCAGACAAATGACTGCCTTTTATTAATATATTCTGTGCGTCATCAACCATGGACTTCATGGTTTGCAACCGTCTTATTTTATCGGAGAAATTTTCTTTTACTCCATTTTGAACGGTTGATGACATATGTGTAAATCCAGTAAAAAACAACATCAGTGAATCATTCAGCTCTTTTTTGCGTTGTTTGGGAAGAATAATCGGTTTAACCTGATATCCATCCTCACTCATATCAATACGGTTGAATCCGCCATAAGAAGCAGCTATCTGATCCTGAATTCCTCCCGATTCATTACAAAGAACTCTTTCTACATAAATAGCCTCATCTGCCAGTTCTTTTTTATTACACATTTCTCCTTTAAGAGCATGAAATGCATTGAGCATTCCCACCGCAAAAGAGGAACTTGTCCCCAACCCTGTTCTCGCTGGAAGATCAGCATCATATGCCAGCCGAATATTCTGTAAATTCATAAATTTCATACAGTTTCTAATCAAAGGGTGTTCTATTTTATCAATGTCTGTTACTCTTTCTATCCGAGAATAAACAAATTCTGAAGAGTAATCGAAAAATTCAGGTAAAAACCTAGAAGTTACGTAACAATACTTATCAAAAGTAGAAGAAAGTACACTGCCACCATACTCTGAATAAAATTCCTTAATATCTGTTCCTCCACCAAAAAAGGACATCCTAAAAGGTGTTTTAGTGATTACCATAACTACTCCCTGAATTCATAATATATTTAGCTGCTTGATATAAATCTGGAAAATAAAAATCTGCTTTTTTTAAAAAATTCCCAATTGCAACAGATTTTATTCCAAATTTATGACCTGCCTCTATATCCGTAATACTATCGCCCATCATAAATGAATGTAATTTATCTACGGGAAATAGCTTGGCAGCCTGTAAGAACAAGCCAATTTCCGGTTTCCTGCAATGGCAGGTACCCTTTTCATGAGGGCATACAAAAAATGCATCTATATGTGCTTTGTATGCAGAAATCTGTTTATTGATTTGTTCATGGATATAATTTACATCCGACATGGTCATCAGCCTTTTGGCTATCCCACGTTGGTTACTGACAACAACAATTTTGAAACCCAAATCATTAAAAATATGAATTGCCTCAGGAACTTTTTCTAAAAAATGAAATTCTTCCCAGTTTTTAATATAATCCCCTTCTGGTGCTTTTTTATTTATGACACCGTCTCTATCAAGAAAGATAACCTTGAATGTCTTTATAGTACTCATTCTGATTACTTATATCCCTCAGGATTCTTAGCCTGCCAGTTCCATGTATCCTGGCACATATCTTTCAACGTTCGTTCTGCATGCCAACCAAGCACTTTCTGTACTTTCGTCGAATCTGCCCAAACTTCAGAGAGATCCCCCGCTCTTCGTGGCCCGATTTCGTATTTCACTTTAACCCCGGTAACCTTTTCAAATGCATGAATGATATCGAGAACGCTGTAAGGAGTGCCTGTTCCCAGGTTAAACACTGCAACACCGTTATGGTTTGCTGCGTATTCCACTGCCTTCACATGACCATCGGCCAAATCCATCACATGGATATAGTCACGAAGACAGGTTCCATCCGGTGTAGGATAATCTCCTCCAAACACAGTAAGATGGTCTCTTCTTCCTACCGCTACCTGGGCAATATAAGGCATCAGATTGTTGGGAATTCCCTGGGGGTCTTCACCAATCAGACCACTTTCATGGGCTCCAATTGGATTGAAATAACGGAGCAAAATGACGGATAATTTTGGATTAGCTTTGGCTGCATCTTCCAGAATCTGTTCCATCATCACCTTAGTCCAACCATACGGATTGGAACAGCTTCCTCGATGCATGGTTTCCACGTATGGCGGCTTATTTTCTTCCCCATACACTGTAGCTGAAGAGGAGAATACAAACTGATTAACTCCCGCTTCTTCCATACACTCCAGCAGAGTCAGTGTAGTATCTATGTTATTGCGGTAATACTTCAGCGGAAGACGGACCGATTCTCCTACCGCCTTAAGGCCTGCAAAATGAATGACACAGTCAATATGATTCTCTGAAAAGATGTGACGCATCTTTTCCTTATCCTTCACATCGGATTCATAGGAAACCACAGTTTTGCCTGTAATTTCTTCTATTCTATGAATAACTTCGGGACTGCTGTTGCTGTAGTCATCTACAATCACTACCTGGTGCCCTGCATTGAGCAGTTCCACTGCGGTATGTGAACCAATATATCCCGCACCACCGGCAAGTAATACATTCATTATGTTCATGCTCCTTTATCCCTAAAAAACATACTATCTATTTTTCCCCATATCGAATTTATCAGGACAGACCTTTTACCACGTTGGACAGATACTCCTTAAATGCTGGGCCCAGATCATTCCTGCGAAGTGCATATTCTACGGTTGCTTTCAGGAACCCCAGCTTATTACCTGTATCATAACGCTTGCCCTTGAAATTGTAAGCATATACATTGCCGTTATGAGCCATAACTCTGAGTGCATCGGTAAGCTGAATTTCTCCCCCTTTCCCCGGCTTTGTATGTTCTAAAATATCAAACACTTCCGGGGTAATAACATACCTTCCCAAAGCAGCAAGACAGCTGGGGGCTTCTTCTACTTTTGGTTTTTCCACCATGTCGTCTACATGAACAAGGTCAGAGTTTTCCGTAAGATTCCCTTTTATGATTCCGTAGGAGGAAACCTGTTCTCTTTCAACCAGCTGACACCCCCACAATAGTGCCTCCAGTTTTATAATACTGGTCCAGCAACTGACCTAAAGCCGGAGTTTTATCACCATTATAAACAAGGTCATCCCCCAAAATAACGCCAAAAGGTTCCCCATCAATAAAATCTTTAGCACAGAGAATGGCATCCCCAAGTCCCCGCATATGCTGCTGCCGGATGTAATGAACTTTAATACTTGCTACTTTACGTACTTCGTCCAGTAATTCCATCTTGTTGTGCTCAAATAAATGCTGTTCAAGTTCCGGTGATGAATCGAAGTGATCTTCAATGGCACGTTTTGCATGTCCGCTGATTATCAGTATATCTTCAATTCCGCTGTCTAATATCTCTTCCACTATGTATTGAATTGTCGGTTTATCTACAATGGGAAGCATTTCCTTTGGCATCGCTTTGGTTTCTGGGAGAAAACGTGTTCCAAACCCTGCTGCTGGAATAACTGCCTTACGAATTTTCTTTTTTATCCATCCTTATATCTGATTAATAAGCACCACGACTGTGAATTACTGCGAACAATGTGCGCCAGATGAGAATGATATCAAGCCATACACTCCAGTTATGAACATACCAACGATCCATGGCCACCCGTTCCGGATAATCAATATCACTTCGACCACTGGCCTGCCAGAGGCCCGTGATTCCTGGAAGTACCATGTAGTACTCTTTAATATACTGTCCGTACTTGGGCACTTCTTTCTGCACAATCGGACGGGGACCTACCAGAGACATTTCCCCCTTCAGTACGTTGAGAAGCTGCGGCAGTTCATCCAGACTGGTCTTTCGAAGAAAGGCACCACTTTTCGTAATTCGTGGATCGTTTTTCAGTTTAAAATCCCGTTCCCATTCTTCTTTTGCCTTTGGATCTGTGGCCAGAAGTTTTTCCAGTCGTTCTTTCGAATCTACGACCATAGAGCGGAATTTGTAGCAGTTGAATTCCTTTCCATCCTTGCCCACCCGACGATGTTTAAAGAACGCCGGTCCAGGAGAGTCCAGCTTAACCCATACAAAAACAGCCAGCAGAAGTGGTGAGATTAGAATTCCTCCACATACAGTACACACAATATCAAATATTCTCTTTATGATTTGATTTGTCTGAAAAGCCAGATTATTTTTAATATTTAATACCATAATATGGGTATCAAAGAATGATTCTAATTCAGCATTTGACATGGGTACGCCTACCAGATTTGGAACTACACTTACATAGGGAACCAGTGTCTGCGCCCGATAGAGGAGATGATTCAGCTGGTCCTGTGGAAGTCCTGGTGCTGTGATGATTACATCCTGAATTCCCGTCTCAGCAATTACCCTTTCCAGATCGTTAAACCCACCAAGAATTGGATATGTATCGGCATAGACAGACGATGGTTCAAAATCTTCAAGGAAGCCAGCCACCCGATAGTTGATGAATACGTTACTCTTCCCTTCATCAATTGCGGCATCGGCTGTCTTTCCTGCCCCTACAACCAGAACAGGAATCTGAAGTCCTGGCATCTTACGGATACATAAGGCGGTAATGTATTTTTCAACTACCAGGAACAGGTAAACGATGACCGCAAAAAGTCCTACATAAAGACGGGATACCTGACCGGATACCTGGGTAAGGAACATGAGGATGATGGAAAAGGCAATGCCCCCAAGACAGGCCTTAAACAGCTTTTCCAGCATTTGTGCACTGGTGTAGTGCTTGGAATAGATCCCGGCAAATGCCAGTGAAAGAAGGAATACTGCCGGTGTCACCACATATATGTATACAGCACTCACCTGGAATATATTCCCCATGAGGTAATTCCGGATATGAAAAGCCAGCCATTCGGCCAGTAAAATCCCCACATAATCTCCGCAAAGATATATGGCTTTGCTTATAAGGCGAATCATCGAAGCACTGCGAGGCTTCTTTTTCTCTGTATGGTTAATCCACTGCTGCATGCTTTTCTCCGTTGTAAACTAGATATACAAATTTCGATATTTCCATTATAGTCAAATAGGTATCCCCTTCCTTTGAGTTGGAGATACCTATTTTAATTTGTATTCGTATTGCTTTCCAGCATATGGTCCAGTATCTGGACGATTTCGAGTGCACTGTCTTTTTTATCATTGCCACAGGCCTGTGCCATTTGCTTGAGTTTATTTTCATTTTTCAGCAGACCGTCGACTGTGTCCGCCAGTTCATTTTTCCTGATCCAAACGGCACATCCCTGCTCTTCCAGATGCTGGGCATTGGCCCGTTCCTGTCCGGGAAGTGCATTCACCAGAACCATGGGTAGGTTCATAGTCAACGCTTCTGTGCAGGTAAGAGCACCCGGTTTGGTGACAATGAGTTCGCTCTTGCTCATCATTTCTGCCACTTTATTGGTGTAGCTGTGCAAATCCACCGGATGCCGGAGACTTGGCCGGATAGATGCCACTTCTTCATACAGATTGATATTCTGGCCAGTGGCTATGATAAACTGGCTCACGGAATCAATCTTATCCAGACGGAGAAGGGTATCTGTAATATTTCCGAGTCCCAGTCCCCCGCCCATAATGAGCACGGTCCCTTTTTCTTTAGGCCTTGGATTTTTCAGTTCTTCATAGAAGGATTTACGAACTGGAATTCCCGTGGTGTGAATAATATTTCTTGGCACATTATGGGATTCCAGTTTGCGTGCCAGATCCTCTGAAGGGACACAGTAGGCATCCAGATGTTTATACACCCAAAGCTGATGAATGTCAAAGTCTGTGATGACTCCAAGAAGCGGGGTGTTAATATCCCCCTCCTTCTTCAGCAGATTGGCTGCACAGGCCGGAAATGGATGAGTAAATAACAGAGCATCCGGTTTCAAAACGGTAATCAGCCTCTTCATCCGCTTTCGGAAACTCCAGGAAAGAAGACTCTGAAACGTCGCACCTAAATGCCTGTTCTGTGAATTGCTATATAGACTATCGTACATTTCAGGAAATATACGAATCATTTTCAAATAAGATTCTTTTAAGACGTGATCTATGGAAAGAACATCCCGGGACAGGAAATCCAGCACGCGAACCGCATCATCCGGATGCACCTGTTTGATGGTCTCCGCAATAGCCCGAGCCGCCTGAGAATGCCCCTCTCCAATAGAAGCTGTCATGATGAAAAATTTACGTTTCTTCTGCATTTTTCTCCTCGTTCACATTTATCATTTTAACATAAAAGTAAGGTTATGTGCAGGAGAAGATGAGCTGACGCTCAAGGTCGGTGCAAATTCTTAAAAAAATTTGCAGGTCGGTATGAGCCACAAGGCTCATAAGTCGGCATCTTACCATTAAAAGATAGGTTAGAGTTAAGAGGTAGGAAGTCAGAGAAAAAACAGACTTCAGACGGAGCACATCAGCAGGCTTCCCATATTCAAACAAAGTGGAATCAACTATCCACCCGGCAGGTAGCCAGAATATCAGACAGGTCAGACAATCAGACTGGAAGCCTGTGGGGCTTCCTTTCCGACTGAAAGAACTCAGAACATTTGCATGCTTTCCCTTATCCCAACATAGAGGATTCTACTTTCCACCATTCGCCAGCAAAGACCGGGCTGTCAATAGTATGGAAATCAAAGATTTCATAATTCTATGGACTTACAGCCAATGACGACAAGCCCTTGTCGTCATTCCCCCTCTCTCTCCAGAGAGGGAAACGTGTGTATGCTTTCCTTTGGCAGGACTTTTGTATTCTTATCTTTTCATCTGAAAACTGACACCTTAAGTTTTTCGTTTCATTGTCTGTTAATTCTCCTCATCTCCCGCCCCATCCATGCTTGTACTTGTTGTCTTTTCTGCACTGCTTTATTTGTACATTTTTATATATTTCTGTACATTTATTCTACATAGAGGAATCGATGATGTGAGAAGCTCATCTATGCTATACTTTTCCCAGGACTATATTTAAATGGTGGAGGCAAAGCTCATAAATGAACATTTTATATTTTGTAAGACATGGCCAGACAGCATGGAACGATATAGGCCGTTTTCAGGGATCTACGGACGTGCCTCTGAATTTGCTGGGCATTGAACAGGCAGAAAAAGCCGCTCTGGCATTGAAGGATATCCATTTTGATGCTATCTATTCCAGTCCTCTGAATCGTGCACAGGTGACTGCACAGACCATTGCACGTCCTCATCATCTCACTGTGCAGGTTGAACCTCGAATTGCGGAAATCAATTTTGGTCAGTGGGAAGGAATGACTTTTGAAGAAATTGAAAGAAAATGGCCGGGACGAATCAAGGAATTGTACATACATCCTGATACCGTAGACATTCCAGGCAGCGAAACCTTTGCCGATGCAGAAAGCAGAACCATGGGTTTTCTCAATGAACTGATTAGTGCCAACGACAACAAAACCTTCCTCATAGTCAGCCACGGAGCTGCCATCCGAACAATGATTTGCGGCCTCCTCCAGATTCCCCTCGACAGAGCCTGGCTCTTTTCCCAGGGCAATGCCAACATCACCAGAATAGAAGCACTGAAAGACGGAAGGAATATCGTCAGAACACTCAATTCAACGGCACATTTATAATAAGCACATTCAAAAAAGACAGGTTAGAGATACGAGAATTGAGATTTGAGTCAGGACATGGAAAATCTTTATAAAGGATATATGTAACACTTTTCTGCTTTCCCTTATCCCAACATAGTGGATTCTACTTTCCACCAGCCGCAGGCTGGTCCCCCTTTCTCTCCAGAACGGGAAACGTGCTGCATGCTTTCTCTTTGTGGAGCTTTTGCATTCTTACGGTCTTTGACCCTTAGCTCATCAACCATACTTCCCTATGCTCCAACATAGTGGAATCAACTATCCACCAGCCACAGGCTGGTCCCCCTTTCTCTCCAGAAAGGAGCTTCGTTTCGCAAACTTTCCTTTTGACAGCTTTCGCATTCTTATCTTTTATAAAGAAACATTCCACTTTTCCCCTCGAAATCTTCGGATAGAAGATTTTGCCGACTCGAGCCGTAGGCTTGCAGACTTATGAACGCTCTGCGTTTATACCGGCTCGAAAATGGCTAGGCCATTTTTGCCGACAGCAAACAACGTTTGCGGCCTTTATCCTTTCTCTCCAGAACGGGAAACGTTTTGCGGGTTATAGGACAAAAAGTGTTGTTCCATAATTCAATACTAATCTTCAATCAAAGATCGCGATCCTTCGGCTCAAGACAGCAAATCCCTACGGGATTCTAGAGGGCACCTTAACATCAAAAGGCAGAGCGGCAAAAACTTCTATCTAATGGAAGTTTTTGTGTGATAGATATTGCACATAGCTTTTTATATACCAATCACACCGGTCTACGTTCCTACGCTCTAACATAGAGGATTCTACTTTCCACCATCCGTCTTGGCGGATGGTCCCCCTCTCTCTCCAGAGAGGGAAACAATCTGTATTCTTCCTATCAATTAGCTTTCTCATTCTTAACGTATAATGCGAAAACAGGAATACTGCCTTATAATTTATCTTCCTGTTTAGGAGCAAGCTTATGAACAAGTACAGGCAAGCACATCAAACTGCTCCTTTCTGGAGAGAAAGGGGGACCGACAAACGTCGGTGGATAGTTGATTCCAAGTTGTTTGAATAAGGGAAAGCCTGCTAAAATTTTGGCGACAAAAATAAAAGCCTATTTCACCAGTATTGGCAAGGGTTTTGAGATTTTTTTACAACACTTTTTGTCCACCCTCAAAAATCATCTTAAAAAAATAAATGCCAATGAAGCTCGATAAACACTAGCTCCATTGGCATTAAAAAACACACAAAATGTCCTATAACCCGAATTATAATTTTAAAGTTTTACCGCATAAAAAAAGGTAATTGTGATTTTTCACAACTACCTTTTTGCGTTCTTTATATCAGAAGTTAATCTGCTCTTATTCTGCAGATACGAAGAGTGGGTAGAGTGGCTGGTCGCCTTCGTATACTTCAAATTCTGCATCTTCGTATTTAGATTCTGCTTCTTTTACGAATGCCTTGCAGGTTTCTTCATCCAGGTCAGCTCCGTAGTAAACGGAAATGATTTCAGTGTCATCGGTTACGAGCTGTTCAAGGAGATTGAAGAAGGCGGTCTTCAGATCTTTGCTGGTGATTACTTTGTGATCTGGAGCCATGGCCATGAAATCATCCTTGTGGATAATGGTATCGCCTATCTTACTATCGCGTACTGCGGTGGTAACCATACCTGTGGTGATTTCGCCAAGGCTTTCTGTCATGGTTTTTGCGTTATCTTCCGGAGATGCGTCTTTGGAGAATGCCATAGCGGCGGCAAGTCCCTGCATTGGGTCTTTAGATTCGACAATGGTTACCTTGTCGCCTACCCATTTCTTGAGCTGCTTAGCTGCGAGAATGATGTTCTTGTTATTCGGCAGAATGATGTACTTTTCATAGTGTCCGTTTTCCATAGCATCAGAGAGTTCCTGGACGGATGGGTTCATGGACTGGCCGCCGGATACTACGTCACAGCCAAGCTTGGTATAGATATTTCCCCAGCCTTTGCCAGAAACGACAGCCAGAATTCCCAGAGGTTTCTTGGCAATCTTTTCCTGTCTTGCCTTGTTCTTGTGGAACTGGTCAATCATGTTGTCACACTTGATGTCATGGAGAATTCCCCAGGATCCAGCCAGATCCAGTACGCGGCCTGGCTTGCGGGCATGGATATGTACCTTGACGAGGTTATCCCCTTCCGCTACGATCATGGATTCACCCCAGGACATGAGCTGCTTACGCACTTCTCTTGCGCCAATCTTGCATGGGCTGATGATGAATTCTGTACAGTATGGATAGTCAATGGAGAAATCTTCGCCCTTGGCTTCCAGTCTCTTGATAACCGGCTGCATTGGTTTTACATCCACATCGGCCACCTTGCCGGTAAGGCCATTGAGACAGCCAATCAGGAAGAATACCAGCCCCTGGCCGCCTGCGTCGACAACGTTTGCGTCAGCCAGAATCTTAAGCTGCTTTGGTGTTCTTGCCAGTGCTTCTTCTCCGGCTACAATAGCGGCTTCCAGTACCTTGCCAAAGTCTGGTTCTACGCGAATGACTTCACGTGTACCCTTGGCAATGCCTCTGGCTACAGAAAGAATGGTCCCTTCCACTGGTGTGGTAATAGCACGGTAAGCATAGAGGATACCATACTGGAATGCCTTACTCATCTGACGGCAGGTAGCTGTCTTCTTGCCATGCAGGCCTTTTGCCAGACCGTGAATAATCTGGGAAAGGATAACACCGGAGTTGCCTCTGGCCCCCATAATGGCACCGGAAGCGGCTTTTTCAGCAATAATGCCAACTGGTTCATTTTCATCCATGGTTCCAATCATGCTGTACATGGAACGAAGAGTGTTCAGCATGTTGTTGCCAGTATCGCCGTCAGGAACCGGGAATACGTTCAGCTGGTTGATAATGTCATATTTCTGACTCATCAGCTGATATGCGCCAACTAACATATTCTTAAAAAGCTTACCGTCAATTACTGTATACATAAAATCTATTCCCCCAAATTAAGCACTTTCGAAAATAATTCCCACAAGACCGGGTCCAAGGTATGCTGCCAGTACAGCAGTCCCTGTAGAGCAGGTTACTTCAATATCCGGATACATTTCCTGTACTTTAGCCTGAAGTGCCTGTGCTCTTTCCAGGTTCATAATGTGGACAATACCAATGCGCTTGCATGGAGAATGTTCTTCCAGATATTTAACCATACGGGCAATGGCTTTCTTTTCTGTTCTGACTTTATCTAATGCATCTACCTGATTTTCATCATTGATATAGATGACAGGCTTTATTCTGAGAATGCTCCCAATCAGACCGGCCGCCTTTCCAAGACGTCCCCCTCTTCTGAGGTAGTCAAGTGTAGGTACGGTAAATGTGGTATGCATATGCAGCGCAACATCATTCAGCCGGGAAACTATTTCGTCAAAAGGCATCTGGGCTTCCATCATTTCAAAAGCATCCTGAATCATCTGGCGCATGCCGATAGCCGTCGTATGAGAATCAATGACTGCTATGTTCTTGCGACCACTCTGCCGGGCTGCCAGCCGGGCTCCGTTTACAGTACCACTTACCCCTGATGTCAGATGAATGCATATAATGCCATCTTCTTCCGGAATTTCATTAAATACACGTAAAAAATCTCCTGTGGAAGGCTGGCTGGTTGGAATAGCCGTCTTTTCTCTTTCGGAGAATTCAATGACCTGCTCAATGGTAATCTTGTCTTCATCTACATAGTTACCATCGACACAAAGGCTCATTGGAACCACATGGAGATTAGGGTGCTGAGCAAGCATTTCTGGCAGAACTGTAGCTGTAGTATCTGTCACAACATGAATCATTTATTCATCGTCCCTTCTAACTTGTGCTCTTAATTATTTCTGTAAGTTGTATTACTCAACAGGTATTTTTACAACCAGAATATGAGAAAAATAAGTTTCGCCATTTCATGATTATAAAAATACAACACGAAAAGCTTTCGACTGCCTTATGTGCCGGAAAGCTTCACATCTTTCATTGATTCAGCTATTCATGAAATGATTGGTTCAGGTCATACTATTTCACTTTATGCTTTAACTATATCCCCCCATAGCCTGTCAGGTCAAGTTAAAGTTAATAATCAAACATATTACACGATGTACCGTTTCTCCGATTTTATCGTATAATTAGCGTTTACCTTTTCTTTATTTTTCATCATTTACTGGTTTATTATAACACACCTAGTGAGAAAAAACAGATTTTTTATTAGCTGGTGATAAAGCCTGATGATAAAAATTCTGTTTTTTCTGGATTTCAAGAATGACTTTGCATTCTTGGGGCTGTGTGAATTTCATAGAAATTCACAAGGCTGTGGCTTAATATCATATGGCCAAGGCTGTGCAATCCCTTCAAGATTGCAAGGGTGGATACTGCGTATAGCATTTTTTTGTAAAAGAAAATGCAGGCATCAGACAGAGGGAAGGAATTTGCCTGTTTCCGGGAGATAGAGGCCATGGGCATTCCCTTCTATTTTGCAGAGGCATATTCCTCATGGTAACGCGGAGCCAATGAAAATTCCAATGGCCTGCTCAGAGAATTTTATCCTAAGTGTACATTATTCTCTGCCATCAATCAGGAAGAGCTGGATAGAAGCGTGTCATTGATTAATGAAAGACCACGAAAATGTCTTGGATTCAGGTCTGCATCAGAGATGTTTACACAGGAAATTTCTAATTTGTGAGAAGTGTTGCGTTATTTCTTGCAATTCGCCTAATAAGAATCTCTCTTCTCCTCCACTTTAGATCCCATTTGTCCCTTATCTCTGTCCTTATCGTTTAATCGGGATTTATCTTCTTTTCATGCTATAATTACAAGAGGGTATAATTATTTGTAATATTTTTAAGGAGTGTGGGAAAAATGAGGGGAAGTTTTAAAACTCTGTCTGTTTATCAGGATGCTTTGCATCTGGTTAATTTATCTTATGAATTAATCAAGATTTTTCCAAAACAGGAAAAATACAATCTCTCAGATCAACTTCGCCGGGCATGTACTTCTGTGACGTTAAATATCGCAGAAGGAAATGGAAGCCATAGCTGAAATCGCTATAGGGCAAAAAATGATTTCAGAACCCCACTTCCAGAAATTTACAAAACATATCGACACCACACGCTGGAAACTCATCCGCTTGATAAAACGTCTGCAGACAATGGAGCCACAAGAATAATAAGATGAGCCTATCTCACAGGCGGTGCACACCTTTACAAAGTACGCAAGGCTGTAGGAAGCCGCTCAAGCTCTATTGACATTAAAAACAACACTTTTCCTGAAAGAACAGTTAAAAGGAGGAAAGAATCTGTAAAATCAGATTCTTTCCTCCTTTTACGTTATCTATAAGGCCATACGCAGTATCCACCCCCTGTACTTCCCTCCGGGGAGTACACAGCCCTGTCTTTTGATGTTAAGACACCGCCTTATAGGCAGAACGCTTATACAACCTTGTGAATTGTAAGCAATTCACACAGCCCTTGAGCTCATTTATGAGCTCAAAAATACACTTCTGTTACTCCGGCCCCGCCGTTCTGGGGGTTGGCGAGGTGGAATTCGGATACGAAGTTGAGTGTTCGGAGGTATTTGTGGATGCCTGCGCGAAGGCTTCCGGTTCCTTTTCCGTGGATAATCTGTACCGGGGATATGCCTGCCATAAAGGCTTCGTTGAGGAAGCGGTCAATTTCGGGGATGGCTTCATCTACGGTCTTTCCCAGCAGATTGATGCTGGTTTTAACCTGGGTAACCGATGGGTCTACGTATTTTTTACGTCCTGCATGAATACGGGTGGATGCTTTGGGTGTTGGGGCATCGGCACCGCGTTGCGGGAGGAAGCAGTTTTTCTTGTCTACGGTCGCCCGGATGATGCCGCAGAGGACAGTTATTTTCTTTCCGGAAACGGACTGAATGGTGCCATTGCTCCCCAGGGTATCAATATATACGGTATCCCCTACGTTGAATTCTTCTGGCCGTTCACGTTTAGCTTCCAGTTTATTCTTTGGAATACTCATTCCGTTGACGCGGCCGCGTACTTTGCTGATATGGGCATTGAGTCCTTCTCTGTCCATCTGGGATGCTCTCTTCTTCAGGTCTTTAATGATATTCTCAGACTGTACACGAAGGTTTCTCTTGATGCTTTCAGCTTCTTCTCTGGTCTTATCCAGAATTTTCCTTCGCTTTTCAAAGAGAATTTCGCTTTCCTGCTTCAGATCATTCCTCAGTTCTTCTGCTTCTTTTACCATGGATGACAGGCGTATCTTTTCCTTTTCTACGTTCTGCATCTGCTGGTTCAGGTTGGCCATAACGGATTCCATATTGTGATATGGTGAGTTTTCCTTGAGTTTTTCCGCCCTGGCTATGACTTCATCCACCAGGCCCAGGCGTTTGCATATGCTGAATGCATTACTGTTTCCTGCTACCCCAATAATGAGATGATAGGTCGGCATCAGTGTGACTTCATTGAATTCAACAAATGCGTTTTCAATACCTTCCGTCTCATAAGCCAGTTTCTTCATTTCGCTGAAATGAGATGTGATAATGGTGGGTACGCCTTTTTTATAGAGATATTCCGTAACTGCTTCCGCCAGTGCTGCGCCTTCAATCGGGTCAGTACCTGATCCCAGTTCGTCCAGTATAACCAGATCATGGGAATCGCAGGTGCCGAGGAATCCGGACAGCTTGGTGATATAGCTGGAGAAGGTGGACAGGTTGTACTGAATGCTCTGATCATCCCCGATGATGGCATAGAAATGGTTGAACACAGGGAGTGTGGAACCTTCTTTTGCCGGTATGAACAGACCGGCCTGATTCATCAGTGCCAGAAGTCCCAGTGTCTTAATGGAAATGGTCTTGCCGCCTGCGTTGGATCCGGTGATGATGAGTATCTTGTAATCAATACCCAGCGGTATGGATACAGGGACCACCTTTTTCGGATTAATAAGCGGATGGCGTGCCTCTTTCAGGTTTACCTGCCCTTCGGAAGAATACACGGCACGCACCGCATGCATATCCATGGCCAGTGTTCCTCTGGCAAAGATAAATTCAATCCTGGTAGCCAGTTTTGCATTTTCACGAATCGAGTAAGCGGACTTTTTTACTTCTCTGGTGAGCTGCTCCAGAATGGCATGAATTTCCGCCTTTTCACTCACTGCTGCTTCTGCCAGATCGTTGTTAAGCTGAACGGAAATCATTGGTTCCATGTACAGCGTCTGTCCTGTAGACGACCGGTCATGAACAATGCCGTCAAACTTATACCGGTATTCTTCCTTTACCGGAAGTACATAGCGCCCGTTTCTCTGGGTGATAATATTGTCCTGAAAATAGGAGGCCTGATTTCTGTCGTGAAGTATCCGCTGAAGAGAACGACGGAGTCTGGATTTCAGGTTTTCCATCTCGCTGCGTATCCTGTGCAGCTTCGGGGACGCATCATCCCGGATATTCCCGTTTTCTTCAAAAACCCGGTCAATCCGGCGCATAAGGTCATCCATAGGCTGCATGAGCATAGCGAGAGATTCCAGTGCCGGGTACACCATATGCCGGTCGCCTTCAAAGTAATGATGCATACGGCTGTGTGTGGAGAGCGTAGCGGAAAGATCCATAAATTCCTGTGGTGTTGCCGGAATATCTTTTTCCGCCTTTTCCAGCAAAGGCCCCACATCATGGGTTTCTCCCAGCGGTGTGGCAATTTCTTTCTGCAGGCAGATTGTGGCTTCTTCCGTTTCAGTGAGCCATTCCTGGATAACGCTCTGCTCAGAAGACGGCACCCATTCCATGGCCATTTTCTTGGCCAGACCGGAAACGGCACGAGAAGCCAGCATTTTTCTTATTTCATCAAATTCCAGTGTGTGAAGAACCTGTTCATTCATTTACAATACACCTCGTAAAAAGTGACCTCGGGTTATTTCCCCGCTGCTTTCTGCAGAAGGAGCCTCCTTCCGGCCAGAAAGAATGTCCATGAAAGATTTTACCAGTGAATATGCGGGTTCGTCCCCTGCCCTTACATCCACACAGAGGCGGTTTAGCCCTGCATGAACCAGCTTATGTACATAGGGGCGCATATCCAGTATGCGGCTGTTGAGGATGTGCATGTGGCAGTATTCATCGGTCCTAAGCGGGAACATATGCCCTTCTTTATCTTTGAGGAAATAGCTGTCTTTCATACAGACGCCCGGACATTTCTTCTTTTCCCCATTAGTCAGGACAGCTTCAATGGCACAGTATTCAGAAACCATCATCTCGCTTCGTCCATATACGGTAGCTGATACAGGAATCCGGGATTCCTGTGCTATGCGATGAATCTGTGAAATGGTTAGCTCCGGGGACAGAGCCTGTCCTGAGAATCCCAGCTTTTCCACGGTACGGAGTGCTTCTGTATTGAATATATTCAGTGAAGCACCGCCCACCAGGGGTATTCCTTTCATATATTCATCCACCCAGTCCATCTGACCAAGAAAAGAAATTTCCATGGCATCCGGGCGCAGCGCGGTCAGCTGTTTCAGCTGCTTCAGATACCGTTCAGTATGCTTTTCCCGAAGGAGGCGCGGTGCCGCGAAAATAATCTTTGCCTGAGCGTTATGCGCCAGTTCCACAGCCTTTTCATAATCGCTGAGTGGAATTGCGCGATGGTGATAGGATTCTCCGCCAAATACGATTTCTCCGGCTCCGGCACGGAGAGCTTCCTCTACCTGTTCCACAGTTTCCGCGCGTACGGAGATCTGAGGTTTCATGGAAAAATGTGCCTGAGGTACATCGGGCAAATGTACTGGATGGTCTTTAAAATTATGGGTCTTCTGCACGAATTCCTTTTCCAGTATGGCGGTCAATTCTGCAGTTGCCTGCTGTCTCAGTTCATTAAGTACGCTTCTTGGAATCATGCATCCATCATTTTCCAGATGCACGGTTCCCAGAGCAAACGGGGTGTCTCCAAGACGCCCCAGCTGTTTTTCCGCCTCTTCCCGGGTGGTTACCCTTTTAAGGGCTTTCTGGCAAGGAGCCGGGGATTCCAGAGAGACCATATGGTTATCCCGGTCGGTCATCAGCAACTGAAGTGGAGCATCCGGCATAGCATATACAGCAAAATCCACCACCCGTTTTCTCTGAGAATGAGCCGGTGAAATATGGTACTTATCTTCTTTAATCTGCCAGTACACCATGCTGTTTTCTTCCGGCTGCGTTTCCGCCAGACAACTGTACCGGTTTCCCTTATCCCGGAAAATATCCTTTTCCGGAACAAAGATCATGCTCTTATTCTTCCCGATATAGGAAATGCCGAGTATTTCTTCTCTGCCGATACCATAGGTATCCTTAAAGGTAAAGCTGTGATGTTTCGCGGAAAGGACGCGGCCGGCTTCTACGCCGCGGTTCCCCGGGATAATGCCGGTCATCATATCCGCTCCCGGGCGGTCATGATAGTAGGACGCGGTAAATCCACGGTAGAAACGCCGTTCCAGACGTTTTTTCAGGCTTTCCAGATCCGGCTTTTTCCCTTCTTCCACCATATCCAGCGCTGTGCGGTAAGAAGATACTACGTCATACACATATTCCGGGCTCTTCATACGGCCTTCAATTTTTAAGGACGCTACTCTGGAATGGGCCAGACGTTCTATATCTTCCAGTCCGCTCATATCTTTGAGACTGATAAGATATTTTCCGTTCTGCGATGGGAATGGTTCACCGGACGCATTGGTAAGGTTATAGGGCATGCGGCATGGCTGGGCACAGGCACCACGGTTCCCGCTTCGCCCGCCGATGAAGCTGCTCATAAGGCATTGTCCGGAGTAGCAGACACATAACGCACCATGTACAAAGATTTCAATTTCCACATCACAGTTATTGGCGATATATTCTATTTCTTCCAGAGACAGTTCGCGGGAAAGTACGACACGACGGAAATTAAGGGATTCCAGAAACTTCACGCCGGCCAGATTGCTTACCGTCATCTGTGTGCTGGCATGAAGCGGCAGATTCGGAACGATTTCGTGAGCCAGCCGGGCCACTCCCAAATCCTGCACAAGCAGTCCGTCAATGGCAATGGAATCGAGAAAACGGAGATAAGGCACAGCATCTTTCATTTCCTGATCCGCAATCAGGGTATTCAGAGTTACGTATACCGCTACATTACGGGCATGACAGAAATGAACGGCCTCTTCCATTTCTTCGTTTGTGAAATTTCCGGCGAACCGTCTGGCGCTGAATAATTTTCCCCCAAGATAAACAGCGTCAGCTCCTGCTTCAACCGCCGCATACAGAAGTTCCGGTGAACCTGCCGGTGCCAGTATCTCCATTTTTTCCTCCATCTTTTACTATAAAAACAAAATGAGACATTCGCCTGGAATGTCCCATTTATGTACCTTTATAAGGTGTTATTTGTCAGAAAACTCATCAGATTAGTCAGACAGTTCCGGGAACCAGAGTCCGATTTCTCTTGCTGCAGTTTCCGGAGCATCGGATGCATGAACGATGTTTTCATCGATGCAGGTACCGAAGTCACCACGGATGGAGCCTGGTGCAGCCTTCAGCGGATCAGTTGCGCCATTGATCTGACGAACTGCTGCTACCGCATTGTTGCCTTCAATAACCATAGCCAGAACCGGGCCAGAAGTGATGAAGTCAATGAGAGACTGGAAGAATGGCTTACCTTCGTGTTCGCCATAATGCTTCTTAGCGAGTTCTACAGAAACGTTAACCATCTTTACAGCGTGGAGAGCCAGTCCCTTTCTTTCAAAACGGGAAATGATTTCTCCGCAAATGTGTTTTCTTACTCCGTCCGGCTTAACCAGTACCAGTGTCTTTTCTACCGCCATGAGTAGTTCCTCCTTACAATTAATTCATATTTGCTGCAATTTCGCGCAGCTTTTCAATACGCTCTTCCGTAGAAGGATGCGTTGAAAACATATTCTGAAGGCCGCCTTTTCCGCAAAGCGGGTTAATGATGAACAGCCCTTCGGTTTCCGGCTTAGCACCTGGCAGAACGCGATTATGTGCATAATCGTCAAGTTTCTGCAAAGCACTCGCCAGTGCCAGTGGTTTTCCACTGATTGCCGCTCCGGATGCATCCGCCATAAATTCCCTTGAACGGGACAACGCAAGCTGAATAAGGGTAGCTGCGATAGGAGCAACAATGATAGTGAGTAACAGAGCCAGAGGATTCCCTTCCCTGTCATCACCGCGGTGCCCGAAAATAAGGCCCCACTGAGCAATGTTAGCGATATAGCTGATAGCAGAGGCCAGAGATGCGGCCAGTGTCATTACCAGTGTATCGCGGTGTTTGATATGTGAAAGTTCATGGCTGATAACTCCAGCTACCTCGTCACGATTCAAAATGCGAAGCAGACCTTCTGTCACAGCAACCGCTGCATGCTTATCATCTCTGCCCGTAGCAAATGCATTGGGTACATCGGTAGGGATGAGATACAGTCTCGGCGTAGCAATTCCTGCATTATCTGCCAGCTGTTTCACCAGTTTATGTAGTTCCGGCGCCTGCTCAGGAGAGATAGGCTGTGCCCGGTAACTTGCAAGAGCAATTTTGTCAGAATTCCAATAGCTGATGAAATTAATGACAAAAGAAACCAGCAGCATAATCAGTGCACCCTGACGGCCACCAAATACCCCACCGATAGCCATCAAAAGCAAACTGAGCAGGGTCAAAAGCATTACGGATTTGATTCTGTTCATAAAGATGACCTCTCTTTAATATTAAAAAAATGGTCGGAACGACATGATTCGAACATGCGACCTCTACCACCCCAAGGTAGCGCTCTACCAAGCTGAGCTACGTCCCGCCAGTACACTACAAGAATACACATGTTGAGTTTTTTTGTCAAGTTGTGCACCTGTAAAACACGAGCAATACGGGGAAAATCGCACTTTTTCTATTCTTCGCCTCCACCAATCTGACGGACGTCCTTTACTCCTTTCATGTTCTCAATATTGGTAATCAGTTTCTTTATATCGCTCCTGGTTTCCGCGGTTTCAAATGCCAGGGAAATCAATGTCTGCTTCTTTACCGGCAGACCTCTGTTCAGGGTCACTACCCTGTTTTTCCCTTTGGCAATCTTTCGAAGAATCCGGGAGCATACCGCAATGTCATCCACTGTAGTAATGGCCAGGGATACGATGGCATCATCCTGCATATCCAGAGCCGGCGCCACATGATCTTTGTACTTATAGTAGGCACTGCGGCTGATTCCTGTCTTTTTTACCGCTTCATTAATGGTTTCGGCTTCCCCTTCTTTCAGCAATTCCTTTGTCTGAATGGTTTTCTTTATCGCTTCGGATAGTATCTGAAAATCCACCAGATAAAATTGTCGATTCTGGTTTTTCATTCTTATTCTTCCCTTACATCTCTATATGAAATCAGACTAATCTGCTTTTTCTCTATTAATTCCCGGTTAATATCCGCAAGCAGTCCGGCCAGTTCATCTTCCCCATGATATCCCCAGTGGAATGTATCTTCCATAGCCCGGGTATCCGCCGACGGATGACACATGATTTCTGTGATTCCCGGTTTTGTCTGCAGTATGAACTTAGCAAAACGTTCCGGGCTGAGATGCCCTCCGTAGAGCATTCCAAAGAAATGGTCATTGGTCCGGATATGGTTCTTCTTCAGGTCCGGCCTGTGCATGCGGGACAACAGGGATAATCCGTTTTTCGCCGCCCAGCGTATAATATGTCCATCCTTCATGCCGTACAGGACATCTTCATCCGGAACGCGCATGCAGGAAATATGATATTTCTTCGCCAGGTCTCTCGCTATGGGATAAAAGTGCGGCCACATATGCATATGCTGATGTCCATCCATATGGGTTACCGGCAGCCCGGTATTCATAATCTTCTGAATCTGGGCGTCCCATTCCGCATAGACCTCGGAAAGTGAAATCTTCCCTTCCAGGTCCCGAACAATGAGCTTTCCATAGTCATGACAGAACACGCCGTTATCCCAGGTCAGGGACGGCACTTCAGACGGCGGCAGTACAGGCTTAATCCCTCCCACCAGGGTGAGATGGATACCTATGCCCAGGGATGGCATGGACCGGGCCATTTCAACGGCTTCATCAAAGGCATCCCCTCCGGCCATAAGCGATGTGCTGGTGAGAATTCCTTCTGTAGCCGCCTTACGCACGGCTTCATTTACCGCCAGATGG
This sequence comes from Dialister histaminiformans, assembly GCF_900103425.1. GTDB lineage: Bacteria > Bacillota > Negativicutes > Veillonellales > Dialisteraceae > Allisonella > Allisonella histaminiformans. Next base: position 93,173 of record NZ_FMXA01000005.1, on the reverse strand, counting down.
ATACCAAAATCATCCGCATTAATAATGAGCTGTTTTTTCATGCTTTCTCCTGTCCTTTCCAGAGAGTCCCTTGTCCGTCTTTTTCTGTATCTTATGTATTATTCCGCTGTGTGAAACAGTATGATGGCTGCCGCCGCGGTGACGTTCAGCGATTCTACCCCGTTATGAATGGGGATATATAAGGAAAAATCACAGAGAGACAGCATATCTTCTGACATGCCATTTCCTTCATTGCCAAAGGCAATGATTCCATCAGCAAACGCCGGGCTTTCCTTATAAGGCATGGCGTTATGCAGTGAGGTTCCCACCATCACCAGATGATTTCTTTCCTTAATGTCCCGGACATCTTCCAGGGATAATTTTTCATAGACCGGCAGCCGCAGTACGCTCCCCATGGAGCTGCGTACCGCCTTTTCGGAATAGGCATCCGTGGAACCTTCCGTAAGAAGGATCCCCCTGCATCCGGCCGCGGCCGCAGTACGGATGATGGTCCCCAGATTGCCAGGATCCTGCACCTTTTCCAGAAGGACATAATGTCCCTTCACATGGTCCAGTTCCTCCTGGCTATGTTTCGGCTTATCCACAATAAGGACAATCCCCTGACTGGTTTCCGTTCCGGAAATCAGTTTCATAATGGGTTCCGGAACACAGAGAACCAGCCAGTGCAGTTCGTCCTGCGCTTCCTGCACAATGGACTTCGTCCGCGGTTCTTCATACGCCTTTTCTGTGACAAAGCATACTACGTCCCGGATGCCCTGATTTCTGGCATCATCCGCCGAGCGGACGCCTTCCATAATGAATTTTGAAAATTTATCTCTGAACTTTCTGTGTTTGAGCTGTTCTGCCAGCTTCACCCAGCGGTTCGTCTTGCTTGTAATCAGTTCCATGGCTATAATAACCCTTTCTTACGCCAGTGGTTTATTTTTCTGTTCCCACTTCTTGACCACTTCTTCCAGCACCTGATCTACCGATATGGTGGACATATCCGTGTCTTCATGTCCTGGATTTTCCGCCATCAGCACGGTGCTATACGGATTTCCATACGGACCACTTCGCTGTGGCATGGTAGGCCCGAAGAGTGCCACAATCGGTGTCTTCATAGCATTGGCGATATGAAGAGGACCTGTATCGGAAGATACGTGGACAGAGGCTGCCTTTTCCAGGGCCGCCAATTCAAGGAGTGACGTCTTCCCCATCATGGGAATGACATACGGAGAGTCCGCTCTCTTCAGAATTTCCTTTTCCATACTCTTTTCTGACGGGGCACCGGATATGACGGAGTGGATTCCACGTTCAGCCAGTCTGGCCGCCAGTTCTCCCCACATGGCTATTGGCCACTTCTTATTTTCCCCACGCGTTCCCGGGACAAGGGCCACAAACGGATCATGAAGTCCTGCGTCATGCAATTTCTTTTCCAGCGTCTGTGTCGGTTCTGTCAGATCCCGGAACGGGAACTCAATACCGGTTTCCGGACATCCCAGAAAGCGCATGACATCCAAAAGTTGTTCAATGATATGTCCGTGTTTATGCGGTCCGCTTATGGGCTTATTGACCAGCCAGCTGCCTTCCCGGGCATCCCAGTATCCAATCCGATGGGAACAGCCGGAAAGCATGGAAATCAGCGCGCTTTTAGCTATCATCTGCAGGTCAATGACCAGGTCAAAATGCCGGGACTTCAAATCCCTTCTGACCTGTTTCAGATAGGACAGCTGCTTAATTCTTTTCCTGTCTACTAGATATACTTCGTCCACCCATGGTTTTCCTGGAAGTATGCCGGCAAAGGCCGGATGGATTGCCCAGGTGATGTGGGCGTCCGGTTTATGTTTTCTGAGCATATACAGAGAGGGCATCGCATGAATGATATCCCCCAGTGAGCTCATCTTTATGATTAATATCTTTTCAGCCATGAATTTCCTTCCCCATGTTTCTTTGCTTTAGACATGCCTGCAGAAAATCATCCAGTCGTCCTGACGTAAAAAGGAATCCCTGTATGCCAGCCCTCCTGGCTGCTTCTACATCGCGCGCTCCATCTCCGATGAGAAAACACTCTGCTGGAAGCAGTCTGTGTTTTTTCATAGCCTGCAGAATCATACCAGGAGCCGGTTTTCTGCAGCTGCAGTCTTTATCATAGGCTTTTACCGGAGCACCTTTCAGATGCGGACAATAGAAGAAATCGTCAATAGCGCCGCCTGCTTTTTCTGCTTCAGAAGCCATAAAATCATGGAGCCTATGCACATCTTCTTCTGTATAGTATCCCCGCGCCACGCCGCTCTGGTTAGTGACCACAATGATTTTCCAGCCATGGGTATGCAGCCAGGCAAGAGCTTCTCTGGCACCAGGAATCCATTCCATGTCAGCTATACGAAACAGGTAATGCTTATCCTTGTTAAGAACACCGTCTCTGTCAAAAAAAACGGCTTTAGCTATGGACTCCTTATTCATTTCCCCAGCTCTCTTCATCGATAATTTCACAGATGAGATGCGCGCAGAGCATATGCATTTCCTGAATTCTGGCCGTGACATCACTCGGGATAACCAGAGAAATATCGGCCATCCCCCTGATGGCACCACCATCTTTGCCAGAAGAAACGATAGTCTTTAGCCCTTTCTTCTTAGCTGCTTCTACGGCCTTAATCACATTGCCGCTGTTACCGCTGGTGGTTATTCCCCAGAGTACATCCCCTTCCTGTCCAAGGCCTTCCACCTGACGGGAAAATACCACGTCATAGCTGTAATCATTAGCTACGGAAGTAAGGATGGAGGTATCCACGGTAAGGGCTACCGCGGGCAGGGAAATACGTTCGTTGTGAAAACGTCCGATAAATTCAGCGGCAATATGCTGCGCGTCCGCCGCGCTGCCGCCATTTCCACAGATCAGAATCTTATGCCCCTGATGAAGCGCCTGGCTCATGACATCAGCCATTTCCCGGACTACCGGAATCAGCGCCTTTGTCTCTTCCAGTACGCGGGCATGATCAGCAAAGCCTTTTTCTATACTATCCATTTCTACACCTCTCTTCGGTTATTGTTCTTTTGATTTGTTCGTATCCATCAGCGTCTTCAGTTCGGACATAAAGCTGCTGATATCTTTAAATTCTCTGTATACGGAAGCAAAACGGACATAGGCCACCTGATCCACTTTTTTCAGTTCGTCCATCACACAGGTCCCTATCATTTCCGTACTTACTTCCTGATGGGAATCATTTCTTACCTTATGTTCTACCGCGTTAACCATATTTTCAATCTGTTCTGTACTGATATGTCTCTTTTCACAGGCACGTACAATACCGTTTCTGAGCTTATTGCGGTCAAACATCTCCCGGGTACCATCCTTCTTTACCACGCGAAGCAGGCCGTGTTCCACGGTTTCATATGTAGTAAAACGCTTACCACAGGACAGGCACTGACGACGGCGGCGAATGGAGGCTCCATCATCTGTATCACGGGAATCGGTTACTTTAGTATTTGGGTTTTCACAAAACGGACACTTCATCTGTACTTTCTCCATTAAGAAAAGAACCACACTGCAGGTGCGGTGTGGCCTTTTGAAAACTTATTATTTTTTCAGGAAATCAGGTACCGCAATGGTGCTGGAACGGTCATGGCTTCTGAATGTGCTGCCTGTCAGGCCGCTTGGTTTCTTGCCATCGTTGAAACCTGTGGCAATGACGGTAATCTTAACGGTGTCATCCATTTCCGGATCAATGGCAGTACCCCAGATGATATTTGCATCCGGATCAGCTGCTTCTGTAATAATCTGAGAAGCTTCGTTGATTTCGAACAGTCCGAGGTCTTCGTTACCAGTAATGCTGATAATGATTCCCTTAGCGCCTTCAATGCTGCGTTCAAGGAGCGGACTGGAAATAGCCTGCTTAGCTGCATCTGCTGCACGGTTTTCGCCAGTGCCTACACCGATACCCATCAGTGCTTCGCCCTGATCGCTCATAATGGTCTTAACATCAGCAAAGTCAAGGTTGATTACGCCTGGAACAGTAATCAAATCGGAAATGCCCTGAATCCCCTGGCGGAGAACATCATCGGCCAGTTTGAATGCATCCTTTACAGAAGTCTTCTTGTCAATAATGCCGAGAAGCTTATCATTTGGAACTACCAGAATGGCATCTACATTCTGTTTCAGTTTTTCAATACCGCTGGCTGCATTCTTTGCACGAACCTTACCTTCAATAGAGAATGGCTTGGTTACTACGGCTACTGTAAGAGCGCCCAGTTCCTTTGCGCACTGTGCTACTACCGGTGCTGCACCTGTACCTGTGCCGCCACCCATACCTGCGGTTACAAATACCATGTCAGCTCCGCTAAGTGCCTTGGTAATTTCATCGCGGGATTCTTCTGCCGCATTTTCACCTACTTCCGGCTTAGCGCCAGCGCCAAGGCCTCTGGTCAGCTTTTCACCAATCTGAATCTTGGTTTCTGCCTGAGACTTATCAAGGACCTGAACTTCCGTATTTACGGCAATAAATTCAACCCCCTGTACTTTAGCGTCTATCATACGGTTGACTGCGTTATTTCCGCCGCCGCCAACACCGATTACTTTGATATCTGCGAAATCACTCATTTTTGCTCCTCCTTCACGATTTTTGTTTTATCGAAACGAGTTTCGTTTGACATATCATTCAACATTCTCATTTATTTTACAATATTTTGTATAAAATGGCTATATCCAATCGATTAATATTATTTAAAATCGCAAGTCCTCATCTTAGAAAACATATGGCTTTTACAGGTTTTCCCATCTGGCCTGACTACCCGGTTCCCTTCTCAAAAGAAAACCGGATCATCCCTGCCACAGGATTCCATTCCCTGCGGTATGGTTTTTACTTTTTCAGTTTGATAAACGGTGCGGATGGATTTACATCAATATATTCCACCGCCAGGTTTCTGGCTTTCACATCGCCTACCATGTTCTGAGAAAGTTTTGCCTGCTTCACGATATCTTTGCCGGTTCCCAGCCGCAGTGCCAGACCATCCCGGGTATAGGCAATAAGATTATTGGCCTGCCCCACATTAATTTCTGAGAACAGTCTGAATCCTGCCGGGCTGAGGGAACTGAAGAACTTAATGCCTTTCAGTACGGACGGATCAGTAATTCTGTCCCCCAGAAGAATGTTGCCCAGCTTTTTTCCTGTGATAATAGGAAGATCGGTATCTTTCAACGAGGTTTCCGTCTTCATCACCACGCCATCTTTATCAAGGACGGCATAGTCATAATCCCCCTGCACAACAGCACAGGGTACGCGGTCATTAATGGCCACCTTTATGTCAAACGGGAATTCCCTCCATACCTTGACAGAGGAAATACGTATATCCTGGGTCAGTCGTTCTTCCAGCTTGCCTGTACTGATCTGCAGTACATTGACCGGCTGTTTGATCTGCCCTTCAAAAAGAACATCGTTCTTAGTCACCGCGTTGCTTCCCTGCACAGTAATATCTCCCAGTGGAACCGGGCAGAACAGGAATACAAGAACCACGATGATCAATACACCCACTGTACCATGGAAAAGTTTTTTCCATGACAGTCCGGATGGACGGGAAGGCCTCAATCGCGATTCGCGTCTTCTCCGATGATGTTTTGTCTTATGTTCTTCATATTCAGATTCCGGCTGGTATTCCGATTCAGAGGGTTCCTCTGGAAATCTTACTGCCGGTTCTTCCTTTTTAGGGAGGCCGTGCAATTCACGCTGAAATTCGTCAAAACTTTTGAATTCACCCATCGGAGCTCACCTTTAAATCTTGCCAGTTGACGCGCCAAGAAGAATCTTTTCACATAAATGAGGGAAATCGGTTCCCGCTGCGGCCGCAGACTTCGGAACCAAGCTGGTAGCGGTCATGCCTGGAATGGAGTTGGCTTCCAGTACATGCGGCTGACCCTTGCTGTCAGTTCTCATATCAAAACGGACTACGCCGCGGCATTCACATACCTGGAACGCCTTAACCGCAATGGCCTGCATCTTATCTCTGAGTTCGTCGGAAATTGGAGCCGGGCAGAGATAGTCGGTAGCGCCCTTTGTATACTTGGAATGGAAATCATAAGTACCGGAATGCGGGCAGATCTGAATGACCGGAAGTGCCTTTCCTTCAAATACCGGAACGGTAAATTCTTCGCCATCCAGGAATGCTTCCACCAGGCAGCGAGGTTCTACATGGAATGCTCTTTCCAATGCCGGAACCAGGTCTTCCGCCTTGCGGACAATTTCAATACCGATGGTTGAGCCTTCGCAGGCCGGCTTGATAACCAGTGGGAAGCTGAAATGAGCAAGCAGTTTTTCTGCTGTAGCTTCTACGCCATCCCGGAGATAAACCGGCATGGAATCTGCCATGGGAATGCCTGCCTGTTTCATTACGCGCATGGAGAAAATCTTATCCATGGTGATGGCGCTGGAGCTAACGCCGGATCCTGTGTAAGGAATACCGGCCAGTTCAAGAACGCTCTGAATGGTGCCGTCTTCGCCATACTTGCCATGCAGTGCCAGGAATACGACATCTACCTTCTTTTCTCTCAGCTGTTCTACTACATGATGCGGATCATATTCCATAGGTACTACGTGATAGCCAAGGCTACTCAATGCTTCGGCAATGGCCTTGCCAGTTGCTCTTGAAATTTCTGCTTCTCCGGATACTCCGCCCATTAATACGCCGATGATGCTGTTTTTTGTAATCATTTTTTCAACCCTTTTTCTTTAATCAATCCTGTCAGTTTCTGTCCAACACGGGTAATGCTGCCCGCACCCATGGTAATAACCATGTCTCCCGGTCTGACTTCTTCATAAAGTGCTTCTGCCAGTTTATCCAGTTCTCCCACATAATGAACCGGAGTGTCTGGAAGGTGCTGGGAAACCAGTCCTGGAATCAGATGGCCATCTACCCCGGGAAGCGCATGTTCGCTGGCCGCATAGATATCTGTAAAGTAAAGAACATCTGCTGAATCAAAAGCTACCGCGAATTCATCCTGCAGCAGTTTTGTGCGGGAATACCGATGCGGCTGGAATGCGCAGATGACACGATATCCACCGATTTCCCTGGCCGCTTTAAGCGTAGCTTCAATTTCTGTCGGATGATGAGCATAGTCATCAATAATCCATACTCCGTCAATGAAAGCCTTGGTTTCGAAACGGCGATGAACACCACGGAACGCATCCAGAGCTTCCTGGATGACCGGGAAGGAAATGCCGCAGTACAATGCGGTTACTGTGGCTGCCAGAGCATCCAGTACATTGTGGGTCCCCGGTACATGGAGGCTGATGGTTCCAAGAAGCTGTCCTTTATGGGTTACATCAAACTTCATGATGTGCTTGTCATACCGCTTGTTTTCCGCGCGGTAATCCGCCTCTTCCCCGAATCCATAGGTAACCACTTTTTTGTTTACCCTTGGAAGAATACTCCGTACCCCGGGATTATCAATACATACGATGGCGGCGCCATCTTCATATGTAATATGGCTGATAAATTCTACAAAGGCCTTCTTGATATTTTCCACGGTACCATAGTGATCCAGATGATCATCTTCGATATTGGTAACTACGGCAAGGAATGTGGAGAACTTAAGGAATGAACCATCGCTTTCATCCGCTTCGGCAATGACATATTTTCCGTGTCCATGACACGAATTGCCGTGCAGATAATCTACCGCGCCGCCAAGAACAATGGTTGGATCGGTTCCAGCGTGTTTGAAAATCTGGCCTACCATAGCTGAAGTTGTGGATTTACCATGAGCTCCTGCCACAGCAATTCCCCTGCCCCAGGTAAACACAGCCGCCAGTACATCCGAACGGTGAAATACAGGGATATTCTTTTTCCGGGCTTCCATAAGTTCCGGATTATCCTCGGAAATGGCGGATGAGATGACCACGGCATCTGCACCATCTGTGTTTTCCGCCTTATGGCCGATATGAATAACTGCCCCCAGCTGTTCGAATTCATGAAGAACCGAAGAGTCCGCCATATCCGAACCGGTAACCTTAAATCCCATCCGTAAAAGAATGTTTGCCAGCGCGCGCATCCCCATACCGCCTATTCCAATAAAATGGAGGGTATGATATTTATTCAGATCCATAAATTATCTTTCTCCTTTTTTACCAGCCAGTTCCAGTGCCATGTGAGCAATGTCCGCCCCGGCACTCGCTTTGCCTAACTTTTCAGCTGCTTCTGCCATACCTGCCAGTACATCCTTATGGTTATGCAGTTCTTCAATATCCTGTATAAGTTCCTGCGCTGTCAGATATTTATCTTCAATCATCTTAGCCGCTCCGGCTGCGACAAATACCCGGGCATTATATGTCTGGTGGTCTTCTGCCGCGTACGGATACGGGATAAGGATGGAGGGGAGTCCGCGAACCGCCACTTCGGCCAGTCCGACGGCCCCTGCGCGGTAGATTACAAGGTCAGCCGCCGCCATAGCGGAAGGCATATCATGCTGATAGTCCACTATACGGCTAGATGAGCCATAGTATCCCCGTTCATCCACTTCTCCCAGTTCCTTCAGCACATTGCCGTAATCCCTGGTACCAGTGACATGGTAGAGACAGAGACCTGGTGTATCTCTGAAATGCCGGTGTACGCCCAGCATAGCGTTGTTGATGTTTCTGGCCCCACGGCTTCCGCCGGCGATAAGTACCATGAAATCATCCGGACGGATTCCCAGTTTTTCCCTGGATTCATCCCTTTTCGCTTCACGGATGGCCGGACGGGTTGGATTTCCTGTATAGACACACTTGTCCTGTACAGGGAATCTCGCTTTGGCTTCCTTATATCCAAGCGCCACTCTGTCCACCACATGGCTCAGTATCTTGTTGGTCACTCCGGGGATAACATTCTGTTCCTGAATCATGGTTGGAATATGACTCAGCGCAGCCGCCATAAGGATAGGCCCGCATACATAGCCGCCTGTCCCGATGACTACATCCGGCTTAAATTCTCTGAGAATCTTCCGCGCCTTCCACAGGCTTCCTGCTGTACGGCACAGGATTTTCACATTTTCAAATGTGATTTTTCTCTTAAGTCCTGATGCCGGAATGGACGCAAAACGGTATCCTTCTTCCGGTATAATCCGGGATTCCATGCCGTTAGGTGTTCCTACAAAGAGAATTTCCACGGGTTCCACATTTTCCAGTTCCCTTGCAATGGTCACTGCCGGGTATATGTGTCCGCCTGTTCCCCCACCTGATAAAATAATTCTTTTCATGCTTCCATCCGTATTATTTCAAATGATTGACAATATTCTTGAACACTTCGCCACGTTCTTCGTAGCTGGAAAACATATCAAAGCTGGAACATGCCGGGGAAAGCAGTACTACATCCCCTTCATGGGCTGCCTTCTGCGCTCTCTTTACCGCGTCTTCCATGCTGTCAGCCTTTTCGAGAGATGTGATTCCTACCTTCACTGCTGTATCGTAGAACCGGTTTGCCGCTTCACCTAACAGAACCAGATGACGGGTATGTTCCTTCACATACTTCATAAATCCTTCAATCGGTGTTTCCTTATCATGTCCACCGGCAATAAGGATAATCGGAGCGGTGAACGCGTTGATTCCCTTTAATGCGGCATCTACGTTGGTTGCCTTGGAGTCATTGACATAGGAAACTCCATGCAGTTTTCTTACGAATTCAATGCGGTGTTCCAGACCAGTGAATTCCTTAAGCACATCTCTGATGGCTTCCACCGGTACGCCGCCGATATATGCCAGGAACGCAGCGGCCAGGCAGTCTTCATAGTTCTGCTTGCCTTTAAGCTGCAGTTTTCCTGTGGTAACCAGTGGAATGGTCTTTCCACCGGCTTTAATGGTGAGCATATCTCCGATAATGCATGCCCCTTCTTCCACTTCTATGTCTGTATTGAGCATATAGACATGGGTATGGCTTCTGGCTCTTGCCGCGAGATCCGGGGTATATGGATCGTTTTCGTTAAGCAGAAGAGCTCCATCCTGATCCATGTTTTCAAATATTCTGGCCTTGGCATCCACATAGGCTTCCATGGTGTGATGTCTTTCCATGTGGTCCGGGGTAATGTTCAGAATAACCGCCGCTTTCGGCTTGAATGTATCAATAAATTCAAGCTGGAAGCTGGACAGTTCTGCGGCAATCAGTCCATTTGCCGGAACCTTAGACACTTCAAGGCTGAGGGAAGCGCCGATATTGCCTGCGACTACACAGGGAATACCTGCTTTCTTAATCATCTTCCCCAGCAGTGTGGTGGTAGTGGTCTTGCCATTGGTTCCTGTAACACCAAGAATAGGCGCCTTGGTGATACGATATCCAAGTTCCACTTCACTGATTACCGGAATACCACGCTTTACCGCGCCACGGACTACCGGGTTTTCTGCCGGGATGGCCGGAGATACTACTACCGTATCCATTCCATCCAGGAGAACATCTCCCTGAGGTCCAAAACAGAACTGTACGCCTGCGTTAATGAATTCTTCCTTTTTATGCCCGAGCTGATCTGCAAGATCAGATACTACTACATTGGCACCATGAGTGCTGAGCACGCGGGCTGCACCCAAACCACTGATGCCGGCTCCTAAAATTAAGACGTTTTTCATTATTATCCACTCCCATTACTCTGGCAGCATAACCTGTCCTGTCATTTTATTGTCTGTTTTTCCTTTACATCAAACGAATAGCAAGAAACAGTGTCCCTGCCGCAGCTACGGCTTCAATAAACCAGAAAAACCAGACTACATGAACTTCACTCCATCCGGATAATTCAAAATGATGATGAAGCGGGCTCATCTTAAATATTCTCTTTCCCGTCAGCTGGAACGACGCCACCTGCAGAATAACCGACAGGGCTTCCAGAACAAATATCAATCCAAGGAAGATTAATAAGAATTCGGAACGGGTAACTACCGCAATACCGGCAATAGCCCCACCCAGAGCCAGTGACCCTGTATCCCCCATGAAAATCTTAGCGGGGTGATAATTGAAAAATAAGAATCCGGCACAGCATCCTGCCATGACAGACGCAAAAGAGGCAACATCAGACATTCCCAGCCACAGACTGTAAATCGCATAGGCTATGAACGCAATGACACAGCATCCGGCTGCCAGTCCATCCAGACCATCGGTAAGGTTGACCGCATTGGATGCACCCACGATAACAAGGACAATAAACGGGTAATAAAGCCATCCAATGGAAATATCAACCTTAGTAAATGGAATGGCTATCGCGAATGGAAGGTTCAGCGCATGGGATACACCATAGCAGAAGAGCAGTGCCAGAAGTATCTGACCTGTAAATTTCTGTTTGGCGGTAAGGCCCAGATTTCTCTTCTTTTCCGCCTTGATAAAGTCATCCAGGAATCCCAGGAGACAATGACCGAGGGTAAGAATAATCAGCCAGATGACGGTTTCCGTCATAAAATGATTACATACGGTAACCAGAACGGCCGCCAGAATCATGAACAGTCCGCCCATGGTCGGTGTACCGGCCTTGGCACGATGAGATTTCGGACCTTCGGTACGGATTGACTGGCGGGCCTTGTACTTTTTGGCCAGCGGAATTCCCACAAAACCGAGAAGTATGGTCAGTACAATGGTTTCAATGATATACAAGAGGTACGGCATACACATTATTCAGCAGTTCCTCCTAACATTTTCAGAATATTATCCATATGCATGGAATGAGAAGCCTTGAGCAGAATCAAATCGCCATCCTGCATATATTTTTTCAGCGCACCGGCGGCCTGTTCTGTGGTGTCAAAGGATTCCACATGAGGTACGCCATGATCTCTTGCCCCATTGGCAATACAGCGTCCCAGCGGACCTACGGTAATTACCGCGTCCACATGCATGTCCCCAGCTTTAGCGCCGGTTTCATAGTGATATCTTTCTTCATCATCTCCCAGTTCCAGCATGTCGCCGAGCACAAGAATTCTGCGTTTAGCTTCCATCTGCATAAGGGAACGGAAGGCCATCTCCATAGACAGCGGGTTAGCATTATAGGAATCATCCATAATCCGGACCCCGCCCAGCGTAGTTATCGCCTGACGCTGGCTGGCTCCCCGGTAATCGGCCAGAGCCTGTTTCATCCGGTCATGGCTTACTCCACATACTTCGCCGGTGGCAATGGCTGCCAGGGCATCATACACATTGTGCATTCCCAGTACGAATAGTGTCACATGGAATGTACCGGAAGGAGTGCTACAGTCAAATTCTGTGCGATCCGGTTTGTATTCCACATGTTCAGCACATACATCTTCCCTATGAAGGCCATAGGTAACTGTCTTTCCAGTAAAGCGGTCCTTCATAGCCAGTACACGCGCATCATCCCCATTGAGAATAGCTGTACCTTCACTGCCCAGAGCTTCTACCAGTTCGCCTTTCGCCTTAGCGATGTTATCCTGGCTGCCCAGGATGCCGATATGGGAGGTACCTACATTAGTTACCACGCCAATGGTTGGCCGGGCAAAGGTGCAGAGTTCTTCTATCTGGCCAAAGCCGCGCATTCCCATTTCCACTACACAGGCCCCATGTTCTTTTTTCAGAGACAGCAGGGTCTGGCACATACCGATTTCGTTGTTGTGGTTGGCCACAGTCCGGCATACGGAATATGTGGTTCCAAGTACAGCGGAAATCATATCCTTTGTGGTGGTCTTTCCGTTGGATCCGGTTACACCGATAACCGGAATGTTAAAGCGGAGACGATGAAAACGGGCACATCCTTCCAGTGCCTTCTTTGTATCCTTTACCAGGAAAACGCTGACACTTTCCGGCAGGTCATTTGCCGCGTCGGCACGGCTGACAACCACTCCGTAAGCTCCTTTTTCCACAGCCTGACGCACAAACCGGTGTCCATCAAAGTTTTCACCGGACAGCGCGACAAACAGATTTCCTTCTCTGATGGTTCGGGTATCGGTACTGATTCCATCAAAGGATTCATGCGCTCCGGTATGGAGTATTTCCGCACCGGATGCCTGCTGTACTTCTTTTATAGTAAAGGATGCCATTATTTACACTCCCTGATTGCTTTTCTAGCTTCTTCTCTGTCATCAAAATGAATGGTCTTATCTTTAAGAATCTGATAGGTTTCATGCCCTTTTCCGGCAATCAGCACTATATCCTCAGCTTCTGCCAGGCGGATGGCCCTTTCAATGGCCTGCCGACGGTCAGCGATGACTTCATAGTGGAAAGCCGGATGGTTCTTTGCTTCCTGACGAACACCATCTTCTACTTCACTGATGATGAAGTTCGGATCTTCTGATCTCGGGTTATCACTGGTAATAATGGCAATGTCACTGTATTTGGCCGCAATAGCCCCCATAATCGGTCGCTTCTTTCTGTCGCGGTCGCCACCGCATCCAAACACAACCAGAATACGGCCTTTAGTGATTTCCTTCGCCGTCTTCAGAATATTTTCCAGTCCATCCGGAGTATGGGCATAATCCACCACTACGCCAAACGGCTGGCCTTCATTAATCAGTTCAAAACGACCAGGACAGGCCTGGAATTCCGCCAGAGCGGAGATGATGTGATCAATGCGCACTCCTTCTGACAGGGCGGCTCCAATAGCTGCCAGTGTGTTATACACGTTAAAACGGCCGGCCAGGTTGGTATGTACCGTATAGGTCACTCCATCCATTTTCAGGTCAAACACGGAAGCCCGGCTTGAAAAATGGATATTTACCGCCCTCAGATCGGCATCATGGTCAATCGCATAGGTAAAGACAGGGCAGAATGTTTTCCCGTGCACAGCTTCTTTCATCACGTGAGCATACGGGTCATCCGCATTGATAATCCCTGACTTTAACGGCTTGGTATGTTCATCCGAAGAGACCAGGGAAAACAGTCTGGCTTTGGCCGCCGCATAATTTTCCATGGTCTTATGATAGTCCAGATGATCTTCTGTCAGATTGGTGAAAACCGCAGTATCGAATTCCACGCCGGCCACACGGTTGAGGCTCAGGGCATGGGAGGATACTTCCATGGATACATGGGTCACACCGGCTTCTGCCATCTGGAAAAGGATTTTCTGCAGAGTAATAACATCCGGTGTCGTGTTGTGAATCGGATGTTCTTCGTCATTAATCAGCCAGTGGATGGTTCCAATAACCCCCACCTTGTACCCTTCCTTTCTCAGGATATGGGCAATGATATGTGTGGATGTAGTTTTTCCATTGGTTCCGGTTACCGCAATCATGCGCATTCTGCGTGCAGGATAATCGAAATAGAAAGGCGTTATATCTTCCATCGCCTTGCGGGTATCGGTTACATAGACAACCGTTGTGCCCTCCGGCACATCAATCTCTCTGGACGCAACAATAGCTGCCGCACCCTTCTGTGCAGCAGATGCAGCATAATTATGTCCATCTACATGAGCGCCATCAAGACAGATAAAAAGGCTTCCCTCTTTCACTTCTCTTGAGTCCGCGGTAATGTCAGTAATTTCTTTATTGGTGTCGCCGACAATATAGTTGATGTCGGTGCATTTCAGCAATTTTTCAAGGTTTTTCACGTTTTCCACCTCTGTTATTTTATGTGTCAACAGGTTATGACATCACTATTAATCATAGCTTAAATAAATAATGAATACAATAGCGACCCCTTCCGGAGCCGCTATTGTATCCTTCTTATAATTTTTCCATATAATCGATTGCGGATGGCCCCGGTCAATCTCTTACCGCCTGTGCATGAGCTGTCTGATCAGCCGAACCAAAGACAGCCTTTCCCGGGACAACCATCCCCAGATCCTGTTCTGCTATTTCTTCAATACGCGCAGGAGCTTCCAGTCTTGCCACTTCCATACGATCCGTGTCATTTTCTCTTTCCAGAGACATAATTTCCGTACGCAGACCGGCCATATGATATTCTTCCTGAATCATGAGCCCGTTAATCAGGTAGGAACTGCCCACCAGCATGGCAATAACGCAGATAAACTCCAGCACACGCCGAAATCTCCGTGCATATACCGCTGACTTCTGACCTGCCAGACGGCCGGTCAGCATTGTTCCTGTACTTTCCCAATATTGGGACCCTGCATACTCATTAGAATCCATGGAACTCCCTCCGTTAATTGGTATCGGTTATATCTTTTCTACAACCCGTAAAATAGCACTTCTTGCTCTTGGATTTTCTTTCAGTTCTTCAGCCGATGGTTTTAGCGCTTTCACAACCTGTCTGACTTCCTTATGATGGTGGCATACGCATACCGGCAGTTCCGGCGGACATACACAATCTCTTTCCATATAGCGGAATGTCTGCTTTATAATCCGGTCCTCCAGAGACTGGAATGTGATAACTCCCAGTCTTCCACCGGATTTAAGTCTTCTTACACAGTCCTTCATCGTCTGTTCAAGTATCTTAAGTTCACCATTGACTTCAATCCGTATGGCCTGGAAAGTACGCTTAGCCGGATGAGAACCTTCGCTTCGCGCTCCTTTTGGAATAGCGGCCTTGATTATATGCACCAGTTCGCCTGTGGTTTTAATCGGTTTTTCTTCTCTTGCCTTCAGAATGAACTGAACAATACGTTTGGTCCAGCGTTCTTCCCCGTAATCAAAGAGAATCCTTTCCAGATCTTCCTGCGAATAGCTATTGACCACCTCATAGGCAGTCAGTGGATTTCTCTGATCCATACGCATGTCCAGATCTCCGTCATGCATATAGGAAAATCCACGACTTCCATCATCGAGCTGTGGAGAGGAGACCCCAAGGTCAAACATAAATCCATCCACCTGGCCAACACCAAGACTGTCCAGATTTTCATCTACATGGGAAAAATTATTGCGCACTGTAAGGTGTCTGCATCTGACATCTTTCAGCCGTTCTGTAGCTGCTGCAATGGCTCTATCATCCTGATCTACGCCTACCAGCGTTGCCTTTTCTGAAAGTTTCTGTGCCAGGGCAAAGGAATGTCCTCCCCCGCCTAATGTGCAGTCTACATAGATTCCATCCGGATCTGTCAGCACATTATCAATCATTTCATTCAGCAATACTGTCTTATGTTTAAATTCCATAGGAACCTCACAAATCAAAATCCATAGGTATATCCAGAGACTCTGCCAGATCGGCAATGGATTCATCGTCCCCATTAGCTGCGTCCAGCACCGCTGGATTCCAGATTTCAATAGTCGCCCCGGTACCTATGACCAGTGCTTCCTTCTTTAATCCGGCATATTCACGAAGGTGGGCAGGAATCAGAATACGTCCCTGGCGGTCGCATTCCATTTCCGTACTGCTCCCGATAAGGAAACGTCTCAACTTACGTACGCTGCTCTTGGTAAAGGAAAGTTTCTGCAGGCTTGTTGTTAATGTCTGCCAATGTTCCATCGGATAAATAGTGAGACACTGATCAATCCCGCGGGAAAGAACAAATCTTGTCCCTAATTCCTCTCTAAAACGGGCAGGAAGAATCATACGACCTTTGGCATCAATCGTATGTCTATATTCATTCATGAACATAATCTTCTTCCCTCCCTCCACTTTTACCCACATTTTACCATATTCCACCACTTTTTTACAGCAACAGTATAAAAAATGGGTCTGCAAGTTAAGAAATGAGGTTTGAGGTTATCGGTTAGAGACCGGCAGATTCGCTTTGCTTATCCACAAATGGATACTGCGAATAGCATTTGATGAGCTATCACTCAAAGACCGCAAAAGTGGTCAGGCCACTTTCGGGACCGCAAGCCTTCGGCTCGAAACGGCAAAATTTCAAAAAGAAATTTTGAGACTACGCCTTAACATCAAAAGGAAGGTCGGTGTGCTCCCCCGAGGAAAACAGGGGGGAATTCTGCGAATGGCCTTTTTTATGGATAAGGCAGATGGAGCCATCAGCACGCTTTCCTTTGCTCTAACATACAGCGTTCTACCCTTCTGATTCACATAGTGGATTCTACTTTCCACCATTCGACAAGCGGATGGATTCGAGACAACGGATTGTCTCGAATGCCTGCAAATCCTTGATATCTTAATATATGGCAGGCGGGTCTGCTGTAAAGCTGGAGATTGGACATTGTGCACTATATTAGGATATGGTCTTCCAGAGAGGGAAATATGTGATATCCTTCTACTTTCCTTTATTCAAACAAAGTGGAATCAACTATCCACCGACTTCGTCGGTCCCCCTTTCTTTC
>NZ_FMXA01000005.1:0-75606 GCF_900103425.1 Dialister histaminiformans | reverse complement strand
GGTCCCCCTTTCTTTCAAGAAAGGAGCATCGTTTCTCATGCTTTCCTTTAATCAGCTTTCGCATGCTTGCCCTTTGCAAGAAGAGAACATTCCGCTTCATTCCTGCAATCTGCAAGGATTGCACCATATTATCGTTATTTCTTCAGACGGCTATACAAATATAAGCGTGGCTCATCAATCACGCTTTCCTATGCTCTAACATATGATGAGCGGAGCTCAAAGAGAGAGAGTAGAGATTTGCGGGAGAATATGGACAATCAAAAACAGCAGTTTTACACCTTTTTCCGGTGTAAAACTGCTGTTTTTTCAACTCGTATATTTTTTATCTGACTATAATGCTTTTCTGCTTCAAATTCCTGCAATCGCTGAATGGAATATTCTTTGCTGCATAGGTGGCGGAAAGTGGTTCTGGTGCCGGGAGTGCGCCTGCCCAGAAAAGCAATTTTCCAATGATTTCTTCTGCTGTAATTCCCGCTGCCCGCATATCACGGATGGTGATTCCATGTTGTCGTTTAGAAAGGCGGTTTCCTTCCTGATCCATCAGCAATGGCAAGTGGGCATAGACTGGAAGTGGATATCCCAGTTCTTTCAATATAGCAATCTGGTAGAAAGTGGAGGAAAATAAATCTTCTCCCCGGAAAACATGAGTAATCCCCATAGCCCCATCATCGCAGGATACTGCCAGCTGGTAGGCAATCTGCCCATCAGCACGCATGACTACAAAGTCATCTTCACATGGTTTCAGTCTCTGCGTTGCGTCCCCACGAAGGAGATCATGGAACGATTCTTCGGTTTCCTTCTCTATGCGTATGCGCCAGGACGGCTGTCTTTCCTGCCTCTTCCGCTGCTCGTTTGTAAGGTTCCTGCAGTGTCCATCGTACACTGGCAGTGTTTCTCCACGATGTGGTGCCGACGAAATCTTATGAATCCTGGCACGGGTGCAATAGCATGGATAAACTCTTCCCTCCTGCTTCCATTTCTCTACGCATCTGCGATACAGGGACAAACGTTCCGACTGCACAGTGGAACCATATGCATAGTTCCCGCCAGGCCCTTCGTCCCAATCTAATCCGAGCCAGTCCAAATCTTCCATAAGGGCCTGTGCATATTCTTTCCGTGAACGGGTCTGGTCTATATCTTCAATGCGAAGGACCAGTTCTCCCTGGTGCTGTCTTGTGTACAGCCAGTTCAGAAAAGCCACCCATACATTCCCCAGGTGGATAAATCCTGTCGGACTGGGAGCAAACCGGGTGCGAACATTCATCATTTAGTAAGAGAGCGGAGATGATCGAACAGATTGGATTCCGCCTTCAGTTTATCTTCACTACCCAGTACGCAGAAGTACTTATCCGATACCACACTGTCCATGAGGCCGGCCAGTGCACGGATATCTTCCTGGGTGCAGTCAATAATCTGTTCTCTTACTTTCTGTCTGTCATCATGTGTTTGCCCGGTAAAGCGCATAACCATAGCTCTTTCCCCCTTCATGGATGGAGTAAGCTGTGTTTCTGCCGGAGCCATGGTTCCAATTACATACTTCGTCATTTCCCGTTCAGAAATATCAAAGTGTCTGAGATATTCCGGCAGTTCTTTATAAGCCTTCAGTGTTTCAGAGAGGTTCGGATCACGATAGGAACAGAGAAGGGCATCCCCGTTAGTTGCAATCCGTGTAAAAGCTCCATAGGCACCGCCAAGAACTCGGATCCTCTTCCACAGGTATTCATAGCGGAGGATGGTTTCCATAACCCGGAGAGCTCCGGTAAATTTGAATCCATGCTTCACAAAGTTACCACCCTTTGCCACATACTGCACTTTGCCCGAGGAAAGGAATCCTTCATTAATTCCGGTTTCCGGGAAAACAAATGACAGAGTGTGACATGCTTCTCCTTCCGGCATATCCCCAATGACTGCATCCAGATGATTGACAACCGCTTGTTTTTCTTCCTTCAGCCCTACTTCCTGGACAATAAGATTCTTTCTTGTAAAAATCTTAGCTGCGGTTTCTGCCAGGCGCGCTTTAATATGTTCTGCTTTTTCATCAAAATGTTCCAGCAGATCACTGAGGAAATAGTAGTAGGACAGGCTTCCCTGTTCCTTAAACTGAGCAGCCGGAGAGTAATAGGACATCAGCCGCATCATAACCAGTGCATGCCCTCTGTCGAACAGAGACATATCCCAGGATGCCTTTTCTTCCATGAGGATTTCTCTGAGACGGCCTGTGTCGGTAAAGCGGGTATGGTTAAGGACCTCTCCCATGAGCTGCATCATCTTATCCGCATTGGAAGTGAGTGCCTTGCCGCGTACAGCACATACCGGCACATACTTAGTGTTGTCCGCCTTATCGTCATAGGACGTAATGGCATAGGACATACCGCCAGTATAGGTATTGGAAATGCGTGTCAGTTCCTGATAGGTATGATTGTCTGTATCCATGGAACCCAGAATGGTGGTAAGCAGGTACGCATAAGGTACATCTTCTGCTTTCAGACCATACAGGGTGAAGAACAGATTGAGATAGGTAATCCCAGAGGTGTTTTCCTGATAGGACAGATGGGTAATCCCCTGTACCTTTTCTTCTTCCTGGGAAACTTCTTCTACTTCTCTCTTCAGATCCGAACGGGAAAGGAGCGGAATGGTAGCCAGTGCTTCTTCGGTTTCGCCGCTAGCCTGTCTTGCCTTCAATGCCTTAGTATTTTCAATAATTTCCTGAATCTGTTCTTTTGTCAGGCTCTTCTTGAAATCATCCAGCTTCTGTGCCGTAGCCGCGTTTTTCTTTTCTGTAAGTCCCTTTTCCGGTTTCATGGTCACCAGCACCTGATGTGCATTCTTGACCACATATTTGAGAAGAAGGTTTTCAAACAGATGTTTTTCAATGCCTTCACGGAGTATCTTCAGGTCTTCTTCATAACGGAGGGCTGTGAATGGATCCCGGTCATAGTTCCACTGCTGCATTACATGAACACCATAATAAAGTCCTTTCGGGCGTCCCTGGAAATCGCCTTCCCGCAGGGTGAATTCAATACGGTTCAATGCAGCGGTAAGCATATCCTTGTCCAGACCGCCCAGTGCCAGTTTACGGATAGTGCCATCTACAACGGAGACAAATGTATCCTTATCTTCCGGATTAGAGCCGGTAACTTCAATCGTCCACACCGGCTGTTTCAGACTGGTTTCAAAATGTCCGGACACATCACTGCAGATTCCGGAATCGGTGAGCGCTTTTTTCAGTGGTGCCCCGTCCATATCAATAAGGGTATAGTTGAGAATACGGAAAGCCAGCATTTCCGCTGTGCTCATGTGATCGTTGTATGCGGTATAGAGCGCATGGATAGATTTCTTATCTGTGCTTTCCCCTTCTGTAATACCGAAAGAGCCTTCACATTCCTTGCGTTTTGCAAACGGTTGCTGTGTCTGTACAGCAGAGTTTACAGGATGTCTTGTAAATGCAGAGAGGTATTCATCATTAATGAATTTGAGTGTGGAGTCAATATCCATATTGCCATACAGATAAATAAAGCTGTTGGACGGATGATAGAATTTTCTGTGGAATTCTGTAAACTCCTTAAAAGAAAGGGCTGGAATAACCTCCGGATCCCCACCGGATTCTACCGCATAGGTAGTATCCGGGAACAATGTGCTCATAGCCTTGTCTTCCATGAGTGCTTCCGGAGAAGATAAGGCCCCCTTCATTTCGTTGTATACTACACCATTATAGGTAATCGGGCTGTTTTCATCAGCCATTTCATAATGCCAGCCTTCCTGCATGAGAATCTGAGGATTCCTCAGGCAGTTTGGATAAAATACGGCGTCAAGATAGACATCCATAAGGTTATGAAAATCCTGATCATTGCGGCTGGCCACAGGATACATGGTCTTATCCGGCCAGGTAATAGCATTCAGGAAGGTATTGAGAGACCCCTTTACCAATTCAACAAATGGTTCCTTCAGCGGGAACTTTCTGGAGCCGCACAGGGTGGAATGTTCCATAATATGCGGTGTCCCCTTTGAGTTGTCCGGTGTCGTTCTGAAGCAGATGTAGAACACCTTATTGTCATCCTTGCTGTCCAGATAAAGCAATCTGGCGCCGGACTGTACGTGTTCCAGTTCGTACACATCAGACGCTACTTCCTGTACACGTTCCATGCGTTTTACCTTGAATCCATGGACCACGTCATTTATATTCCATTTCATATTTCATTCTCCTTACTAAAAGATAAAAAGACACGGGAATCGGCCCCGTGTCTCCTCAAAATCACTGTTGAGGCTTATTCTTAAAAAATTCAGCATGAATTGAACGAATGGCTTCATCTACCTTAGGTCTCGGAACCAGACAGGATATGCTGTTCTTGGAAGAACTTACAATATCAATATTGATGTTCTTTCTCCCCAAAGCGCCAAAAATGCGCGCTTCCACGCCTGGTGCACTGAGCATTTCCAGGCCTACGATGGACACCTTTGCACAATTATCATCATACAGGATATTATTAATTCTTCCATCAGCCTTCAACTTTTCCAGTACTTCTTTAGCTTCGACAAGATCGCTGCTGGCTACGGTAAATATGATGTCTCCACGACGGTCATTAATCCTGCGTACGCTCTGTACAATCATATCCACCGGAATCTCGTTTTTATCCAGTTCGTTAAAAATCATAGCCGCTGTTCCCGGTACATTTTCTACGCCAACCGCTGCGATGCGGGCCACATTGTAATCTTCTGCCACCCCGCAGACCGGCCCCTTTTCCTCACCAAAGTTATCTTCTCTGATGATGGTTCCTTCGTTATCGGAGAACGTAGAACGTACATGAATGGGAACATGGAAGCGGGACCCCATGGAAATGCTCTGAGGCTGCATAACCCCGGCTCCCAGTCTTGCCAGTTCCAGCATTTCCTCGTTGCTGATTTCCTTCATCTTCACTGCATTGGGAACAACGCGCGGGTCTGCTGAATATACGCCTTCCACATCGGTATAGATTTCGCACATATCCGCCCTCATGGCTCCTGCGAGCGCAACGGCGGTGGTATCACTTCCCCCGCGTCCCAGGGTAATGATTTCCCCTTCCGGGGTAATGGCCTGGAATCCGGCTACGATGGCAATCTTGCCAGCTGCAAGGGCCTTGAAAACACGTGCAGGCTTGATATCAATGATGTTACCCTTACCAAATACACCTTCCGCAATGATGCCGGCCTGAGGTCCTGTAAAAGACTGCGCCGGCACTCCCATGGAACAGAATGTCATAGCCATCATGGCAATGGAAACCTGTTCACCGGTAGACATCAGCATATCCAGTTCACGGGCATAATGTTTGTCTGTCACTTTGGAAGCGAGCTTCAGTAAATTATCTGTGGTATCTCCCATAGCTGAAACAACAATTACGATCTGATCGTCTGGATTTCTTTCCTTAAGCACTCGAGAAGCAATATGACGCATTTTCTCAGGAGTGGCAACGGAACTGCCTCCGAACTTCTTAACAAGTAGTGCCATAATTCCTCCTCTGTTTACCATGGTTTACAGGTATTCTGGTAAAACAAAATCATCATAAATCAATTACCAAAATTTTAACATGCATGATACCAGATGTAAAGAAAGCAATCCCTTATACTGTCTGTAAAAAAGCCCTTTTACATCAGCCCTTTTTCCTGCAGGCTTGCGAAGACTCCATCCCCGATAATGATATGGTCCAACAGGTCAAAATCCATAAAGGCACAGGCTCTGGCTACCTTCTTTGTCAGCTGAATATCCGATACGGACGGGTCAGGAAATCCGCTGGGATGATTATGTACCAAGATGATTCCCCTGGCCTTAAGGCGAATGGCCCACCGCAAGATTTCCTTGATATCCGCGGGCGCCGCGTTCATATTGCCACGGCCAATTTCCTTTTTCCCCATAAGGCGGTTTTTCGTGTTCACATAGCAGGCATAGAGATGTTCCTGACTTTCATGGCGGAGCATTTCCATAAAATAGGACGCCACTCTGTCCGGAGCATTGAAATCCGGCAGTTCCCGCTTGCGGAACCGACCGGCAAGTCTTCGTCCCAGCTCTATGGCCGCGCAGATGGTGACCGCCTTATCTGCCCCGATTCCAGGGATATCTGTCAGATCTTTCCAGTATGGTTCCTCAATCCAGGCTTCTCCGCAGTTCTCTTCCAGAAAAGAAACCACATCTGACGCCACTTCCCGTACGGAATGATTTTTCCTTCCTGTCCGGATCAGAATGGCAATCAGCTCCGTAATGGATACGTCGCCCGCTGATTCCTTAAACCGTTCTCTTGGCTTTTCTTCCGGCCGCATTTCCCGTATAAGCATACAATCCCCCTATTGTTTCTTATTCCCTTATCCAAATGTTTACAATAAATATTGTATCATCTTTCTGTCCATTTTTCAGTAAGAATTGCATTCAAAAAGACTGCCGCAGGAATAAGGACATCCTTCATCCCTGAAACAGCCTTTTTTCATTTCAAAACCGGTTAAACAGCCATGCAGCAATGCACAATCCGATGATACTCATCAGATTCGGCGCAATGCGTAGTCCAAAGTGAAACTGAAGTACACCGAGATTCATCATCACATCGTTCAGGTTAAATACTTCATAGGTCTTGCACAGATACGCCAGTATACCGGTCAGATTTTCCGTTTCCAGAAAACTGCCCAGCATAGATCCCAGCAGTGCTCCGGCAACGAGAAATAAAACCAAGGTCAAAAAGCCTTTAGAGCCTCCAAAATGCATAAACTCCTGTCCTTTCCATCAGATGACCGTACCAGGTAAAATCTTTCCTGCCAGTCTTTCTGCCAGTGCTTTGCCCACCGGATCATCTGTCCTGAACTGATAGATGGTCCGCCATACTACGTTCTTATATTCAAAGATATATTCAATAACTGTCAGATTGGTAGACATGCCCTGGTCATTTTCAGTAAAGGTAAATGTCAGTACCTGGGCATCCTGTCCCGCCGCCTTAGCGGTCTTAACGTCTGTCTTCAGATTGGTCAGCATCTGATCGCTGGTCATAATATCCAGTGCCTTCTGCTTTTCAGAGTCCACTGTTTCTCCGGAACCAGCCCGGGAAGCGCTGACAATAATCTGAATATTCTGATTATGTCCTTCTGCATTGACCGAATCGGTATCTCTTGGTCCCAGGTCAGCCTGTTTACCATTGACTGCCAGTTCAAATGGGCTGTTAATGGTAATGGTAGCATCCGCGCAATGTACACGTGTCTTTCCAAAAACAAACTGATCTTCAATCGACTGATTTCCACATCCGCTCATAAGCATAACCACAGCTGCAGTTGCCAGTGAGCAAATAAGTTTTTTCGTATTCATATGTCTGCTCTTTTCCTTATCAAATTATGTATCTTATCAATTATAACATTGGTCCGGATTATGAGCCAGTATGAGCTGAAGCTCATAGACCGCAGGCCTTCGGCCCGAGACTGCAAAATCTTCCAACGGAAGATTTTGAGTGAAGGATATTGCATATGGCGTAAAGCTCGCAACCTTCGTTTGCAGATTTACGGTCCCCCTTTATCTTCAGAAAGGAGCTTCTTTTGGCGCCCTCCCTTTTCTTAGCTTTTGCATTCTATCATTTAGCATTTTATAAAAGAGCTTCTGCTTCACTCTTGCAAAACAATATGTTTTGCACCTCCCCGAGCCGGAGGATTGCCGACTTGTAAACTCCTGGAGTTTACACCGACCCAAAAATGACATAGCCATTTTTGCGGACCATGAGTTTTAGCTCTGCATAAGCGATGCATTGTGATTGTGAGCGTCATTGCATTTCTGTATTCCAGCATCAAAAGAGAGCAACTGCTTTTGTACAGCAGTTGCTCTCTTTATTTGAAGACCGATTTGGAAAAAATCAGCTTTTATTATTCAGCATCTTTTCCTTTGGAGCTCTTGAAGCCTTCTCTTCTGGTAATTACGGTTGCGCCGCCCATGTATGGCTGCAGAGCTTTTGGAATCAGGATGGATCCATCTTCCTGCTGGTAGTTTTCCATAATAGCCGCAACGGTACGGCCTACTGCCAGACCGGAGCCATTCAGTGTATGAACGAATTCCGGCTTAGCTCCGTGCTGACGACGGAATCTGATGTTGGCACGGCGTGCCTGGAAGTCCAGACAGTTGGAGCAGGAGGAAATTTCACGGTACTTGTTCTGAGCCGGCATCCAGACTTCGATATCATAAGTCTTAGCGGAGGAGAATCCGATATCTCCGGTGCACAGACATACTACATGGTATGGGAGTTCCAGTCTCTGAAGCACTCTTTCTGCTTCATGGGTCAGAGATTCCAGTTCATCCCAGCTGTCTTCCGGCTTGCAGTACTTAACCATTTCTACCTTGTGGAACTGATGCTGACGAATCAGGCCGCGGGTATCCTTACCGGCAGAACCTGCTTCTTTTCTGAAGCATGGAGTAAACGCGGTAAGATGTACAGGAAGCATATCCCCATCAAGAATTTCTCCGGCATAGTAGTTGGTAAGCGGAACTTCTGCCGTAGGAGTCATGTACATATCTTCGCCTTCCACCTTGTACATATCTTCTGCGAACTTCGGCAGCTGGCCGGTGCCCTGCATGGACGCACCGTTGATGATGTACGGTGGAATAACTTCTGTGAAATCGCTTTCCTGTGTGTGCATATCCAGCATCAGGTTATAGATAGCGCGTTCCAGTCTGGCAGCCATGCCGAGATAGAAATAGAAGCGGGAACCGGATACCTTACCGGCTCTGTCCGAATCAAGGATTCCCAGATCACTGCCCAGTTCATAGTGTGCCTTGATTGGGAAATCAAAGTGTCTTGGTTCGCCCCAGCGGCGTACTTCCGGGTTTTCGCTGTCATCTTTTCCAAGAGGAACACTCTTGTCGCACATATTCGGAATACGGAGCAGCAGGTCATGGAGGTTGGTATCAATATCCTTCAGCTGGGTATCGATGGCATCAATCTTCTTGCCTACTTCCTTCATAGCCTTGATAATCGGCTGTACATCCTTACCTGCCTTCTTAGCCGCCGGAATTTCACGGGAAACCGCATTCTTTTCGCTCTTCAGCTTTTCAGTTTCAGTCAGCAGGGCTCTTCTCTGTTTGTCCAGTTCCAGCACCTTATCCAGGTCAAACGCATTGTGACGGTTAATCAGGTTCTGTTTGACTTCGTCAGCATGTTCTCTGATAAATTTCATATCCAGCATGTGTAATCACCTCAAAAAAACTATCCGCTATGATAAAAAAAGACTTCCATCCCAATGGGACGAAGTCTGTTCGCGGTACCACCCAAGTTGCTTTAAGCCAGCTCTATGTACTATATCGGGTACTCCCGTCCGACTCATCGCCGGCCACTCCTGAGCGGAACTCACTGGGCTTTCACAGGCTCGCACCAACCGCCTGCTCTCTCAGGAAAGCCTCCTATGATTATTCTCATTCCTCATGTTAACAAAATTATACAACCACAGAAAATTTTTGTAAAGACAACCGCGATTATTCCTTATCTTTATGAATCAGGTCATACCACGCATCTGCCAGACTGGCAAATTCTTCCATGGAGAATGTTTCCCCGCGGCGTTTGCCATCAATCCCGCAGGCAGCAAGGATTTCCTTTCCCTGTTCCGCGGAAATACCACCGGCCTTCATGGCATTGGTAAATACCTTCCTTCTCTGCCCAAACGCCATCTTCACCATGCGGAAAAACAGCCGGGTATCCTTTACTTCCACCGCTGGTTTATCCCGTTTCACCAGTTTCAGAACGGTGGAATTTACGGCAGGTCTTGGAATAAAGGAAGACGGAGGAACATCCATCACCACTTCCGAGGTGCAGTAGAACTGCACAGCCAGTGTCAGCGCACCATACGCCTTAGTTCCTGGTGACGCCATAATGCGTTCTGCCACTTCCTTCTGCATCATGAAGACAAAGGTGCTGATAGGAAGGTCTGACTGTACCAGATGAAGAAGAATCGGTGTAGTGATGTAATATGGCAGGTTAGCCGCTACATGCCATTCCTTATCCCCCATCAGTTTATTGAGATCCAGTTTCAACACATCATCATAAATGATGTGGATATTCTTATAGAGCTCCAGTGTATGGGAGAGTATTCTTCCCAGGCTCTGGTCTATTTCCACGGCAGTAACCTCAGCGCCAGTTCTGGCCAGCGCCTGAGTCAGTGTCCCGATACCGGGCCCGATTTCCAGTACACGGCTTCCTTCTCCAATTTCTGAGGCTTCCGCGATAGCCCTTACTACATCCGGTCTTACCAGAAAGTTCTGTCCCAGTTTATGTTTGGCATGAATTCCAAATCTTTTAATCAGATAGGAAACGACTTTCCTGTCGGCCAGTTCAATTTCAAGCATTCGTATCCTCCATTTCGCTAATTGTACGTTCCCAGTCCTCTCTGGTCACATTAAAATGATTAAGTTGCTTCAGAAAACTTCTGGCATTGCCATAACCAATATGCAGCTTTTCTGCCGCCTTTTCTCTTCTGGCGGCCGCCCCTTTGCCACCGGCCATGCCAGCACGAATCAGGTCACTCATGGTAAATGTCTCCTCCAGCGTGCAGGTAAGGGCATGCGCATTGGCCAGTGCTCTGCGAATGGATTCCGGTGAAGCGTCTTCTATCCCTACATCTGTACTTGTGGATGCTTCCGCCTTAGGTACAAATGCCTGCAGCGCGTCTGGAAACAGTCTCGTCAGTTTCTGCCGTATATGATTTCCCGGTCCGTCCGGATCGGTAAGGATGATAATCCCCCGCCGTTCATAGGCACAGCGTATCTGTTCAATAACTTTATCAGATAGCCCCAATCCACCTGTCGCAATCATATCTGCCTCTACCGCAAGGGAAACGCGGGCTATATCAGATTTTCCTTCTACCACTATGACTTGTTTTATCATTTGTCTCCTTATCCGCTCTCATAGAAGCGATACTAAGTTGTTCAATCGTTTTATGATATCCTTTTTTCCTTTAGTTAGTCAACTGAAAATACATATCGACTGGCAAAAGGTATAGACCGAAAAACATATGGCATATACGGGATATAGGACAAAAAGCATTGTTCCATAATTCAATACTAAGTCTCAATCAAGGTCCGCAAGCCTTCGGTTCGAGACGGCAAAATCTTCGATGTGAAAATTTCGAGTGATAGAACACTAAGAAAGTGCGGACAATCATGACAAGCCATTGGCATGATTCCACAAAAACAATCCTTTGTTGTCGCGCCAATGAAGCTCAATAAATACCAGCTTCATTGGAATTAAAAAACACACGAAATGCCCTGTAACCTAATAAAAATCCTTCTGCCTGAATTTTCAGGGCAGAAGGATAAGTATAAAGTGTAAATTCTTAATCAGTCTCTGACAGCCAGCACATCGTTAATGCGTTTGCTTTCGAAGCAGGCGCTATCACCCAGATCTTCTTCAATACGGAGAAGCTGGTTATACTTAGCTACACGTTCTGTACGGCATGGAGCGCCTGTCTTAATCTGTCCGGCATTAACCGCTACGGCAATATCCGCAATGCTGGTATCTTCTGTTTCACCGGAACGGTGGGATACCACGGTGGTATATCCTGCGCGGTGTGCCATCTGAATGGCATCAAAGGTTTCAGTCAGGGAACCAATCTGGTTGACCTTGATCAGAATGGAGTTGGCTACTCCCATTTCAATGCCCTTAGCCAGACGTTTGGTATTGGTAACGAACAGGTCGTCACCTACAATCTGAATTCTGTCCCCCAGTTTGGCAGTGAGCTTCTTCCAGCCTTCCCAGTCTTCTTCATCCAGACCATCTTCGATGGAAACGATTGGATAGGCTTCAATCAGATGTTCATAGTAAGCAATCATTTCTTCTTCTGTTCTTGCCTTGTGATCGCCTGCCATATGATAGAGGCCATCCTTTTCATCATACAGTTCAGAGGCTGCCACATCGAGTGCCAGAGCAATGTCTTTCTTCAGTTCATAGCCAGCTGCGCGAACCGCTTCACAGATTACTTCCAGAGCCGCTTCGTTAGATGGAAGGTCAGGAGCAAAACCGCCTTCATCTCCTACCGCGGTGCTAAGGCCACGGGAAGCCAGTACTTTCTTCAGTGCGTGATATACTTCTGCACACATGCGCAGGCCTTCATGGAAGGACTTCGCACCTACCGGCATAATCATGCATTCCTGGATATCCACGTTATTATCCGCATGTGCACCGCCGTTCATGATGTTCATCATTGGAACCGGCAGGGTATATGCGTTGGTACCGCCCAGATACTGATACAGCGGGAGTCCACAGGACTGCGCGGATGCCTGAGCTACCGCCAGAGAAACTCCGAGGATGGCATTAGCGCCCAGACGGCTCTTGTTACTGGTTCCGTCCAGAGCGATCATCATTTCATCGATGCCTCTCTGATCGGTAGATTCCATACCAATCAGATGAAGGGCAATTTCCTTATTTACATTTTCAACGGCCTTCAATACGCCTTTGCCATTATAACGGGATGCATCTCCATCTCTGAGTTCTGTTGCTTCAAACATACCGGTGGATGCGCCGGATGGTACATCCGCTCTGGCAAATGTCCCATCTTCCAGTACCAGATCTACTTCTACTGTAGGATTTCCTCTGGAATCCAGAATTTCTCTTGCATGTACGTCCGTAATAAGTGCCATGGTTACGCTGTTCTCCTTTATACTTTTTCGTAAATTTCCTTAAATTCTGCGGCTTTGAGACTGGCTCCGCCGATTAATCCCCCGTCAATATCCTTCTGCGCCATAAAGTCTTCGATATTGGCTGCCTTTACACTGCCTCCATAGAGAATGCGGATTTTTTCCGCTGTGGTTTCTCCATACAGGCGAGTAAGTTCTCCGCGGATGAAATGCGCAACCGCCTGTGCGTCTACCGCTGTAGCAGCCACTCCGGTACCGATGGCCCAGATTGGTTCATAGGCAATGACTATGGTTTCCGCCTGTTCTGACGGGATATTAAACAACGCTGTTTCCAGCTCTTCCCGGATAATTTCTTCTGTCCGGCCTTCATTTCTCTGTTCTGCGGTTTCCCCGGTACAGAGAATGGGGGTCAGGCCATGCGCCAGAGCGCTTACCACCTTGCGGTGAATAAATTCATCGCTTTCCCCCATAATATGACGCCGTTCAGAATGACCGCAGATGACATACCGGCAATGCAGTTCTTTCAGCATGGCCGGGGAAATTTCTCCGGTAAATGCTCCTTTTTCCTCTGGATACATATTCTGTGCACCCAGCTGAATATGTGTGCCCTGTACCATTTCCGATGCTGCCGGCAAGTCAACAAAGGGAGGGCAAATAAGCATTTCTGCCTTATTCGGTTTTACCTTCTTCAGTTCTGAAATCAATGAAACGGCTTCTTTCAAACCCAGATTCATTTTCCAGTTGCCTGCAATCAATGGTTGTCTCAACGAGCTTCCTCCTTATCAGCAAGGATAGCTACACCAGGGAGAATCATACCTTCGAGCATTTCCAGGGAGGCGCCGCCGC
The DNA here is from genome assembly GCF_900103425.1 of Dialister histaminiformans. Taxonomy (GTDB): domain Bacteria; phylum Bacillota; class Negativicutes; order Veillonellales; family Dialisteraceae; genus Allisonella; species Allisonella histaminiformans. Next base: position 62,147 of record NZ_FMXA01000005.1, on the reverse strand, counting down.
CGGTGGAAACATGGGAGAATTTATCTCCGATCCCCATCTGATCCACTACCGCTGCGGATTCGCCGCCGCCAATAACTGTGGTAGCATCCAGATTAGCCACCGCATTGGCAATAGCATAGGTTCCCTTAGCGAATGGCTTCATTTCAAATACACCCATCGGGCCATTCCATACTACGGTCTTCATCTTCTTTAATGTTTCTACATACAGTTCAATGGTACGCGGTCCGATATCCAGAGCCATCCATGGATCTCCGAATTCTTCTGCGGTCAGTACACGGGTCTTTGCCTTTTCCGAGAAGGAATCACCGGCCATAAAATCTACCGGAAGCATAATGTGGGACCCGAGCTTCTTAGCCCGTTCACGCAGTTCATTAGCCAGATCAAATCTGTCTCTGTCCTGGAGGGACTTACCCATATCGTAGCCTTCCGCTGCCACAAATGTGTTGGCCATGCCGCCACCGATGAGGATGACATCCGCCTTTTCCATGAGATTGGCAATGACATGAATCTTGTCGCTGATCTTAGCGCCGCCGATGATGGCCGCAAACGGACGTACCGGATGATCAATGACTCCGCCGAGGAAGTCAATTTCCTTTTTCATAAGAAGGCCGGACACCATAGGAAGGATATGTCCTACACCCACAATGGATGCATGGGAACGGTGGGAGGAACCGAACGCATCATTTACTGCTACATCGCAGCCTTCAGCCAGTTCTCTTGCGAAGTCCTCATCATTCCTTTCTTCTCCTTTTTCAAAGCGAAGATTTTCAAGAAGAAGTACTTCTCCCGGCTTGAGTGCCTTTTTCATCTGACGGGTTTCTTCCCCAACGCATGATGGTGCGAACTTGACTTCTCTGCCCAGGAGTTCAGACAATCTGGCAGCTACTGGCTTCAGAGAAAGGTCCGGCTTAATCTGTCCTTTCGGACGTCCCATATGGCTGGCCAGAATAACCGCTGCCCCATGTTCCAGCAGATAGTTGATTGTCGGAAGGGTGGAACGGATTCTTCTGTCATCCAGAATATTCCCCTGTTCATCATGAGGAACATTGTAATCTACGCGAACATATACTTTTTTTCCGTTTACAGGAATGTCATAAATGGTCTTCTTATTCATGATCAAAGTCCTTTCGATGCCACATAAGCTACCAGATCAATGGTTCTTTCTGAATAGCCCCATTCGTTATCATACCAGGCAATAACCTTAACCAGGTTCTTATCCATGACCATGGTCAGGGAAGAATCCACGGTGGAGGATTCATTGGTTCCGCGGAAGTCGCTGGATACCAATGGTTCGTCGGTATATCCGAGAATTCCCTTCATTTCATTTTCGCTGGCCGACTTAAGTGCTGCGTTGATTTCTTCCTTGGTTACTTCGTCTACGTTAAGTTCGCATACCAGATCGACCAGGGAAACATCCGGGGTTGGTACACGGATGGACAGACCGTTAAGCTTGCCCTTCATGGACGGAATAACAAGACCAATGGCCTTAGCGGCGCCGGTGCTGGTTGGAATAATGTTTTCTGCCCCTGCACGGCCTCTTCTTGCATCCTTCTTGTGGTTCTTATCCAGAATAGCCTGGTCATTGGTATAGGAGTGAACGGTGGTCATAAGGCCTCTTCTGATACCAAAGGTATTATTCAGTACCTTGACAACCGGTGCCAGGCAGTTTGTGGTGCAGGAAGCATTGGAAATGATGGAGTGATTTTCCGGATTATAGATTTCTTCATTTACACCCATAACGATGGTTGCATCTTCATCCTTGCCCGGTGCAGTGATAATAACCTTCTTTACTGTGCCGCGGATGTGCTTGGACGCGCTGGCCTTATCTTTCAGTTTGCCTGTGGATTCAACAACGATTTCGACATCATAGGAGGACCAGTCCAGATTTTCCGGATCTCTGTCATGAAGTACAGCTACGCGTCTTCCATCAACGATCAGTGTATCTCCATCTACGATTACCTCTCTGTCCAGACGGCCATGCACTGTATCATACTTGAGAAGATATGCCGCATTAGCTGCGCCGCTTGGATTGTTGATAGCTACTACTTCCAGATCATCTCTTTCCAGCATCCCGCGAAATACCAGTCTGCCGATTCTGCCAAATCCGTTAATTCCTACTTTAGTCTTAGTCATAGTTATCTCTCCTGTTAATTATTATTTTCAGTCAATTCCAGTATAGCTTTCGCTGCGCCTTCGTCTGTGATCAGTACGCCACGGGCGCCAGCCCTGGCCATTGACAGAATAGCCCTTGCCTTGTGCGACCCGCCGGCCGCAATCAGTACATTAGACACTGAACTTAATTCATCTGCAGATATTCCCAGGTTATACATGCGATACAGCACTTTCCCGTGAATGTCCGCATACACCCCCAGCGCTTCTCCGCAGACTCCTTCTTCATGCAGTCTTTCACATACATCCAGAGGGAGCTGATGAACCTTGGCCATATCTCTCGCTCCGTTAATGGTTATAGCGAGGATATCCGCCCGATGAATCAGGGATTCCACTTCCGCCGTTTCCGGGGATTCATTCCGAATCTGCCGGATGAGCCCTGGACTGATTCCATCAGGTACATGGAGCAGTTTATAGGTTCCTCCCAGCTTTTCCGCTGTTCTGGCCGCAATGAGGTTCGCCTGGTACTTAATTTCTGCACCAAATCCGCCCCTGGCCGGCACTACAGTAAGCCTCATGGAAATCGGAGAATGAATCTCCGGAAGAGCGTCGGTCATAAGCGACAGGGTCTCCCCTCCGCCTACAGCCAGAATACTTTCATCGCGCACGACCTTTGTCAGTTCCTGCGCCATCCGGCATCCAAGATTGGCCTTTACTGCTCCTGAAGCATCGGAATCGCCGCGTACTATCACTACCCTCTCCATGGAAAGCAGCGATTGCAGGCGTTTTTCCATATCTTCCAGTGTCGGATCTTTATACAGAGCATCAGAAAATGACGTAAGCAGAGTTTCTCCCTTACGTGACAGGCTGATCCCATTTGGCCGCACCTCTACCAGTCCCTGTTCTGCCATAATGGTCAGATGGGTCCGCACTGCGGATTCTGATAACTTAGTAGATACAGCAAGCAGATGTCTTCCCACCGGGCTAAGCAGAGAAATCTGGTGAAGAATATTGTATCTTTCCTGCGTAACCTGTGCCAGTTCTGGCACAAGTATCAAAAGCAATGAATCATCACGCATCATTTTCTCCTTAACATGGCTGTCTCATTTATACTGTGTGATAAAAATCCTGACATTAGTATATCACAGCATCCTTTCGTTCTCAATACCAGTATAGCTTTTATAAAAAATAAGTGTACTTTAATCTATTAATCATATTGATGTGTCTACTTAATTATTCTTTCTGTACTCTTTATCACACCTCTTCCCCTTCCGGAACTTCCGTTTGACTGCCAATCCATCCGGCTTGCATTACCTGCCGCGCGTTTTATATAATAATAACGTTCGACTCATTGCATATATATCTATGCATGGTACGTCCAATATACAACAATACATTGTTTTATACCATTTAAAAGCAACATGAACCAACGAGAAAGGAACATATATTAACTTATGTGGAAAACACGAATTACTGAATTATTGGGAATTGATTATCCGATTATCCAGGGCGCCATGGCCTATATTTCTGAATCACAGCTAGCCGCTTCCATTTATCACGCAGGCGGGGCCGGTGTCATCGCCAGTGGCGGTTTCACTGTAGATGAAGTACAGAACTATATCCATGAAGTACGTGATATGTGCGGTTCCCGTGCGGTATTTGGCGTCAATCTGATGCTTCAGGCTCCAAACAAGGATGATATCGCCCAGCTGGTGTGCGATGAAAAAGTTCCTTTTGTAACCATCGGTGCAGGCAACGCCTCCCCTTATATCGCCCCGCTCCACCAGGCAGGTGTTCGTGCCCTGGCCATCGTTCCAACAGTTAAGCTGGCTCAGCGTGTACAGGAACGCGGAGCGGATGCCATCATCATTGAAGGTATGGAAGCCGGCGGCCATGATGGCAAGCTGACACTTATGGCCCTTATGGAAAATGTCATTCCGTCCGTAGAAGTACCGGTTATCGCTGCCGGTGGTATTGTGGATGGACGCGGTATTGCCGCCGCGCTGATTATGGGCGCTTCCGGTGTACAGATGGGTACCCGTTTCCTTCTTTCTGAAGAATGCCAGGTACATCCGGCGTATAAGGAAGCCATCATCCATGCCAGTGACAAGGATTCCACCGTTACCGGTTTTTCGAAAAACGACAGTGTCCGTGGTCTGCGCAATGCATTCACCAGACGTTACCTGGAAGCTGAATACAGCGGCGCTTCCATCGATGAACTGCGCGCTCTCTCCCGCGGCACCACCAGACGGGCTGTTCAGGAAGGCGACATTCATGAAGGCTATGTGCTGGCCGGCATGTCCCTTACCCATCTGAATAAGATTCAGCCTATGCAGGAAATCATGGAAGAACTGGTTGCTGAAACAGAAAAGACGCTGAATAAGGCGGCTACCGTTATTAAAGAATAAGATAATGAAATCCTTTACATTCCACAGCCTTATGAAATGCAAAGGATTTCCATATCAAAGACCGTCAAGGCTGCACAGACAGTCCCTGTTCCGCAAAAAGAGGAAGAAATCCCAATTACTTCAGATTTCTTCCTCTTTCACTTTTTATTATATGATAGGTCTGGTACAGAAAGAGAGAGGAAACCTCAGTATCTCTGTTGTTTCCTCTCTCTTTTTTATCCGCCTGGAATCCGTATTACCAGTACACTGGAGACTGCGTCTTTTTATTCTTTCTTCAACCCAGGATAATCTAATGTAGCAAACAGATCGGCCAGCGTTTCATTCCGGCGAATCTTCTGAATTGTCCCATCCGTCCGGATGAACAGTTCCTGATGACGAAGCCGGCCATTATAGTTGAATCCCATGCTGTGTCCGTGAGCTCCGGTATCGTGGATGATAATTAAGTCCCCTCTCTCGATTTCCGGAAGATGTCTCTGGATGGCAAACTTGTCATTGTTTTCGCAGAGGCATCCTACCACATCATATACGAAATCTTCTGGCTGATTTTCCTTCCCGGCTATTGTAATATGGTGATACGCACCATACATGCCCGGCCGCATCAGGTCAGCCATACATGCGTCCACACCAATATAATTTCTGTAAATCTTCTTGTGATGAATAGCCCTTGTTACCAGCCATCCATGCGGCCCGGTAATATACCGTCCGCATTCAAAGGAAATCCGGGTATTCTCAAATCCCTGCATCTTCTGATTAAAGAGCTCATGAGCTCCTTCGCCGAGTGCTTCAATATTGACCCCGTTCTGATCCGGGCGATAAGGGATCCCAATACCTCCGCCAAAGTCAATAAAGGAAACCGTAACTCCGGTACGTTCACGCACTTCATTCGCCAGATCAAACATCATGGAAATAGTACCAAGAAGTCCTGTCAGTTCCAGTTCTGCGGAAATAACCATGGTGTGAATACCAATATACTTAATTCCTTCATCCCTGGCCCAGGCCACTCCCTTCATAAGCTGTTCCTTCGTCATACCATACTTAGCTTCCTGCGGCTTTCCGATAAAATCATTGCCAAACGCAAGATCCGGTCCCGGATTATAGCGGAAACATACCTTGTCCGGATGCAGGTCCAGTCTTCTCAGATCGCTGATAAGGCTCTTATCATCCAGATTAACGATAGCCCCCAGTTCACAGGCCTTAATAAATTCCTGATCCGAAGTCTCATTAGAGGAAAATACGATTTCATCACCGGAAAGACCTACAGCTTCCGATAAGGCCAGCTCTGCCAGAGAACTGCAATCCGCCCCGACATTAATACTCTTCAGTGAATCCATAATCCACGGATTCGGGGTCGCCTTTACCGCAAAATATTCAAAAAAGTTCTTATTCCAGGCAAATGCGTTCTGCAGACGTTTTACTCCATCATGTATTCCCTGTTCATCATAGATGTGAAATGGAGTGCCATATTCATCGGCTATTCTTCTTAATTCTTCCAGTGTTAATGGAAAACTCTTTGTAGACATCGTCTGCACCTCTTTCATATAAATTTACCAAGAATTTCTTCTATATGTAATGATGAAAGTATAACATGCTTCACGACAGAGGTCAACGTTCAAAACATATTATTTATTAATATCTGATTCTTCTTGAAATCCCATTTAAATTATATAACATTGCAATTTCAGCTAAATTAATATCATATAAGTTATTGTTTTAAACCAATGGTTAGAAAAAACGAGCACTGAAGTGCACGGCCTTTCGGTAGCAGAGCCAGCATAACATAACCTATATCCTCATATCTTTATTCTCAATACAAAAAGCCCCTGATGAATATCAGAGGCCTTTTTCATTATTTACTTTTTTGAATGCTGTACAGTCGATGACGGACAAATGTCACTTAAGAAACATTTCTCACATTCTGGTTTCCTGGCATGACATATTTTTCTACCATGCCATATGAGCCAATGATGCGCGTGTCCCCAGTCTTTTATGGGAATGACTTTCTGAAGCCCCATCTCCACTTCCAGCGGCGTTGACCCTTTGGCCAGACCAAGGCGGTTGGAAACGCGGAATACATGGGTATCTACTGCAATGCCCGGATACCCCCAGTACACACTGCGTACCACATTGGCTGTCTTGCGCCCCACCCCCGGGAGCTTAATCAGTTCATCAAACTCCTCAGGCACTTCCCCGCCATAATTCTCTATGAGCATATGGGACATAGCCAGAATATGTTTTGCCTTGCTCCGAAACAGCCCGCAGTCATGGATTTCTCCTTCCAACTCGGACTGTGTGAGCTGTACCATCTTTTCCGGGGTATCCAACCGTGGAAACAGGCGGGCCGTCACTACATTCACCCGTTCATCTGTACATTGTGCAGACAGAATAGTAGCCACCAGCAATGTAAAAGGGCTTGTATAATGCAACGCCGGTCTGGCATCGCGATATACTTCCTGCAATCGCCGCAACTGCTCCTTCTTAATTGCTTTTGTCACTCTCATCCTATCGTCTCCCTGTTATTCGTTTCTCAGCAGAAAAGCATGCGCAGACAAGGCAGCCACTGCCCCTTCTCCTGCCGCAATGACCACCTGCTTGGCTTCCCGATCTGTCACATCTCCTGCCGCAAAGAGCCCCGGCACATTGGTAAGACCATCCTTATCAGTAAGGATTTCCCCTTTGCCATTTACCGCCACTTCTTCCGGAAGATAGGCATTGTTGGGAATACCGCCAGCTTCCACAAAGAGTCCGTCCACTTCAATATGAGACTCTTCCTTGGAGGAGTTGTTGCGGATATCTACCCCATCCACCTTCTTATCCCCGGTAATACGAACCGGAGAATAACCAATCATAACTTCTACATTGGGCAGTTTATTCAGCCGGTTTACCAGGATTTCTGAAGCGCGGATACGGCTTCGAACAAGGAGATATACTTTTGTCCCAATGGCTGCCAATTCCATGGCCGCCTGCACCGCGCTGTCTCCGCCGCCAACCACAGCCGTCACCTTATTGCGGTAAAATGGTGCATCGCAGGTGGCGCAGTAACTTACGCCGCGGCCGGTAAGACGGGCTTCTCCATCAATATCCAGTGTCCTGTTCCTTTTCCCTGCGGTAACAATCAGCGTCCGGCCATGCAGTTCCTGTCCGTCATCCAGAGATACGGTAAAGGTTCCATCCTTTCCTTTTCTGAACTTTTCCACAGATGCATATTCAATGGTTACCGGATATTTTCTAACCTGTGCTTCCATTTTATCAGCCAGTTCATATCCTGCCACCGAATCAAATCCCGGATAGTTCTCAATTTCATTCGTAAGAAGCATCTGGCCCCCGATATCAGGAGAGACCAGTATAGTCTTCATTTCTTTTCTAACCGTATACAATGCCGCAGTAAGCCCTGCCGGACCACCGCCTATAACTATGGTGTCGTACATAGTACCACCTCTTTCGTAAATCCAATTAATTCGATATACTCATATTATCGTATTTTTTCGATATAGTCAACTTCTTTACACCAGTTTTCCTCCACCGATAAATTCCCGGAGAAGAGATCTGTCAGGAACCAGTGAACAGTCGATCGTATCAAACAGGTGCAGGAAATCAATAAGGCGGCGGGCTTCTCCATAATTAGGGCTTTCCGGTTTCACTTTTTTCAGTAAAGGAATTGCCATGGTTCTGAGCACCGGAAGCTCATAAATGAGTGCGGTATTGAAAACCACATCTGCCCGCCCCTGGAATGGGAATATATTTTTTCTTTCTCCCTGTTGCACGTTTGCCCAGGCACTCAGTGTATCATCCGGCGTATTATTTCTTGCCCAGCTATCTCGGACGATACGTCGAACAAGGCGGGTATCTGATGTAGAAATACGGTTATGCCTGTCTATGGAAAGCTGGGTCAATGCAGACAGGAAAATATGCATACACTGATATCCGGGGACAAAGTTGGTAAGTTCAGGATTCAGTGCATGCAGCCCTTCCACCAGCACCGGTTGTTTATCTTCCAGTTTTACTTCCTGCGCCGACCATTCCCGTTTCCCTGTTTTGAAATTAAAATGAGGAATCCTCATAGCCCTTCCTTCCAGAAGACCACTGATTACCCGCTGGAACAGCGGCACATCCAGCGCGTCCAGATTTTCATAATTTTCTTTATTTCCCGAGGAAACCGGAGGATGTTCCCTGTAATAATCATCCAGAGAAATGGTGACCGGTTTGATTCCGTTTACCCAGAGCTGCACAATCAGCCGGTTCATGAATGTGGTTTTTCCGGAGGAAGATGGTCCGGCCATACATACCATACGTATTCCCGGACGACTGAATGCAATAGAGTCGGCCAGCCAGGCCAGTTTCTTTTCCTGCAATGCTTCCGCAATGGAAATGAGCCGGAATGCTTTTCCCTCTTCTATGGCATGATTAAGTTCCCACACATTTTTGCACCCAATACGTTCTCCCCATTCCTGAGCTTCCAGGAACACGCGGGCATACATGGCTTCTCCTTCTTTTTCACCGGTTCCTGTCTTTGCATTATGGCAATGCAGCAAGAAGCCAGGGGCATAAGGAGAAAGGGAAAACTCTTTAATATAGCTGAAGTCCGGAAGTAATGCTCCAAGGAAACAGTCATAACAGGTTCCACAGGAGTAAACATGCATGGATTTCTTTATCTTATTAATCTTCTTCTGCTGATCTTTCCCAAATACAGACAGCGCCAGTTTCTCCAGCTCAGGTTCTTTGGCCACCACGTGTTCTGTCAGTGGCACTTTTTCCTGTATAATCTGATGCATTTCTCTGGTGATATCGGCCATTTCTTTTTTCAGCGGCACATGCTTATCAGTAAATTCGCAGTACAGCGAACTGCCCATAGAATGTTTTACTTCCACCCCCAGCTTTTTATTATGCATCCGGTAAATGGCATAGTCCAGAAGCAGAACCAGCGTTCTCTGATACGCCTGGAATCCATATTTAGAATGGATGGACCACCACCGGACCTCACCGGCATCCGGTATTTCCCTCCCCATCCCAAACAGTTCTCCATTATATTCTGCCAGTACCTTATCTCTTCCCAGATTCAGGGTATCTCTGAGCATTCCAAAGGTACTTCCCCTGGCAATTCTGACAGTTGTACCCTGTGAAATCATCTTCATGATATATCCCCCTTTATCTCAACTGCAACAATTTACCTGTCCTTAGTATAACCTATCCACTGAACCCCTTCCCTGGACTACATTACCATCCTGCGATGGACCGCAAAAAAGAGCCCCTGCCTGAGCAGAAACCCTTTCTTGCATTTATTTTTTATTTTACTACAATGTTAACGATTCTCTTCGGTACAACGATAACCTTGACAATCTTCTTGCCTTCCGTAAACTTCTTAATTTCCGGAAGAGCTTTTGCCTTTTCAGCAATTGCTTCTCTGTCCATAGATACCGGAACAGATACAACGGCACGTACACGGCCGTTGACCTGAACGCCCAGTTCTACTTCATCAACTACCAGAGCTGCCGGATCGGCCTTAACCCATTCCGCTTCGTGAACGCTGGCTTCCGGTTCATCCAGCTTCTGCCAGAGTTCTTCCGTAATATGCGGAACAAATGGAGCAAGGAGGATGAGCAGGCTGCGGAGCAGTTCATGCTTCAGTGCTGTATTGATTTCCCCGTGGGATTCAATGAACAGGTACATGGCATTAACCAGTTCCATGATAGAGCTGATAGCGGTGTTGAAATTAAACTTGCCATCCAGATCATCCGTTACCTTGGCAATGGTCTGATGGAGACGACGTCTCAATGCGGTTTCATCCGCTGTCAGGCTGTCTCCGTCAGCGCCCTTGAATTCCAGATACTTTTCTGTAATAGCCCATACACGCTTCAGGAAACGGTAAGAACCTTCTACGCCCTGATCGCTCCAGTTCAGATCTCTTTCCGGCGGAGCGGCAAAGAGGATGAAGAGGCGGGCTGTATCCGCGCCGTACTTGTTAACGATTTCTTCCGGGCTGACTACATTGCCGACTGACTTACTCATCTTTCCGCCGTCTTTCAGCACCATGCCCTGGCAGAGCAGGTTGGTAAACGGTTCATCTGCGGATACAAGGCCTTCATCATGAAGAACCTTGACAAAGAAACGGGAATAGAGCAGATGCAGAATGGCATGTTCAATACCACCGATATACTGATCAACCGGCATCCAGTAGTCTGCCTTTTCTCTGTTGAACGGTTCGTCTGCATTATGCGGGTCGCAATAGCGCAGGAAATACCAGGAAGAATCAATGAATGTATCCATGGTATCGGTTTCACGGAGAGCGTCCTTTCCGCAGTGCGGGCACTTGCAGTGAACAAACCCATCGCTGGTCTGCAGCGGGGACATAGCTCCGGCCACAAAGTCAACGTCTTCCGGCAGTCTTACCGGCAGATCGCTTTCCGGTACCAGAACCGGTCCGCAATCCGGGCAGTTGATAATCGGAATCGGGCAGCCCCAGTAACGCTGACGGGAAATGAGCCAGTCACGAAGACGATAGTTTACCTTTTCTTCGCCTATGCCCATCTTTTCCATCTTACGGGTAATAGCTTCTCTGGCTTCATTGCCGCTCAATCCATTGAATTCCCCGGAATTAACCAGCACACCTTCCTCAGTATATGCGTTTTCCATATCTTCCAGCTTGAGGGACCCTTCCGGATTCTGAATAGTAATCTTTACCGGCAGGTTGTATTTCTTAGCAAATTCCCAGTCACGTTCATCGCCTTCCGGCATAGCCATAACGGCACCTGTACCATATTCATACAATACATAATTGGCAATCCAGATCGGAACACGTTCACCATTCATCGGATTGATTGCATAGCTTCCGGTAAACATCCCCAGCTTTTCGGCACCTTCCGCTGTACGGTCAATATCACTTTCATTCTTTACCTTGTCAATAAAGGCGCGAATTTTTTCTTCTTCCGGATTTCCTGCAATCAACTTGGAAACCAGAGGATGTTCCGGAGCCAGAACCACATAAGTCACCCCGTATACGGTATCAACACGGGTTGTGTAGACTTCGATTCTGTCTTCCATGCCTTCCACTGCAAAGCTGAACTGTGTACCGGTGGAACGGCCAATCCAGTTCTTCTGCATAGTCTTAACACGTTCTGGCCAGCCTTCCAGCTTATTCAAATCCTTGAGCAGTCTGTCTGCATAGGCAGTAATCTTGAAGAACCACTGAGAAAGGTTCTTCTTCACTACCGGATTCTTACAGCGCCAGCATCTGCCTTCTTCTACCTGTTCATTGGCAAGAACGGTATGACAGGTGTCGCACCAGTTAACCTTAGCTTCCTTCTTATAAGCCAGTCCACGCTTATAGAAAATTTCAAACAGCTTCTGGGTATGCTTATAGTAATCTTCGCGACAGGTCAGTACTTCTCTGTCCCAGTCATAGGACAATCCCAGTTCTCTCTGCTGACGGGTCATGTTTTCAATATTGGAATATGTCCATTTTGCAGGAGCAATACCATGCTTGATAGCAGCATTTTCAGCAGGCATACCAAAAGCATCATATCCCATAGGATGGATGACGTTGAATCCCTGCATCTTCTTGAATCTGGCAACCACATCGCCAATCGAATAGTTTCTTACATGCCCCATGTGAAGATTCCCAGATGGATATGGGAACATTTCCAGAACATAATATTTCTTCTTGTCCGGATCCTGTTTCGTGGCAAAGGCCTTATCTTCCAGCCACTTCTTCTGCCACTTTTTTTCAATTTCCTGAGGTACGTATTTGTCTACCATGTGCATCACCTTCCATAAGTTATTGTGTCGCCTGTATAAGCATAAACTCCAATTTAACTTTATATATACGTTACATTTTACAACACCATGCTTAAAATAGCTAGTTATTTCTTACTGTATACTTTCTTTCTCTGTCCATATTTGCTTATACATGTTCAGGTAATATAATAAGGATATTGATGATAAATTTTATGTGATTTGATTATATCAATGAAATTAATTCCCATATTCTTTCCTGCATTGTGAGGTATTTATGCACCAGTATCTGTTCTTTATCGGCGGCTGGCCTATCCGCTTTTATGGTATTTTCTTCACCTTAGGCATTCTATCCGGCTGTATCATGGCCTATTTCCTTCTGCAGAAAGAGGGCCATCACTGGGAAGAGCATATGTTCAATCTGGGATTGGTTATTGCCTTTTTCGGTATCATCGGAGGTCGACTCTGGGATGTCTTCTTCTTTGACTGGGGATATTACCACGATCATCTTCTGCAAATTCCTTTTGTCTGGCAAGGCGGTATGGCGATACAGGGAGGCGTCATCCTGGCCAGCATAGCCGCTTATTTCTATCTTAAGAAATATAAGATTCCTGTTCTCCCCTTTGCCGATACGGTGGCACCGGCCATTATCCTGGGCCAGGCGGTAGGACGCATTGCCAATTTCATGAACGGTGACGCCTTCGGGCACCCTACCGGATCAGATTTTGGCCTTCTTTACCCGCATACCACACTGGCCTATAAGGCTTATGGTTCCCAGCCGTTATGGCCGGCTGAGGTCTGGGAATGTCAGGGTGACCTCCTCATCTTTGTTCTTCTCATCTGGTATGTTTGTGAAAAGCGCCCCAGAGGCACGGTTATCTGCCTCTATGTGATGCTGTATTCCCTGCTTCGCTTTTTCCTTGAGTACTTCCGTGGAGATTATGTCCACCTTACTTTTGGCCTTAAGAGCGCACAGGTGACTGCATTAGGCGGATTCATGATTGCCACTGCGCTTTTTATTTATTTTTACTGGAAGAACCATTCTCTGAAAGATTAATCCTGCCGCAACCCCTTCACCGTTAAAAAAGCAGTAAGCCACAGGGAACTCTCCCCTCCAGGGGCAGAGTTCTTCTCCGGCCTACTGCTTTTTATTGTGCTTATTTTTTTATTTCTGCCATATGCATGCATTCGTTAAACCTGTCCATGGCAAAGAACAGTTCTACCTGGCTGAATTCTCTGGTCTCTATCGGATTGTTATGGTAATACAGACAGGCTGCCTTTCCTGAATCATCAGAAAGCACCACTGGCTGACCTCCTGCCTGAATCAGATGTTTCTGAATAGATTCTGAGTTATTCACTGAAGACCGAAGCGTAATTACCGTCTCCAGCTGACAGGAAGCCCGCAATCTGTCTACCGGATTGCGCCAGGTCCTGCGTTTTCTCCGGAAGGAATTTTCCACTGCGGTCAACCGCCCTTCGGAATGACCAACATAAAGGTAATATCCTGCCGGCAGCGAAACCTGTCCCGGCCAGGCCAGTTCCTTTTCATTATTAAGTACGAGAAGGAAATTCCCATATTCCCTGTTTTCCTCCTGGATGACTTCCCGGGATGATGGAAGAAGTTTTACCGATTCCGGCATATCAAACGATTCACTCCATGAAATGGCCGCCGCCTTCCAGTCCAGTTTATCCATATACCGGGAAAAGGTTTCCGCGAATTCAGGATCCGTATGAAAATCCGGCAAAAACCATTTAGCTCTGGGCCACTGCACCAGGAAAAGGATACCGGCATGTCCACCCTGTTCTGCTATTTTCCCTAAATGTTCCACATGTTTTCTCCCACGGGCTGTAACCGCATCAGGAAACATAGCTCCCTGGCTTCCAAACAGTGTACAGGATTTCACTTCCACAGGAAATACTTCTCCGGTCGCTTCATCCATAAGCAGAAGGTCAAACCGGCTGTCCCCCATAGTGACTTCTCTGCGGATAACCCGGCAGGACTCCCATCCGGGAATCCTATGCATGGTAATCAGGTATTCTGCCACATCATTGGCTCGAACAGTGTCCAGCAGGACAGGAATCCCATCCCGCTCAGCACCGACCACCTTGTACGCAGTCTTACTCTGTGCTCCATGGTTCTTTACAACATACAGCGCAGTACCTGGAAAAAGGAGTTCTCTCATGCGTCCCGGATTGGGCATATGACAGAGTTCTGTTTTTCCCTGAATCTCTACCCTGGCTACAAAACGGTTAGGCCGGCTGACAAAAATTCCCTTTACTATCTTTTCCTTATATAGTCTCATCTTTTTGTCCACAGAAAAAGGATGGGGACCCCATCCTTTCGCCTTATCAGTTAGTTATACATTGAAACGGAAATATGCTACATCTCCGTCCTGAATGATATAGTCCTTGCCTTCTACACGGAGAAGTCCCTTTTCACGAACTGCCGCATAGGAACCGCAGGCCATCAGGTCATCATAGGATACGATTTCCGCACGGATAAATCCGCGTTCAATATCCGTATGAATCTTACCAGCCGCTTTAGGAGCCTTTGTTCCCTCGCGAACGGTCCAGGAACGGCATTCATCTTCCCCTACGGTGAAGAAGTTGATGAGTCCCAGCAGGGAATAAGCCGCGCGAATCAGTCGGTTAAGTCCTGGTTCCTTTTCTCCCAGGTCTGCCAGGAATACCTTGGCTTCTTCCGGATCCAGTTCAGATACTTCCTGTTCAATTTCCGCAGAAATCGGTACCCACTTAGCGCCTTCCTTTTCTGCCTGTGCCGCTGCCTTCTGCACCAGTGGGCTGGACATCGGATCGGATACGTCATCTTCCGATGTATTCAGCACATAGAGAACCGGCTTCAGCGTCAGGAGATTCAGCTCGCGGAGCACTTCCTTTTCATCATCAGACAGCCCCAGACTTCTTACCGGCTTTCCATCAGAAAGTGCTGCATATACCTTTTCATATACCGGAAGAACAAGCTTTGCTTCCTTAATACCGGAAGAAGCCAGTTTAGCCACCTTGTTCTTCTTCTTTTCCACAGAATCCAGATCAGCCAGGCAAAGTTCGGTGTTTATAATTTCCATATCACGGACCGGATCGACAGATCCTTCCACATGAGTAATATCTCCATTTTCAAAGCAACGTACTACATGGGCAATAGCATCAGTTTCACGGATATGGCTCAGGAACTGGTTGCCAAGACCTTCCCCGCGGGAAGCCCCGGCTACGAGACCTGCAATATCTACAAAACGTGTAAACGCCGGTGTAACCTTCTTTGGATGGAAAAGGCCTGCCAGATCATAAATACGATGATCTGGAACTTCTACCACGCCAACATTCGGTTCAATAGTGCAGAACGGGAAATTAGCCGCTTCTGCCCCTGCCTTAGTAATTGCATTAAACAATGTACTTTTCCCCACGTTTGGGAGACCTACAATACCAATCTGTAAATTTGTACTCATTTAAACTCCTCTTTACTTAATTTCTTTCAATGCCTTCTTCATTCTTTCTACAGCAGTCCTGGTCAGTTCCGGAGTATTGAAAGAAGTCAGACGGACATATCCTTCCCCGCACGGACCAAAACCGGAACCTGGTGTACAGATAATTCCCGCCTTATCCAGCAGGAAATCAAAGAACTGCCAGCTGGTCATGCCTTCCGGAACGCTGAGCCAGATATATGGGCTGTTGGTTCCGCCAATAGCATGCAGTCCCGCTTCCTTTACGCCTTCCAGAATGACACGGGCATTATTTCTGTAAATATCCAAGGTAGCCTGAATCTGCTTTCTTCCCTCTTCAGTGTAAATTGCTTCTGCACCACGCTGTACAATATAGGAACAGCCATTAAACTTAGTGCACTGACGGCGATCCCACAGTTCATTGGCGCTTACCATTTCTCCACTCTTTGTTTCCAGCTTCAGTGCATGTGGCACAACGCAGTATCCACAGCGAACGCCGGTAAATCCGGCAGTCTTGGAATAGGAGCGGAATTCAATGGCTACGTCCTTAGCTCCTTCAATTTCATAAATACTGTGCGGAACATCATCTTCTGTAATGAATGCTTCATATGCTGCATCAAAGAAAATCACTGAACCGGTCTGCTTTGCATAGCGTACCCACTGTGTCAGGTCCTTACGGTTAAGAACCGTGCCTGTCGGATTGTTTGGAGAGCAGAGATAAATAATCTGCGGATCATGCACTGGAAGGGATGCCTTAAAATCACATTCTTCATAGCATGGCATATAAACAATACGTTCATATCCGCCATTCACGAACTTGCCACCGCGTCCAGCCATCACGTTGCTATCCACATATACCGGATATACCGGATCAGTTACTGCCACAATGGCTGTATCACTGAAAATTTCCTGCATATTGCCTGTATCACACTTTGCGCCATCTGATACGAAAATTTCTGATGGATCAATGTCTACACCGCGGGACTTGAAATCACCTTCCGCAATAGCCTTGCGCAGGAACATATATCCCTGTTCAGGGCCATATCCGCGGAAAGTTTCCATTCTTCCCATTTCAGCTACTGCTTTAGTCATGGCTTCTACAACAGCCGGTGCTAATGGCTGAGTCACATCACCAATGCCAAGAGAAATAATATCTGCGTCCGGATGCTGCTTCTTATAGGCTTCCGCTCTCTTACGCACTTCTGCAAAAAGGTATGCTCCCTGCAGTTCAAGAAAATGTTCATTACAAAAAGCCATGATTAATCACCTCATATACTCAAAATTATTCAGTCACGTAATATTTTAGCACTCTTTCCCAGTGTTTCCAACTCTTACAGCTTGAAAGCTACGGTTCCCAGCACGTGGGAAACCGGAACCGGTCCGATGAAGCGACTGTCGCTGCTGTGGTTGCGGTTATCCCCCATGACAAATACATATCCCTTCGGTACGGTAAAAGTACCATCCATGGAGAATTCCATAGGTTCGTTGATATATGGTTCATTCAGCGCTTTGCCATTGCGATATACATGTCCATCATGGAAGGCCAGAACATCGCCACCCTTACCTATAACACGCTTAACCCATACGTTGTGCTGCTGAGCTGATGAGCTGAAAATGGAAAGATAGTTATCCAGCGGTTCTTCCACATCATCTGCCCATGTTCTTGGACGATCTACCCGGCTGTCAATAATGACAATATCCCCATAATTTACATCCTTATGGAAGACATGCCCGATTTTTGAAACAATAAGGTATTGTCCATTATTCAGCGTAGGATACATGGATTCTCCGGATACCCGGGTTGGCACGAACACAAAAATATGAATAATCATGGCCAGTACCAGAGCTATCGCAATAGAATACACCCAATCTAATAATTCATGCATATAAAGCCTCCATGCCTTCATTCAATCGTAATATCCATCCTTCCCTTTTGCACAGGTATTTTATCGCCAGAGCAAAAAAGAGAAGGCTGTGAAAAATGTGTCTGCATTTTTTCACAGCCCCTATTTTAACAGATTTTACAGTATTTTAATAGCATATCAGAGCTTTACGCCTGGCTTATCTTCGCCAAAACGATGAATGGTATCCACAAAGCGTACGGTACCTGTCTTGTACCGGAGCAACATGGTAGATGTACGGCATCCGCCGCCAAAGTATCTTACGCCCTTCATCAGATTGCAGTCCGTAATGGCTGTTGCCGCAAAAATGCAGTCATCGCCCTGAACCAGGTCGTCAAGAGTAAGAATACGGGATGGATCTTCAATCCCCATGGCACGGAGACGGCTCAGTTCTTCTTCATTGTGTGGAAGAAGTCTTGCCTGCATATCCCCGCCAAGGCACTTGAGTCCTGCAGCTGCCAGAACGCCTTCCGGAGCTCCGCCCTGTCCGATAACCATATGAATACCACTACCCTGAACGCCGCATTCTACAGCCGGTGCTACATCGCCATCTGTAATCAGACGGATTCTTGCCCCTGCCTTTCTGCATTCACGGATAATCTTTTCATGACGCGGTCTGTCGAGAACGACTACAGTAAGGTCAGAAACTTCTCTGTCCATAGCTTCCGCTACGTTGTGGAGATTTTCCGTTACGGATGCATCAAGGCTGATTCTTCCCTTAGCTCTTGGACCAACACAGATTTTGTCCATATACATATCCGGAGCATGCAGGAGGCATCCATGCGGAGCAACAGCCAGAACAGCAATAGCGCCATCCTGTCCCTTAGCCACCAGGTTTGTACCTTCTACCGGGTCAACCGCGATATCAATAGGTTCTCCGCCTGCACCTACATGTTCTCCGATGTAGAGCATCGGTGCTTCATCCATTTCGCCTTCGCCGATAACGACCGTGCCGCTTACCGGTGTCTTGGCAAACTGTTCATGCATGCCATCTACTGCCAGCTGGTCAGCACCTTCCTTATCCCCTCTGCCCATAAGACGGCCGCTCTTGATAGCTGCCTGTTCTACAATTCGTACAAATTCCAATGATAATTGTCTGTTCATTGAAGTGCCTCCTGTATAGCCTTTTTTCATTTGATATCTCATTTTACCATATTTTAAGCTTAAATGGAGTATACATTTTAAAAAATATGTGCAACATTATTACTTATAGAGGGGAAAAGACAGGTTTGAGATTTGAGAAAGATGAGCTAAGCTCATGGCTGTAAGCCCCTGGCTTAGGGATGTACAGGCCTGAAGGCATACGGTCAGACACTAAAAAACTGAAAGGTTTTCTATCAGACTGCAGCCCGTGATCATTTCATGTTCACTTTCAGATTAAACATAGACTCAGAGCTTTGCCATGCTTTTCTTTGCTCTAACATACAGGAATGAGCTAACACTCAAGGACTGTGCGAATCTGTCGATTCGCACAGTCCTTAAAATCAAAATGGCAAGGCTGTATGGAAGTCGATGACTTCCATAAGGGGCGGATACTACGTATAGCTTTTCTTAATGAGGTTCGTTCTGAATTCTTCCTTTTCTTAGAGTCAAGTCCATATGTGTGTGTAAATTCCTCTTTGTAATAAACAGATTATCAAGCCGCTAATAATCTTTGTTTTTCTTCGGCGGACATCCTGCCGTACGGCCGGAAGAAGGGAAGTGTGGATTTTTTCTTTTATATGGAATTTTCTGAATTCTACCTCCGGCCTCTTATCTCTCACCGCTCATCTTTTGTTTGTCATCTAACTGCAATAAAAAAGATGCAAATGGCTTTAATCCATATTGCATCTTTTTTGTTATTTAAGCACTTTGGAGAGGAAGTTCTTTGTTCGTTCTTCCCTGGTGTGGTCAAACACTTCTTCCGGTGTTCCTTCTTCCAGAATGGTCCCATGGTCTACAAACAGAACACGGGTACCTACTTCCTTGGCGAATCCCATTTCGTGGGTAACTACCACCATGGTCATGCCTTCCATGGCTACTTCCTTCATGATATCAAGAACATCATGAACCATTTCCGGATCAAGTGCTGAAGTCGGTTCATCAAACAAAAGGGCTTTCGGTTTCATTGCCAGAGCTCTGGCAATAGCCACACGCTGCTGCTGTCCGCCGGAAAGCTGAGACGGCATAGCGTTTGCCTTGTCCTTAAGTCCTACCTTTTCCAGAAGCTTCATCCCACGAGCATAAGCTTCTTCTTTGCTTACCTTTCTCACCTTCATAGGAGCAAGCATAATGTTCTTAATTACAGTCATATGCGGGAAAAGATTAAAACGCTGGAATACCATCCCCACTTCGGTGCGTACCTTATTAAGATTATCTTCACTGTTCAGTGCAATTCCATCAAAGTAAACGGTTCCGCTGGTTGGTGTTTCCAGTCCGTTCATACAGCGGAGAAGAGTACTCTTTCCGGATCCGGATGGTCCGATGATAACCACTACTTCTTTCGGCTTGATTTTCAGGGTAACATCTTTTAATACATGCAGGTCCTCAAAGGATTTGCTGATATGATCTACATCAATAAGATATGGGGTACTATTCTTGTCTTCCATTATTTATGCTCCATGAACGAAACAAACTTGGCAATTGCCAATGTCATAATCAGATAAAGTGCTGCTACGGTCATCCAGATTTCAAAGGATGCATAGGTCTGTGCAATAATCAGCTGACCGCGGCGTGTCAGTTCTTCAAATCCGATAACGGAAACAAGGGAAGAATCCTTAAGCATGGTAATGAATTCATTGCCCAGCGGCGGCAGGATATTATGAAAAGCCTGCGGCAGAATAATATAATACATGGTCTGCCACCAGGATAATCCCAGAGAACGCCCCGCTTCGAACTGGCCCTGATCAATAGCCTGAATACCTGCACGGAAAATTTCCGATACATATGCGCCAGAGTTGATAGCGCAGGCAGTCACTGCGGCCACAAAAGGATTAATCTGGGTGTGAATAAGCATTGGTAAAGCAAAGTATATAAGGAAAATCTGCACCAGAAGTGGTGTACCACGGATACAGTCGGCATATATTGTCGCAATAATACGCAGTGCTTTTATTCTGCAGATTCGTGCAATCCCGGCAAACAGCCCGATAAAGAAACCGATGCCGACAGCCATTAGTGTAATTTCAATGGTAATCAATGCCCCCTGTATAAGGTAAGGAAGCGATTGTTCAATTAACTCAAAATCCATGTTTATTTCCCCGCCATCTTAATGAATGCATAATAAAACAATTGATATTGGTAATAATACAACCAATGTATTCACTTGTCAATGGATAAAAATTGTGATAAATATAGTATTTTATCGAAAAAGCCCATATTCAGGCACTTTTGAATACTATGTATAAATATTTTATTATTTGCATAATTATTTATTCTAATGGTCCATTATACATTTCACCATGGAATATCCACCCTCGGCAAAACTACATGAAATATGCCCCTCTGTCTTTCAGAGGAGCATATTTCTGTTATCTGTCATCACAACCTTAATTCACAGCCGCAGGGATGACAGGATATTTCCATATTATCAGAAACGATTCAGTCTCTTTTCCGTTTCTTCCAGGCCAAGCAGTTCAATCATAGTATAAAGACCAGGTCCCTGTGTCTGGCCGGTAAGAGCAATACGTACCGGTTCAAATGCAGCCTTGCCTTTAATACCTGTTTCCTTCATTACCGCCTTAAAGCACTTCTTGATGCTATCTTCATTAAATTCCGGAAGAGCCTTTAATGCTTCTGCATAGGCAGCCAGAATCTTATGGCTGTCTTCTGCATCTATAATTGCCTTGATTTCAGCATCTTCCACCGGTGCCGGTTCTTCAAAGAACGGTTTAACATTTTCAACCACCTGCTGACCAAAGTAGAGATGGTCTCTTACATACCATACCACCTTTTCGAGCCAGTCCCTCTTTTCATCAGACAGAGGAAGGGTGACATATCCAGCCTTTTCCAGGAATGGCATAACGAAATCCAGGAGTTCCGGTGCAGTAAGCTTCTTCATGTACTGGAAATTAATCCAGTTAAGCTTTTCGATATCAAAGACGGCATCGTTGGAAGATACTCGATCCATGGAGAATTCCTTAATCAGTTCTTCTCTGGTAAACAGTTCCTGTTCTCCCTTAGGAGCCCATCCAAGCAGTGCCAGATAATTCACCATGGCATCCGGCAAATACCCCATATCGCGATAAGCCTGTACAGAGGTTGCTCCATGACGCTTACTCATCTTCTTATGGTCAGAGCCAAGGATGAGTGAGATATGACCAAATCTGGGAACCTTATATCCCAACGCTTCATAAATAGCCAGCTGTCTTGGTGTATTGGACAGATGTTCTTCTGCACGGATTACATCGGTAACCCCCATCAGTGCATCATCAATAACCACTGCAAAATTATATACCGGAATGCCATCGGATTTCATAATGATAAAATCGCCTACTCCGGATGACTGGAATTCTACATGTCCTCTTACCATATCATCAAATGCATATACTTTATCGGTAGGAACAACCAGTCTGACTACCGGCTTTCTGCCTTCCTTCTTATATTCTTCTACCTGTTCAGGAGTGAGGTGGCGGCAATGTCCGCCGTAAACAGGGGTCTTACCTTCTGCCAGCTGTTCTTCTCTTTCCTTCTGCAACTCTTCTTCTGTGCAATAGCAATAGTAAGCCTTTCCTTCATCAATCAGGCGCTGTACTTCTTTTTTATAGATGTCCAGTCTTTCTGTCTGTCTGTATGGGCCGTTGTCTCCACCAACATCAATACCTTCATCCCAGTTAAGGCCCAGCCACTTCATAGCTTCCTTGATATTTTCTTCTGATTCACGGGAAGAACGAGCCAGATCGGTATCCTCTATACGTACGAGGAAAGTACCTCCCGTGTGTTTGGCAACCAGCCAGTTAAAGAGAGCAGAACGAGCTCCGCCAATGTGGAATGGACCTGTCGGACTTGGTGCAAATCTTACTTTAATCTTATTTTCCATAATCAGTAATTCCTCCTGTACAGTAACGAACTGGCCATAACGGCAATGGCTTTGCCTTCACCGATGGCATCCATTTTTTCTTTAGTTGTTGCTTTAATTCCCAGCGCATCCTCAGTAATTCCCATAACCCGGGACAGGCATGCTTTCATTTCCGGAATATAGCCGGAAAGTCTGGGGCGCTGTGCAATGATAGTGGTATCTATGTTACCTACTTCATATCCCATATCCCGGATTTTCTTCATCACCCGGATAAGCAGCTTAACGCTGGACGCATTTTCAAACTCCGGATCATCATCCGGGAAAAAATGCCCGATATCCGGAAGGCCTGCTGCTCCCAGCAGGGAATCCATAATCGCATGAATCAGCGCATCCGCATCGGAATGTCCAAGAAGCCCATGGGTATCAGAAATTTTTATGCCCCCGAGAATCAGAGGTCTATCATCACAAAACTGATGTATATCATACCCCTGCCCAATGCGAAATGCAATTTTTGGCTGTTCCAGTGAAGCCATGAAACGTTCAACATCCTCTCTGGTAGTCACTTTAAAAAAAGATTCCCTTCCCTGAATAATCTTTACCGGAATGCCTTTATATTCAAACAGAGACACATCGTCCGTAAATTTCTCATCTCCTGAAAGGGAATCTACCACCTTTCGAAATAACGGGGTATAAAAGCCCTGTGGTGTCTGTGCACGAAACAGTTCTTTCCTGTCCAGTGTCATGCTGACCATTCCCTCCGGCGTTACCTTCTTTATGGTATCCACACAAGGAATTCCGGTCACTACAGCAGGAACTTTTTCATTGACAAGATTCAATACAGAATCAATAAACAGACCATCCACAAGAGGTCTTGCCCCATCATGTATCAGAACCTTATCAGATGCTTCGGAAACCTTATTCAGCCCATTTCGAACAGACTCACTCCTGGTCCTTCCCCCATTGGCAAGAATAAAGGGGATTTGCGTATGAAAAGACCGGACCACTTCCTCAAATTCCGGTCTTTCCTTCTCCTGAGTCACCAGGATAATTTCATCTAATTCTGTGCTTTGCAGAACATGCTTCAGGCTATACCACACCAATGGCTTTCCCTTCACAGAAATCAGCATCTTATTTTTTCCCGCACCTACCCTGCGGCCTTCTCCTGCCGCGAGAAAAATCAGACTATTCATCCTGCTCCGGTGCCTCCAGTTCTGCAAATATCATACGCCCTGCGGAAGTCTGCAGAACGGATGCAATAACGACTGCCACTTCTTTACCTATGGATTGTGCCCCATGCTCTACCACAATCATAGTACCATCATCCAGATAGGCAACCCCCTGACCAGGTTCCTTGCCTCGTTTAACCAGCTGAACAAACAGCTTTTCTCCTGGAATAACCACCGGCTTAAGCGCATTAGCCAGATCGTTAATATTCAGTACCTCAATCTCCCGAAGCTCAGCCACTTTATTCAGATTATAATCATTAGTAATAATCTGATATCCTTTTTTCTGCGCCAGACGCATAAGCTTGGAATCCACTTCTGTAATATCATCAAAATCATCGGTGACTATGATAACGTTATCTTTTCTGGTCTTTCTCATTTTATTGAGAATGTCCAGACCACGGCGGCCACGATTTCTCTTCAGCAAATCAGCGGAATCGGCAATTTTCTGCAGTTCTTCCAGAACAAAGACCGGTACGATGACTTCGCCTTCCAGGAACCCGGTCTTGCGGATATCTGCCACACGGCCATCAATAATAACGCTGGTATCCAGCAGTTTGCCTTTAACTATATCCTCATTTTCAGCTGTCCGTGCATTTTTCCCCGGGCTGAGACGGATCCATTCCGCAATTTCACTCTGCTTGGAAATAGCCATATGCATGCCCAGATATCCCAGCAGAATACTGAGCACTACAGAAATATACGGCCCGATATATGGAATATTTTCAAATGCCAGTCCTACCAGATTGGCAATAATCAGACCGACAAACAATCCCCCTGTCCCCAGAAGAAGATCCTGAATGGAAATTTCCGCAAGGGAGGTTTCTATTCTGGAAGTAAGAGAGAAAATAAGGCGATTCAGATAGGGGGCGACCAGCAATCCCACCACGGCACCTATCATACCGCTTAAAATCATGATGCCCAGAGACAGCGCACTAATCCCCCAAACTGTCTCTGTCAGCAACGTTCTGGGAATGTACTGCGTCATCAAATGAGCCGGCTGCGCTCCTGCTACGACGCCAAGAACGGCAAAGAGCAGGACAAAGATTGATTTCAATACTTTTTCCGACATTTTGAATTCCCCATTATAAATTTAAATAGTAAGAATCTGTATGGAAGATGTAAAATCTGCCATAGATATACACATATATCTTAACATAAAAGACCGCGAATTATAATACAATATTTCTACTTTTAATCAATTTAATAAAAATTAATAAAGCGCCAGAAAGTATGCGGATAATTCCACTGTAAATACAGCTCTTCCCCTCACCGGATGTCCTGATTTTTACCCTTCTTCTGTTTCATCCAGGAAACGGCATCCGCCAGTTGACTTACATATACAGGATGGAAGGTTCCTTTATCTTTCTGTGCGGAAAACCAGGCTTCCACTTCCTCCCGGTTCCCCTCAGGGAGCAGGAAAACCGTAAAGTGCATACGCTGCGCTTCTTTTATTCTGGCCAGCACATGGGTAACCGGAAGAATCTCCCCGGTCAGGCTGATTTCCCCGGTGGCAATTACACCAGCCGGAATAGGTATATCCCAGTGAGCCGACACAATGGCCATAGCCGCGGATAAGTCAGCTGCCGTTTCCTGCACTTTAAAGCCGCTGGCTACATTGACATACACATCGCTCTGTGAAAGGCGGATATGCGCCCGTTTTTCCAGAACCGCCAGCAGCACAATCATGCGGCTATAATCAAATCCGACGCTGATTCTCCGGGGCATTGACAGTACAGAATGAACTGCCAGTGCCTGAATTTCCACCATAATAGCCCGTTGCCCTTCCATGCATGAGGTTATGGCACTTCCAGCCACAGGATTTTTCTTTTCCCGTATAAGGAATCCAGATGGATCCTTAATCCCCATAAGTCCGTCTTCCTTCATAATGAAAAGTCCGGTTTCTGATGTGGGTCCAAAGCGGTTCTTTACCGTACGGAGCACACGGAACTGATAGCTTCTGTCCCCTTCCAGGTACAGCACCACATCCACCATATGTTCCAGCATGCGCGGGCCGGCCAGATTGCCTTCCTTGGTCACATGCCCCACGATAAGCACGGTGATATTCTTCATTTTCGCCAGTTTTACCAGAGCTGATGTGCAGCTTTTAATCTGATTGGGACTGCCGATGGGCGAATCATTTTCCGGCACATACATGGTCTGAATAGAATCGATAACCACAAAATCAGGTGCCAGTTTTTCCACGGTTTCCACTATGTGGGTCAGATTGCCATCCGCCAGGATGAAACATTCATCTTCTCCCATATGGAGCCTGTCTGCCCGCATCTTAATCTGTCTCTCTGACTCTTCTCCTGTGCAGTACAGGGCCTTCGTCCCTTTTTTTGATACCGCGTGGCACAGCTGTAATATCAGCGTGGATTTACCAATCCCCGGTTCGCCGCCAAAGAGAATGACCGACCCGGGAACGATACCGCCTCCTAGTGTGCGATCCACTTCCGGCATATCCAGTACATTCCGGTTTTCACTGCCCAGATGAATTTCTGACAGGCGGGATGCTTTCTGCAGCTTCCCTCCGGTTTCTTTCAAAGCCACGGGATAATGCTTTTCTTCTGTAATGGTAAATTCTTCCATAGTGTTCCATGCTCCGCATACCGGACATCTTCCCATCCACTGGGCGGACTCTGCCCCGCAGTCAGAACACATATATTTCACTGTACTTTTTTTAGCACTCATATCTTATCTCCTGAAACAACAAAGAGGTACGGATCTGCTCCGTACCTCTTTATTATACATGAACTTTCAGGAAAACTTAGTCGGCTGTAAATACCAGTTTACCCTTGTCGTCCACATCAATGTGCAGGGTGTTCTTGCCCTTCAGGGTACCTTCAAGAATCAATTCAGCGATAGCATCTTCCACTTCGCGCTGAATAGTTCTTCTGAGTGGTCTTGCACCATACTCCACATCGGTCCCATCCTTGATAATCTGTTCAAAGGCTTTATCAGAAACCTTAAGAGCCACATGCATGGAATCCATCTTCTTTTCTACTTTGACCATAAGCAGTCTTACAATCTTCTTCAGATCGTCTTCGGTCAGTGGATGGAAGACAATGATTTCATCAATACGGTTGATAAATTCCGGACGGAATGTTCTCTTAACCGTATCCATAATCTTCCCCTTGATTTCTTCAAAGTCAGTGGTTTCCCCTTCCTTGTGTTCTGCTGTAAAGCCCATGCTCTTGGTATGTTCTCTCAGAAGAGTAGAACCAAGATTACTGGTCATGATGATAACCGTATTGGTAAAGTCTACCGTACGGCCCTGACCATCGGTAAGACGGCCATCATCCAGTACCTGGAGAAGGATATTAAAGAAATCGGCATGTGCCTTTTCCACTTCATCAAACAGAATGACAGAATATGGATTCTTACGAACAGCGTCTGTCAGCTGACCGCCTTCATCATAACCAACATATCCTGGAGGTGCTCCGACGAGACGGGACACTTCGTGTTTCTCCATGAATTCCGACATATCGAAACGAATCAGTGCCTTTTCACTGCCAAACATACATTCAGCCAGTGCCTTTGCCAGTTCGGTCTTACCTACACCGGTAGTACCGAGGAACATAAAGGAACCAATCGGACGATGTGGATCCTTCATGCCGGCTCTTGCACGACGGATAGCCTTAGCCACTGCATGTACAGCTTCTTCCTGGCCAACCACTCTCTTATGGAGTTCATCTTCCAGGTGAAGCAGACGTTCCGAATCACTCTGTGTAAGGTTCTGCAGCGGAATACCGGTCCACTTAGCCACAACTTCGGCAATGTCTTCTGGAGTAACGGCCAGATGATCCTGGTCCGCCCCCTTCCAGTCCTTCTTCAGATTTTCAATTTCATCGGAAAGTTTCTTTGCCTGATCTCTGTAGACGGCTGCCTTTTCAAAGTTCTGCGCGGAAACAGCGGCTTCCTTTTCCTTCTGGATATTCGCCAGTTCATCTTCCTTCTGCTTCAATCCTTTTGGCGCGGAAGAAGCTTCCATGCGAATCTTGGCAGCGGCTTCATCGATTACGTCAATGGCCTTATCCGGCTGGAAACGGTCCGTGATGTAGCGGGAAGACAATCTTACGGCTTCCTTAATGGCTTCATCCGGAATCTTTACCTTGTGGAAAGCTTCATATTTATCACGGAGTCCCTGCAGAATCTGCACGGTTTCTTCGTTGGTTGGCTCGCCTACCTTTACCGGCTGGAAACGACGTTCCAGAGCTGCATCCTTTTCAATGTACTTCTTGTATTCCTTCAATGTGGTAGCACCAATGCAGCGGAGTTCGCCTCTGGCCAGAGCCGGCTTCATAATATTGGCAGCATCCATAGAGCCTTCTGTTGCACCTGCCCCTACCAGCGTATGCAGTTCATCAATGAAGAGAATCCATTCCGGATGTTTCTTCACTTCTTCAATGACTTTCTTCAGTCGTTCTTCAAATTCACCTCTGTACTTGGTACCGGCAACCATAGAGGACATATTGAGAGAAATAATATGGCAGTTCTTAAGAATTTCAGGAACGTCATTTTCAACAATTCTCTGTGCCAGTCCTTCCGCAATGGCTGTCTTACCAACCCCTGGTTCACCAATCAGAACCGGGTTGTTCTTGTTACGACGGGACAGAATTTGAATAACCCGGTTGATTTCATTGGTTCTGCCAATGACCGGATCAATCTTCCCCTGCTTAGCCCGTTCGTTAAGATCGATTGCATAATCACTGAGATCGCCCAATGTTGCTGAGTCTCCTCCTTTACCGGATTCATTCATAACGGTTTCAAATGCCTTTTGCATTTTTTCTTCGGTTACACCGAAACGTTCCAGAATGCTCATGGTCATCCCATCACCTTCACGCAGTATAGCCAGAAGAAGATGCTCCGTACCTACATAGTTATTCCCCAATTCATTAGCTTCTGCAGCTGCCAGTTCCAGTACCCTCTTCGTACGCGGCGCAATGTACAGTTCGCGGTTAAAGAAGCTGGTATGAGCTCCTCCAAGCAGCTGTTCAATCTTTTCCGGGGTAATTCCAAAGGAATGAAGAATCTTGCCGCCGGCGCTATCCTTTTCACTGGCAATCCCCATGAGCAGATGTTCAACCCCTACGTATTCACTGCCCAGTTTCTGCGCTTCAGCGATAGCAAACCTCCATGCGTTTTTTACCCCATCCGTAAATCTCTGATCCATATATACCCCTCCTTGTTTATATGTTCATTGCTTTAATAAATTCTCTTACGATAACGGCTCTCCATCGATTGCTGTCTTTTTCAGAGAGCCCCTCCTGCTGTACTTTCTGTTCCACATAGGATGTAGAAAGCATTTTCAGCAGCTGCAGGCACTTTGCCTTTGTCTGTGCCGGGAGAAGTTTATGGCGGATGCCATTGTAAATCCAGGCAAAACACTCTACCCCTTCCCTGTACGGAAGGCTTCTTGCGTAGGAAAGCGTGCCTATAGCTCTCCACGCCTTATCCTTACAGAGTTCTTCATGAGCTGAATACCATGTA
The DNA here is from genome assembly GCF_900103425.1 of Dialister histaminiformans. GTDB lineage: Bacteria > Bacillota > Negativicutes > Veillonellales > Dialisteraceae > Allisonella > Allisonella histaminiformans. Next base: position 32,837 of record NZ_FMXA01000005.1, on the reverse strand, counting down.
TTCCAGGCCTTGTCCTCAACGAATTCAATATTCTTGTTCGCCTCTTCCAAACGGTTGCAGAGCCCTTTTTCAGAAACGCCCATGGAATAACTGTTCTCAATCACATAAAACGGAAAGAATTCCGACGCGCTTCGTTCCATGGCACCAATCCGGTATCCACTCCGGGCCAGTTTACCTGCCAGATTTTCAATCTGACGAAGCTGACTGATTCCCGGAATAAACACCGTTTCCCGGACAGATAACCCGGTCCCGGCCATAAGCGGCGAAGCGGTAAGATAACCAAATTCATGGTCAAAGGCAAATGGTATATACTGACTGAAAAAATCATCCAGCTTTGACAACTTTTCCCAGGTTTCCGTCAGATTGCCATCATGGGATAACGCCCAGGCGGTGAAATGGTCATCCCCATTGGTGAGGATAGCCATACCCCAGGAATCTGAAAGATACAACTTTCTCCACTGGCTGTTTCCGCTCTCCGGAAAATCAATTCCGCTTTCCAGAAGAAGGTTCTTTTCTCCTTCCGACAGGGCTGATACCGATACCGGAGTAAACTTTACCGACCCGGTTTCATTCCACTTCTGCACAACCTGGCTGACCTTGTCATTCACTTCCGCAGCCTCTGCGGTAGTCATATTATCCGGAAATGGTATCCCTGCCATATTCCGGGCCAGCTTCAACCGTGTCTGAACGATGGAATTCCACTCGCTGTTGGAATTATCTTCTTTATCCAGCCACTCTTTTACTATCATTATGCCTCTCCTCCAGATATCTTCTTAATCTCATCCCTGATTCTGGCTGCGTCCTCATACCGTTCCTCTTTAATACACTGCTGCAGTTTCTTATTCAGTTCCGCAACTTCAGGAGAAACCTTCTTTTCAGCCTCTGGATTCTTTACGCGGCCTGACGTATCCGCATCCCCATCCGTAGAAATGGAAATCTTTGGACCTTTTCCGGTGTGGTTATGCGAACCGCCTGCCTGCTGAAACAGAGGACGGAGTTTTTCACGGAATGCTTCGTAGCAGGATGGGCACCCCAGCTTGCCCGACTGTCTGAAATCCTGATAAGTTGTTCCACAGGATGGACAGGACAGGCTGCCTGTCAGCCGTTCATTCCCATTTCCCCAGAGCCGGTCAAACAAACTGTCTCTGCCGAAAAAGTTGGTAAACGGATCACTGAAAAAATCCTGCTTAAAATGCATGCCCTTTTCCTGAGCCGCACAATCCTGACACAGATGTTTTTCAGTTCTGTTCCCATTCAGTACTTCCGTAATGTGTACGGTAGCTTCCTTTTTATGACAACGTTCACAAATCATATATTATCCCCTTCTCTCAAAATGGTATTCACATTCTTAACCAATGCATGCATAAGTTCCGTCTCCCTGTTTTCAGGGCACACAGTAAATAACGACTCAAGCATACAGGTAATGAGTTTAAATTCTCTTTCGGAAATAACTCCGCAATGTCTGATCATCCGGAAATATCCCAGCACATCTTTCTCTACAGACGAATATGTTTCTTTTCCGGAAGTCCCCTCTGTCTTACGCTTATCACTGGATGTTCTGCTTTTACTTTCGGCCTCCTTAGTCCGAGTCTTTCCTTTAGGAGACAGGGAAATACGGATATAGCCTCCATTCCCTCTCCTGGATTCCACAACATAGTCCCGATTAGGTGTAAAGCGGGTATTAATCACATATGTCACCTGCGATGGCGCACATCCTAAATAGTCGGCCAGCTCATTTCGGCTTAATGTCACAGGACCATCGTTCTGTTTATCCATAAGCTGAAGTATCAGCTGCTCTATCTGATCTGACAACATCGTTCCTCCTGCCTCCTTTCTTCCTTATCGTTGTATACATTATATTATTCGAAAGTTTAAAAGTCAATAGTTTTATTAAAGAAAATTAGACTTTTTGATTTTATGCTATTTTACTAGTATTTGTCGGATTTTTTCAGCTATTAGATATCAGAATTTTCCAGATTTTTTAACTTTTATTTTAAACTTTTTGATTTTTATCTTTGACTTTCGACTTATTATCCACCTGGAAAACACAAAAAGACCTTCCTGCTCTCCTGTAAGAAAGCAGAAAGGTCTCTTCTTCATTCCTGTGCAGAAAACGTCCCGTATTTTTCTTTACCACGGTTCGTTTTCTTCACAGGCCGTATAGTCAGTCAGTATGTCCATTATAAGATACACGGGAAATCCACGGCGCACCAGGAACCCGGCCAGCCGCTTCGGATTGCCAGCCGCTTCCGGGCTCACGCGGATCTTAGCCTCCAGAATGCGGCGGGCCGCCGTTTCTTCTTCGCCCCGAGAAAGATGTCTGTCAGAAGAAAGTCCCCGCTGTGCCAGCTTTCGATGGATATATGCATCACCGTAAATCCCCTTATTCTTTATCGCTTCGAAGACTTCATCTCCCAGTACTCTGTCATTCAGATAACCATACTGTATCAGCCTGTCTATTGCCTCCGCGATTTTTTCCTCTTCATACCCTTTCCGTCTGAGTTTTGTACGTATTTCGGTTTCAGAGTAGGAACGATAGCCAAGCATGGACAGCGCTGCGTCGAATGCCTTTTTATTCGTTGTCTTCTTCATTCTTTGCAATCACCGTATCTTCGAACGGTTCTGGTTCTACCACCAGGGTATCTCTTACAATCTTATCGATTTCAGCCGATACTTCCGGATGTTCTTTCAGATAGCGTTTGGCATTTTCTCTGCCCTGGCCGATTCTGTCCCCATTATAGGAATACCATGCGCCGCTCTTTTTAATGATTTCCATGTTGGATGCAATATCCAGCAATGTGCCTTCTCTGGAAATGCCCTGACCATACATGATATCAAATTCAGCGACACGGAATGGCGGTGCCACCTTGTTCTTAACTACCTTGGCCCTGGTTCTGTTCCCAAGGATTTCTGTACCATTCTTAATCGCTTCCCCACGTCGGATTTCAATACGCATGGACGCATAGAACTTCAGTGCCCGTCCGCCGGTGGTCGTTTCCGGGTTACCAAACATAACCCCAACCTTTTCACGGATCTGGTTAATGAATATGACGATAGTTCTGGATTTGCTGATAATACCGGTAAGTTTTCTGAGCGCCTTACTCATGAGACGCGCCTGAAGACCTACGGACTGATCGCTGATGTCCCCGTCAATTTCCTGCTTCGGTACCAGTGCCGCTACAGAGTCAATAACCACCATATCCACTGCGCCGCTTCTTACCAGGGCTTCACAGATGCTCAGTGCCTGTTCACCACTGTCAGGCTGGGAAATAAGGAGATTCTTTGTGTCTACGCCCAGATTGTGCGCATAAATAGGATCGAGAGCATGTTCCGCATCGATAAACGCGGCCACTCCGCCTTCTTTCTGCGCTTCTGCGATAGCATGAAGTGCCAGTGTTGTCTTACCGGATGATTCCGGTCCGTAAATTTCAATAACACGGCCTCTCGGGTATCCCCCTACCCCTACAGCAATGTCCAGTGCCAGTGATCCAGTAGGAATGACTTCAATATTCATTCTGGTCCCCAGATCACCAAGGCGCATAATTGCCCCGGTACCGAATTCCTTTTCAATGTGGTGTAATGCACTTTCCAACGCTTTCTTCTTTCCTGCTTCGCCGGTGTTTACACCTGCATCATGGACTTTAGCCATCTCATTGCCTCCTTATATTAAATAAATGAATGTATTGCCACACGCGGTACATAGCTTTTTCTGCCGCACCCATCCTTACATTATTCCGGTCTCCCAGAAATTTTTCCTTATACACCCGGGTTCCTGCTTCACCGGAAACTGCGATATACACCAGGCCGGGATCTTCGCCCCTCTCTCCTTGGCCTGGCCCTGCATAGCCGGTGGTGGAAACAGCCAGGTGGGCCCCATAAAGCTTTCTTGCCCCTTCGGCCATTTCACGGGCAGTTTCTGCGCTCACCGCCGTATATTTATCCAGAGTTTCCTTTTTCACTCCCAGAATGTGTTCTTTGGCTTCATTCCAGTAGGTGACACAGGAACCTTTGAAATAAGAAGAACTTCCCGGATAATCCGTCATCAGTTTGCCAATAAGTCCGCCTGTGCAGGATTCAGCTGCACACAGAACCAGCTCTCTCTTTTTCAGTTCTTCTGCCAGAACCGGATGGATTCCCTGTTCTCTCACTGTAGTATGTTCCGGAATTCGTTTTTCAATTTCCCGGATAACCGGTTCCATCCGGTCCAGCGCCTCTTCGCCATCTTTCCCCCAGGCTGTAACCCGGACGGCAATAAATCCCGGTCTTGCCAGCAGGGCAATGGTTGGATTGGACTGCTTTTTCAGCAGATCCATAAGCAGTGACTCCACCTGAGGTTCTCCCATTCCGGTGACAGAGAGGACCACTGAGCGGATAATCCCCTGATTTCCAAAGCGCTTTTCCATCCATGGCATCATATAACGCTGTGCCATGATTTTCATCTCAAAAGGCGGTCCGGGAAGATGAATCAGCGTCTTTCCATTGTACGTTACCGCCGATCCGCTGGCTGTCCCCACATCGTTCTTCAGAATGAATGCCCCTTTACAGAACCAGGCCTGCCGGTCCAGCTGCGGGCTCATTGGGCGCCCTATATGTTCATAATGGGCGCACAACCTCTTATATTCTGATTCCACATGCACCAGGGACAGTCCCATCGCACTGGCCCCCGCCTTTTTGGTTATATCCCCCAATGTGGACCCCAGTCCTCCGGAAGTAATAACAATATCCGCCCTTCCCAATGCAGTGATAAATGCATTTTTCATACGATCAGGATTATCTCCCACGGTTGTCATGTATGCCACCGTATATCCGTGTTCATTGAGAAAACGTGCCAGCCAGCAGCTGTTTTCGTTCACAATCTCTCCCAGAAGGAGTTCCGTTCCCGTGGTAATGATTTCAACAATCATGATATCGCCTCTTTACCGGATGAATCAGATTCTGTTCGCAATCAGATCATACGCATATCCATCGACAATGCGTACTTTGCAGAAATCACCAGGCTTTAAATCCCCTGGATTTTCGATATATACATTACCATCTACTTCCGGTGCCTGGAATTCAGCACGTCCTTTGGCAACCAGTCCATCTCCATTGTCCACCAGTTCTTCCACCAGCACTTCCGTTTCTGTTCCAATCAGGTTTCTGTCGTTTTCCTCAGAAATTTCAGCCTGAACAGACATCAATCGATGATAACGGTCTTCTTTGACATCTTCCGGAATCTGGTCCGCCATTCGTGCAGCTGGTGTTCCATCCTGAGGAGAATACTTAAATGCACCCATATCATCAAATTTAACTTCCCGGATGAAATCACAGAGTTCCTGGAAGTCCGCTTCTGTTTCTCCCGGGAATCCTACCATAAGGGTAGTGCGGAGTGTAATCCGTGGAGAAGCTGCGCGCAGCTTACCCAGCAGGGCATAAATGCTTTCTTTTGTATCCCTGCGATGCATTCTCTTCAGAACGGAATCGCTGATATGCTGCAGCGGAATATCCACATATTTGCAGATTTTCTTTTCTCTGGTAATAAGGTCAAGCAGTTCATCTGTAAAATAAGTTGGATACATATAGAACAGACGAATCCACTTTACTCCTTCCACTTTGACCAGTTCTCTCAGGAGCCCTGCCAGATTCGTTCCATCTCCCAGATCTCTACCATAATAGCTGAGATCCTGAGCAATCAGGTTGAATTCCTTTACTCCCTGTGCCGCCAGGCGCTTTACTTCGTGTACTACCGAGGGAATCGGACGACTCCTTGCCTTGCCTCTCACATAAGGAATATAGCAGAATGTGCATCCATTATTACATCCTTCTGCAATCTTCACATAGGCCGTATACTTTGGAGTCACCAGCTGACGTGGTATTAATTCTTCATGTTCACATGGAGCGCTGTCAAAACAGTTAACCTGCTTGCCGGTGCGATAAGACTCATTAACCGCATCAAGAATCTTTGACCAGGATTCAGTACCGAGCAGTACGTCCAGTTCCGGGATCTCTCTGGCCAGTCCTTCCTGGAACTGCTGGGACAGGCAGCCGGCGGCCACAAGTTTTTCACATTTACCGTTTTTCTTATATTCTGTTGCCTGAAGCAGTGTCTGTACCGATTCATCCTTTGCCGCATCAATAAACGTACAGGTGTTGATAATGATAACATTTGCTTCATTCAAATCTTCAGTCATTTCGTAGCCGGCCTTTTCCATAAGCCCAATCATCATTTCGGTATCTACCAGATTTTTTGAGCAGCCAAGGCTGATGAATCCAATTTTTTTCATTTAGTTACTCCGTATCTCTTGCAAATCTAACCTGAGTCACCCAGCGTTTTTTCAGGCTGTCACGACCCGTTTTAACAAAAACCTTTTTTAAATTCCATAAACTCAGCAAATGTCCACGCTCATCCTTATCCCGCCTCAGTTCATTGGTAGACAGGTAGTATGTATCGGAGGCATTCATTGCCTTATCCAGTGTCTTTCCCGTAAGCAGCCAGTCCACGAATCTTCTGGCATCCGGCTTATGGGCTGCATCAGAGAAAATACCTATACCATAAAGATACCATGGCTGTCCATCATCTGGATAAACAACAGCAATGGGCAGATGCTCATTCTTGACCCGCATCACTTCATTGAAGCTGGAAATCCCAATGTCCGCCTTATCCATTGCCACCATACGTGCAGGCGTGGAAAGGAATTTTCCATACTGCACAATATGTGTTCCTGCATAGGCAAGTCGACCGATAGCCCCATCTTCCCCAAAACGTTCTGACATGCTGTAAAGCAAATCTTCCGCCTCGGAGGAAGAAACAAAATCGGTGACGGAAAGACGTGTCATCGGTGATGTGACCACATTATCCCATGTATATATGTAATCAGGATTCTCTGCATAGAAATCTCTGTTCACTGCAAATACCACCGGGTCTATCCAGATACCGGTCCAGGTATCATTTTCTGCACGATACTGATGCATTACTGTGTCGGAAGCGGGTGAAGAATATGGAGCCAGTTCTTTCTTTTCCGAAAGCTGCTGGAGTACTTCCTGTGAAGTAATCACCACATCCCCCATATTATCAGAACGCAGAGTGCTATCCAGTATCTGACGGGTAGTGAGCGGAACCACAACGATGTTTATTTTTTCTTTTCTGGCAAATGCCTGCCCCACCGTCTGAATAAAATCCGCAGGCATATCCGTATATACACGTATAAAACGCGTAGATGCTACATCATTAGCCCTCTGCCTTGCTGCCTTTTCCATATACAGGATAACCGACCCGAACACAAGTACCGCTATGCCCAGAAATAACAGCACTGACGCCAAACGTTTCATTTACTGCTCCTGCACTTTTACTGATTATCAATTATAGAAAAAACGAATCCAGAATATAACTGCCAGAATGACGATTACGGCCAGAATCCATTTTTCTGCCCGCGACATCCCTTTATCTGGCTGTTTTTTCTTATCGGATACCACTTCTACGCTCTTGCGCAGGGCTTTCCTGCTTTCATCGGATTCTTTTTTCTTTACAGGAATTCCGGCATCATCGGCTGCTGTTTCCTCATTGAAATACTGAATAAGCATATTGCCATTAAGGCCTACGGCTTCCGCATAATTGCGGATAAAACCGCGCACATAGACTGCATCGCGTATCTGGGAATACTGCCCGTTTTCAATGGCGATGATATAGGCTTCATTAATAAATGTCCGATCCGCAATGTCTCTGGTGGAAAGCCCGAGCGACTTGCGCTGTTTCTGTAAGATATCTCCTACTGTACCATTATCCATGATTTACCTCTTTATTTACATTTCCGGATAACAGTTTATCCGCTTGTTCTTTATTCATAAGGATTTCACGGGGCTTTGCTCCGTTAGCCGGGCCTACAATCCCCATCTCTTCCATTGTATCCATAAGTCGTCCCGCCCGGGTATACCCAATACGGAAACGCCGCTGAAGCATAGAGACAGACGCCCTTCCTGTATCCAGTATCCATTCTACCGCTTCTGGGAAGAGTTCGTCCTGTTCTTCCTCCACAGCAGCCTTTTCTGCCTCGTCGGGAGCGGTGAACACCAGGGGTTCCTCACTGGAAAGCATTTCCTTCACTGCTGTTTCATTATGGATATAGGAAGTAACCGACTCTACTTCTGAATCTGAAACAAAAGCCCCCTGTACACGCACAGGGTTCTGTGCTCCGATAGGATCAAAGAGCATATCGCCCTTCCCCAGCAGGTTTTCTGCGCCAGCCTTATCGAGGATAGTGCGTGAATCAATCTGAGAAGATACGGCAAAGGAAATACGGCTTGGAATATTAGCCTTAATAAGACCAGTGATAACGTCCACAGAAGGACGCTGTGTAGCCAGAACCAGGTGAATACCTGCTGCTCTGGCCTTCTGTGCAAGACGGCAGATTGCCTGCTCTACGCTGTCGGCCGCCACCATCATCAGATCAGCCAGTTCGTCGATGATGATAATCAGATATGGCATCTTTTCCTTCGGGTTCAGACGATTATACCCCCGGATATCCCGGACGGCCGATGCAGAGAATAACTTATAGCGGTGTTCCATTTCCTTAACTGCCCACTGAAGTGCACCAGCAGCCTTCTTCGGTTCAGTTACCACCGGAGAACGAAGATGCGGCACTGCATTGTATACAGAAAGTTCTACAACCTTCGGATCAATAAGCAGCATCTTGACTTCTTCCGGCCGATAATGGTACAGAATGCTCATAATGATAGTATTAATGCACACACTCTTACCACTACCTGTGGAACCAGCGATGAGAAGGTGCGGCATCCTGGTCAGATCGGCCACAATAGTCTTTCCGGTAATATCCTTGCCCAGTGCCACATTGACATTACCATGGGCATTTCTGAACTCATCGCTGTCCAGCACATCCCGGAGCGCCACCATGGTAGTCTTACCGTTTGGTACTTCAATACCTACTGCAGACTTTCCTGGAATCGGCGCTTCAATACGGATATGTGTGGCTGCCAGCTGAAGGGCAATATCGTCAGCAAGGTTTTCAATTTTTTTGACCTTTACGCCAGGAGCCGGTTCAAGCTCAAACCGTGTAACTGTTGGCCCCACACTGGTATTAATAACCCTGGCGGCTACACCAAAGTTATGCAGTGTAGATTCCAGAATCTTTTTCTTTTCTTCCGCTTCCCGGGAGAGGGACGCAGATTGTCTTCCACCAGGTTTAAGCAGCGTAAGAGGTGGGAACTTATAGGTTGAAACCGGGTTTTCTCCCTTCATGCTGCCTTCCGTTTTATCGGTGGCTGCATTTTCCGGCGGCACCACTTCTGCAGGCATATCCGGTTCCTCCGGAATCGGTACCGATTCTGGTTCCGGTGCAACGGCTATTTCTTCTTCTTCCGGAATATCCGGATTTTCCTCTGGTTCCGTATTCAATATGAGTTCCGGCCCGTTGTTTTCTACCGCCTGAGAATCCAACTGATTTTCCATGTCCGATTCCACTGTCTCCATCGGCTGTGGCTGCGTTTTTTCACTTTCCGCATCCTGGTCATCCTCATGGTGACGCTTATGGAAGATAAAATCCGTCATGGAATATGACTTTCCAAGTTCACGTTCTACCCGGCGCTGTTCATCGTAGATTGCCTTCTTCTCTTTAATGGCCTCCCCCATACGTGCCACATGCTTCGCTGTTTTCTGCTCCACATAGTTGACTCCCGGAGACAGGGAGAAATGGGTAAGAAAGACAATATCCAGAATAAATCCGGCAATCAGGACAATCCATAATCCAGCAGTTCCAAACAGGGCATGAAGGCCATAGACAGCTATCGCTCCCAGTGCCCCGCCTCCGGAAAGAATCATATCTCCGGAGAACTCCTGCCCCATCGGAACTATCCAGGCATGTATTCCTGCCAGTATCATCCAGTATAAAAGGCTGATAGCAACAAATCTCCAGGTAAATCTTACCTTAGGCCCTTTTCCGATAAACTGTAATCCCTGCAGAATACAGAAAAACGCAGGAATAATGGCTCCTTTTCCGAATAAGATCTGGAATACCTGTCGCAGTAAATCGCCAAAAAGCCCCATACTTTGTCCGGCAAGGCTGAGACAGGACAGTATCCCCAGCAGGGTCAGAAGAAGACCACAGGCTTCATAAGCTCTGGAGCCTGTCTTCTTTTTATATTTCCTTGTAGAAACGACACGTCGTTTCATATGTTCATTTCTACCTCCTCACACATGACATAGTATATTCTCTACGGTCAGCCGTTAAATTGCTGTACAGACAAAAACAAGTCGCCAAGTTCCCTCGGCGACTGTCATTTGTATATCCCCACCATGTCGTATTGGCCGTATTTTGAGTCTGCAAAAATGCAGGTGGGTGTCATCATGAAGGACTTTACTAGTCCCCGTTGAAGGGCATTAACGCTATCCCTCAGCTCTAACTCCCGATGTAAAGGTGTTGGTTCAAAATATTCAAGCTGCACGTGCACAGCAGGGCTTCATCTGTATTCATTTTAGCAGAATCATAGTTCATTTACAAGAAAAAATGTTCTGCTTTCTGAAAAATCAGAATAATTCTTTTTCCTTGTCTTCCTTGGTTACCAGCTTGATATGGAGTTCATCCAGCTGCTTGTCGGTAACTACATTCGGAGCTTCAGACATCTGGTCAATAGCGCTCTGTGTCTTCGGGAAGGCAATGACATCACGAATGGATTCGCGATGGAGCATAAGCATTACCAGACGGTCCAGACCAAAGGCAAGGCCTTCATGCGGCGGTGCGCCGTACTGGAATGCCTTAAGCAGGAATCCGAATTTTTCTTCTGCTTCTTCCTTGGAAATTCCGATAGCCTGGAATACCTTTTCCTGCAGGTCTTCCTGGTAAATACGAAGGCTGCCGCCACCGGCTTCTACGCCATTGAGGACCATATCATAGGCCTTAGCGTAAACCTTTTCCGGATTGGTGAGCAGATACTGAACATCTTCATCACGAGGTGCGGTGAATGGATGATGTTCTGCCACATAACGCTTTTCTTCCTCGCTGTATTCAAACATCGGGAAGTCTACTACCCAACGGAAGCAGAATTCATTCGGATCAATAAGATTCATACGACGGCCCATTTCCAGACGGAGTTCGCCCAGAGCCTGAGCTACTACCTTCGGCTTATCGGCAATGATAAGGATAAGATCTCCCTTTTCAGCTTCGCAGAAGCGGCCGATTTCACGAATCTTGTCTTCACCAAGGAACTTGGTAATCTGACACTTCAATGTTCCATCTTCATTGAATCCGATCCATGCCAGGCCCTTAGCGCCGTAATGTCCAACGTATTCAACCAGTCCGTCCAGTTCACGACGCGGAATCTTAGCATCGCCCTTAACGTTGATAGCCTTAACTACGCCGCCATTGTCCAGTACGTTACGGAATACCTTAAATCCGGTATCGCGAAGGAGGTCGGAAATGTCGTAGAAATGCATATCAAAGCGGAGATCCGGCTTATCAGAACCATAGAGATTCATAGCATCTGTCCAGGTAATGCGCTGGAACGGAATCTGAATATCTACATCCAGTACATTCTTGAACACTCTCTGCATCATATGTTCTACCAGATCAAGGATGAAATCCTGATCTTCAAAGGATACTTCCATATCCAACTGAGTGAATTCCGGCTGACGGTCAGCGCGCAGGTCTTCATCACGGAAGCAGCGTGCTACCTGGAAATAACGTTCAAAACCGGAAACCATGAGCAGCTGCTTGAACAGCTGCGGGGACTGTGGAAGAGCGTAGAACTTGCCCGGGTTTACACGGCTCGGAACCAGATAGTCACGGGCGCCTTCCGGTGTGCTCTTTGTCAGCATCGGGGTTTCAATTTCCAGGAATCCTCTTTCATCCAGGAATTCGCGCATTTCATGGGTAATCTTATGGCGCATGATCAGATTGCGCTGCATTTCCGGACGGCGGAGATCGAGATAACGATATCTGAGGCGTACATTTTCATCAACATCTACACCATCTTCAATATAGAATGGCGGAGTCTTAGCCTTGTTCAATACGCGCATTTCGCTGACAACAACTTCCAGTCTGCCAGTCTTCATGTGCGGATTAATTGTTTCTTCGCTTCTTTCTCTTACCTTGCCCACAACAGCTACTACATATTCATTACGAACATCTTCTGCCTTGTGGAACGCTTCTTCACCGTACTGCGGGCTGAATACCAGCTGTACGAGACCGGTGCGGTCACGAAGATCGATGAAGATAAGTCCGCCGTGGTCACGTCTTCTCTGTACCCATCCGGCCAGAGTAAGAACTTTGCCTGAATCATTGTCTTTTACTTCACCACAGCCGCAGGATCTGTGCATACCTGCCATGTTTTCCATAATTTGAGCACCTCACTAAATATTATTTATTGTTAACTGAAAAGGACGATTATAAGTTCTTGGCCATATAATCAGCCGCTTCAGCAACGTTAACCTTAATCTGTTCTCCGGTTTCCATGGTCTTAACCTGGACAACGCCTTCTTCCATTTCTGAAGAACCAATGATAGCTACCAGGGCAGCTCCGGACTTGCCGGCATGCTTCATCTGTCCTTTAAGGCTCTTGCCCTGAAGGTCAATTTCTGCCGGAACTTCTCTGTCCCTGAGTTCCTTCTGGAGTTTAACCGCAGCCACTTCCGCTTCCTTGCCCATAGCGGCAATATATACATGTTTTGCCGTTTCCGGTTCAGGAATAAGATTCTGCATTTCCAGTGCCAGAAGCAGACGTTCCATACCTACTGCGAACCCAATGCCCGGTGTAGACGGACCGCCGACTTCTTCTACGAGGCCGTCATAGCGTCCGCCGCCGCAGATAGCGCTCTGTGCCCCAAGTGGAGTGTACTGAATTTCAAATGCCGTATTGGTATAGTAATCCAGACCACGAACCAGTCTTGGATCCACTTCAAACGGAATGCCCATAGCCGTCAGATACGATTTAACCGCATCAAACTTTTCCTGGCAGTCATCGCAGAGGTAATCGGTAATTTCCGGAGCGCCAATGCTTGCCTTACGGCAGCCTTCTTCTTTGCAATCCAGAATACGGAGCGGATTCTTGTGCAGTCGTTCTCTGCAGTCATCACACAGGTCATCTACCTTCGGTTCAAAGAATTCAATCAGTTTTTTGCGATAAGCCGCACGGCATTCGCTGTGACCAATCGAATTAATGTGGAGCTTCAATTCATGAAGTCCCAGTCTCTGAAAAAGGTCATAGGCAAGAGCAATACATTCTGCGTCAGCGGCCGGAGACTTGGCTCCCAGAATTTCTACGCCGAACTGATGGAATTCACGATATCTGCCTGCCTGTGGTCTGTCATAGCGGAACATGGATCCAATGTAGAATACCTTATGTACCTGCTGATCCCCGTACAATTTATGTTCCAGATAAGCACGGACTACGGATGCTGTGTTTTCAGGGCGAAGTGTAATCGATCTTCCGCCTCTGTCTTCAAACGTATACATTTCCTTGGTGACTACATCGGTCGTGTCACCGATTCCACGAAGGAACAGTTTTGTGTCTTCAAACATTGGCGTTCTGATTTCGCCATATCCGTAAAGTGCACATAAATGGCGGATTACACGTTCCATATAATTCCACTTATATACCTGATCCGGAAGAATATCCTGTGTACCTCTTAATGCCTGCATGAGCAACCCTCTTTTTCTAAAAAATAAACATTCTGCCAACTGCCAACCGGCAGGACAAAACATGAATAAATTGTATCATTTATGCTATACCTTGGCAAATAAGCCAGGATGCGCATACCTTATATCTGCGGTTCCTTTTCGCTGTATTCCGGATGCTGCTTCTGACAATCTTTGCAGTATCCGTAAAACTTAAGCTGATAGTCCACAATATTAAAGCCATTTTTCTTTTTAATCCGGCTTCTTATTTCTTCTGCAAAATCAGAAGTAAATTCGATAACCCGGCCGCATCCAAGACAGATAAGGTGGTGATGGCTGTGAGACAGGTTATGATCATTTAATTCATAACGGCTTCTCCCATCTCCAAAATCGAGCTTTTTCACCAGATCCAGTGACGTAAACAGTTCCAGGGAACGATATACGGTAGCCAGCCCGATATCCGGATTTTCCCCGCGGACCATTTCATATATATCTTCCGCACTGAGGTGATTCTCCTTGCTGGATAAAAATGCCTGAAGGATAATCTGCCTCTGTGTCGTAAATTTATACTTATGTTCTCTGATACGCTTTTTCAGCGTATTCATTACTGTCGATTTTTTCATAGACCAACACCCTTAACTAATGACCTTGTAATAATCGTAAAACCACATATGTCTGATGACTACCTGAAGCACAGCCAGCACCGGAACTGCAATCATCATCCCCAGAATGCCAAACAGGTGTCCCCCGATCAGCACTCCGGCAATGATAGCCACTGGATGCACATTGATAACATGTCCCATTACCTTAGGCATAATCAAGTGAGAATCCAACTGCTGAACAATTATATAGAATACTATAACCTGTGCCATCACATGAGAACTCTGCAGCAGCCCCAGCAGTGCCGGAGGTATGGCCCCGATAATCGGCCCCAGCACAGGGACCAGTTCCATCACACCGGCCAGCAGTCCTATAACTAACGGATAAGGTATGTCCAGGGCCACCATCCCCAGGAATGTAACCATAGCCATAAGAACTGACAAGGTAAGCTGCCCTCGTACATACGCCGAAAGCATACGATAAATTTCCTCCAGCAGGTTAGTCAGATGTCTCTGATACTGCACGGGAAACAATTTCACGAAAGCTTCCTTAAATGCCGAGCCATTCTTAATCATATAAAACGTAATAAATGGCACGACCACCATTTCAATCAGCGTGCTGGCCACAGAGAAAATAGCCGAAATACTGAACTGCGCAATCTGCAATGTATACGAACCAATGTAAGATACCACATTATTGATTACATGCCGCAGTTCCGGTGGAATCAGACGCACATCATATTCCGCTTCCAATGCCGGTATAGCCTGCTGAATTTCCTGCACAATAGCTGGCAACCCATTAATGAAAGATTTAGCTTCGGTAACGAATGGTACCAGTATATGAATAATTACCAGATAAACAAGGGCTATAAACAGCAAAAATGAGAGAATGATGGATATATCATAAGGAAACTTTTTGAGACCTGCTTTCCTCATCAGCGCCTGTATAGAATCTGCTACCGGAGTGAGCAGCACCGAAAGTATGAGCGATATGCTGAACGGATACAAAATCTGCGGCACCAGAATAATCAGGGTAACGATAAAAACTGTCACAGCTATTCTGAGCCAGAATTCCGGACTGTTCTTCATTATAAACCTCCCCTCAGAAAAGGATTATTTATTTTTTCCAGGCCCATTTCAGAATGTTCACCATGCCCGGGTAAGATAATGGCCGAATCAGGAATTATCTGTTTTAGCCGATCCAGACTGTCAGCCAGCTTTTCCTCATCGCCCAGTGGCAGATCACATCGGCCTGCCGAACCTGCAAACAGGGTATCTCCTGAAAACAGCCACTGCCTATCTTCCTGGTAATAACATACACTTCCAGGCGTATGCCCCGGCGTAGCAATCACCTGAAATATACTGTTTCCCAATGAAACGGTATCCCCATCCTGCAGCCAATGGAAAGGTCCATGAATAAACGGTCGCGGCATCCCCATAAAGTCAGAATCCTCATCCCCTTCTTTCTTCAGATAGAAGTTATCTTCCTTTCTGATATACAGCGGAATCTCCTTATACTGCCGCTGAAGTGCAGGAACCCCTGCCACATGATCATTATGCCCGTGGGTAAGCAGAATCTTATCAATGTGAATCTGTTCCCTCGCGGCATAAGCAGCCACCTGTTCCGAACCAAAGGAAGGATCTATGACCAGGCTCGTTCCCGTTTCCTCATCCGTAATCAGATACGTATTATTCCTCAGCGGGCCCAGAACAAAATTAACCACACGCAACATATACTCAGAACTCCTTCTGGCTGTCCAGGAGAATGGTTATCGGCCCCACATTATCCAGCCGTACATGCATCATGGTCTGAAACCTTCCCGTTTCCACATGAAGCCCTGCTGCCCGGCATTTCTGCACTACATATTCATAAAGCCGGTTAGCTTTTTCTGGAAGTTCCGCTTCAAAGAAACTGGGCCGGCGGCCATGGCGGCAATCCCCATACAGTGTAAACTGCGATACGATCATCAGTTCCCCGCCTTCATCCAGAATGGAGCGGTTCATCTTTCCCTGTTCATCCTCAAAAATCCGGAGATTTATTATCTTGTCAGCCAGGTAATCTCCATCCTTTTCTGTATCTCCCTTACGAACCCCCAGAAAGACCAGCAGACCGTTCCCTACATGGCCTGCCTTTTTCCCTTCGGACTCCACGTCACAATATCCACAGCGCTGTACAACCGCTCTCATCTGTCAGTTCCCCTTTCTGCCTTTCAGTCGTTCTACTGAGTGGACACCTTTTACTCTTCTGATTTTCGTCATTATATATTCCAATTGTTGAAGATCCTTGATCTGAATTCCCAGCCGCATGGTGGCCACTCCGGCATCATTGACATTGATATTGGCGGAAGAAACCGATGTCTTGTTATCTGACAGGACGGCCAGTATATCCGCCATGAGTCCGGTGCGGTCATAGCTGACGATTTCAATATTGACCTGGAATGTGCCTGACGTCTGCTTAATCCATGTGGCTTCAATCAGTCGTTCCGGCTCATCAGTATTTACAATATTTGGACAATCCAGCCTGTGTACAGTCACACCACGGCCACGAGTAATATACCCGATGATTTCATCTCCCGGAACCGGGTTGCAGCATTTAGCCAGGTGAACTTCCAAGGAGGATTCGCCTTTGACCAGGACACCGTGGGGAGCAACCTGTTTCTTCTTTGGTTCCGTCTTAAGCTGTTCAAATGCTTTGGCCGATTTAGCTCCCTGAGCTGCTTCTCTGGTTTTGACCTCTTTGTTATATATGTTCATCAGATTGAGGATAACACTCTTTGGTGTAATACCCCCATACCCAACTGCAGCGAACATATCATCAAGAGACTGTACATTGACCCGGTGAACCACTTCATCCAGCCGGTTCCGGCTGGCCAGTTCCTTCCAGTCCTGGTTCATCCGATTAGCTTCTTCAACCAGCAGTCCTTGCCCTCTGGCAATATTCTCTTCCCGGTTTTCATGTTTAAACCAGCTTCTGATTTTACTGCGGCTTTCCGACGCCCCGACAATGTTCAGCCAGTCATAACTCGGCTTAGCGGACTTGGATGTAACGATGGATACAATATCCCCGTTTTTCAGCTTCGTATCCAGAGGCACCATCTTATTGTTGACTTTGGCCCCTACACAGTGATTACCGATTTCCGTATGAATTCGATAGGCAAAATCCAGTGGAATTGACCCCTGCGGCAGGTTAATGACATCCCCCTTCGGAGTAAATACAAAGACTTCGTCAGAGAATACATCCAGTTTCAGCGCATTGACAAATTCCTTGGAATTACTGGTATCCTGCCATTCCAGAATATGGCGGAGCCAGCTTATCTTGGAGTCAAACCGGCTGGCTCCTCCGTTAGCCTTGCCTTCCTTGTAACGCCAGTGTGCCGCTACACCGTATTCAGAAATATGGTGCATTTCCCAGGTACGAATCTGAATTTCAACCGGCTGTCCCTGGGTTCCGATAACGGTAGTATGCAGAGACTGATACAGATTGGGCTTCGGCACCGCAATATAATCCTTGAAACGGTTTGGCAGCGGTTTCCAGAGAGAGTGAGCCAGACCAAGTACGGCATAACACTGTGGAATGGTATCTACAATGACACGGACAGCATACAGATCGTATATCTGAGACAGATCCTTATGCTGTTTTTTCATCTTCTTATAAATACTGTAGAAATGCTTTGGTCTTCCGGTTACCTTGGCTTTAATTCCCGATTTATCCAGATGTTCCTTCAGCACTTTCATCGTTTCTTCAACGATTTCTTCCCTGGCTCTGCGCTTCTGTTTCATCTGGCGGACCAGATCTTCATATTCCTCCGGATGGAGGTAATGGAAACACAGATCTTCCAGTTCCCACTTAATGTTATAAATCCCGAGACGATGTGCCAGCGGAGCATAGATTTCCAGTGTTTCTCTGGCTATACGCTGCTGTTTTTCCCGGCGGAAAACTCCGAGGGTACGCATATTGTGCAGACGGTCTGCCAGCTTGATAACCACTACGCGGATATCCTTGGCCATGGCCAGGAACATCTTACGGAAATTTTCAGTCTGCTGATCCTCTTTGTCCGTATAGTGGAAGCTGGACAGCTTGGTTACCCCATCCACCAGAAAAGCGACTTCTTCGCCAAAAATCTTCGCAATATCTTCCCGGGTATATTCCGTATCCTCTACCACATCATGCAGCAGAGCCGCAATCACCCCCGGCAGATCCATCTGCAGTTCGGCCAGAATATAGGCTACAGACAACGGATGAATAATATAGGGTTCCCCCGATTTTCTTACCTGTTTCCCATGAGCCTGAGCCGCCAGGTTATAAGCTTTATTAATCCATTCCAGTGCCTTAGGGTCCTTGTTATACGACTGCACTTTCTTAATAAGGCGATCATATTCCTCTTTTACTTCGAAAGAAAAATCATGTTGTTTGGCCTTTTCCTTAATATAGTTTTCCTCATTAATCAGAAAATCTGCCAACGTAGACGCCGATGCATCCGTATGAATAGTTTCATCATCCAGCGTCTTTGAAAATATTTCAGCCATGTTTATCTTTTTTGTGGTTTCTGTGGATACATTATTTTTATCCTTATTCATGTCTTCGTTCGTAACAGCCATGATAATCAACCCCTCATTGAATACTTACAATACGTAGATGATGTAAATAAATCCAGCTTCTTCACCGCCGGCTGATACTGGTAATAGGTTTCATTCCCCCTCTGCCGCCGGTTAAGAAGATGTATCTCCTCAAAAACTCTGAACATAAGTTCCACTTCCTGGAAAGAGAAGGACGGTTTAAGTCTGTCTGCCACCTGATGCTGTATTTCCTCTATCGGACCTTCCGAATCCATGACCCGTTTTACTGTTAGATAGAAGGAAACCATCTTGTCCCGGTTCAGGAACGGTTCAGGCCTGATGATGATGTCTTTGCAGATAAGCTGAACATTCTCTCCATACCATTCGTGTATTTCCGCTCGATAGGCAGCGGACACTATATCCCCGTTTCTGCAAGGGGACGAAATACCAGTGTTCCAGAATATGCCCTGCCTGGAAATATTATCCTGTTCGAACATACATTTAAAATGTTTATTGTCCTTCCCCATATGCCTTGTATAATTCACATGCAGGTTTTTGCTGGCAAACAGCGGTCGGGGATTATCGCACCCGCAGGGTTCCAGAATTTCCAGTTCATGAATGAACCGGGGAGTCAGTTCCCGAAGTGGAAGATATTCTTCCAGCTCCAGTTCCGGAATAAAGTCTTCCGGACTGAGCACCCTGGCTGCGTAATCATTGATTGCCTTTCTGAACGCCGGGATGTTTTCTTCCCTGATGCTGAAGCCCGCAGCCATCTTATGTCCACCCAGCTGTATAAGCAATGATTCCTGTGCTTTTAACGCCTGGTAGATATCAAAAGCCGGAATACTGCGGCAGGATCCTTTTCCAATACCATCCTTGATGGTAATCATGAGCACCGGCCGGTTATACTGCTCCAGAATTCTGGATGCTGAAATTCCGATAACTCCAGGGTTCCACCCGTGACCATCAATCACCATGACATCCGCCTTTTCCGCATTCAGCTGATGCAACCGCCGGACAGCCTCTTCATAGATTCCCTTTTCAACAGCCTGGCGCTTCACATTTATCTCACACAGATTGCGAGCAATATGTTCTGCTTTTTCGCGGGAATAACTGATAAGAAGGTCCACCCCCATCCGGGCATGGGCAATGCGTCCTGCGGCATTAAGCCGTGGCGCCAGTCCAAAGGACACATCTTCCACAGAAATCGGTTTGTCCTCCCCCGGTTTTACAATGCCCGCTGCCCGGAGCAGAGCGGCCAGCCCGGGAATCTGTGTATACCGCATCTTCCGGAGCCCTTCTCTCACAAGGATTCGATTTTCTCCGGTAAGGGAAACCACATCGGCGATGGTGCCCATCGCTACCAGTTCCATATCCTCTTCATAGGCTTCGTTATGAAGAGTCAGAGCCAGTGCCCGGCATACCGTATAGGCCACTCCACATCCTGCAAGTTCTTTATAAGGATATCTGCAGTTCGTCTGATGGGGGTTCAGCACCGCTATAGCATTCGGTATCTTTTCCGGAACCAGGTGATGGTCCGTAACAATGATATCCATAGTTTCAGGAGCCTGCGCAATAATATCAGCGGCGGCAATACCATTGTCCACAGTAATAAGCAGTTTACACCCCTCTTCTGCCAGCTTCTGTACCGCAGGCAGGTTCAGGCCATATCCTTCCGTTTCTCTGGCAGGAATATAAAAGCGGACATCCGCCCCTTCCCTTTTCAGAAAACGGTACAAAATGGATGTAGCCGTTATGCCATCTACATCATAATCCCCGTAGATAACCAGGGGTTCTTTTTTCTGTAATGCCAGAATTATCCGGTCTACCGCAGCCTGCATCCCTTTCATTAGAAATGGATCTGACAAATCAGCCGGCGTATCATAGCAGAAATGTTTCAGCTTATCTTCAGTGTCTATCCCTCTTCGCAGAAGGATACCCGCCACCAGCGGAGAAATTCCATGTATTGAAAAAAAAGCAGGAATTTCATTATCCTTCCCTGCTGATGCAAACTTCCATATATATTTACCTTGCTGTTTATCTGTTTCAGGTTTATTTTGCATATGCATACCTCTGTCGTTAATCACATCCTTATTTTATCACTTTTCTTTCTCATTCTCTACAAGATATTATCATTTTCATTATCACGCAAAAAAAGCCTCATCGCTGTATTTTTGATGAGACTTTTTACTGACTTCTCAGCTTTTATATCCGGTTATTTCCATGCCAGCTGCATAACTTTCTTGTATTCGTGGTTGAGATGATCTACCACTACATCCAGTACAATGCGTACGACCTTTGGGTCAAAGCTTTCCTGTGTGCTTGGCATGCATGCATCGAGAAATAAATCCCCATCATCTGTTGCTGCATACTTGAACACCTTATAGCTTCTGTTCATCTGATTCATGAAAGAATCAAAGTCCGCACGGTTATTTTCCTTGATAATATGCTGTCCCACAAATACACGGATAATAGTGTAAATGGTCCGGTCAGTAATTACATTCACCGGAAGCTGCTGTCCTTCCACCTGAATATTGGAACGAAACAAAACCGTCTGATTTTCATCCCCCTTATCAAAACGAGTAAAGAAATTCAGATTGTTATCTTTCAAATATTTCTCAAAACTATCAGCCTTTTTATTTACTATAGTCTGTTCTGCCATACCCAACCCTCCGTTGTTAATAAATTCTATTATTATTATAACAGAATACTGCCACGATAAAAGCCCCTCTTTTCCTTTTTACCGGGATACTACAGGAATATCTTATACCCCTTACATAGATAATCTCCATATTGACACCATATAGATGTCTTTCTATAATAAAGCCAGCTAAATTAGTTCTATATCGTATTAATTTAGCTTTATATTAACAGCATGCGGTTTTGAAGAGAGAGAGAGTCAACATGGAACTGAAAAATACACTGGGCTACCTTCTGGCTCAAACCGCCAGAAATATCCATGTGAGAATGAATGATTTTTTCAGTGGCTACGGCCTTACGCTGGAACAATGGACTGCATTGAAGCTGATAAAAGAAAACAGCCCACTTTGTCAGAAAGAGCTGGCCAGGCTGAATCATAAAAGTCCAAACACCATTAAAGCGTTAGTCGACCGTCTCCAATCCAAAGGACTTATTCATCGTGAGGAAGACCCATCAGACAGGAGAAACCTTATATTATCGCTTACTTCTGAGGGAGAAACCCTGGTCGCGAGGATTTCCCCTATGGAAGATAAAGCCAATGCACTGCTGGAGTCCCCACTTACAAAAGAAGAAAGAGTACTTATGAAAAAGCTGCTGAAAAAAATGAATTCTTAGATTCCTGCTATCTTCTTACTTCATTAATCATGTGCATACATGTATAAGTTCAGCTACAGCTGCAAGGAGAAAATCATGGCATATTACACAAGCAACGCAGAACATCCGATTGACATCCTCAATATTAAAGGCCTGGAAGCCAGAGTGAAAGCCCGCATGGAACCAGGCGCCTTTGGCTATATCCGTGAAGGCGCAGAAGACGAATGGACATTAAGAGAAAACACCCGCTCCTTTGAAGACAAATATATTGTTCCACGGGTGCTTCGCGGCATTTCTCATGCCGACCTTTCTACTTCTATTTTTGGAATCCCGTTGTCCACTCCGGTCATTGAAGCACCTTCCGCCGCCCATGGACTTGCCCATGTAAAAGGTGAAGTAGATACTGCCATCGGAGCTGCAAAGGCTGGTACATTGTTTGCAATGAGCACCTACGGCAGCACAGATCTGGAAGAAGCAGCTAAAGCAGCACCGGGCGCACCACAGTTCTTCCAGATTTATATGAGCAAGGATGATGGCTTCAATGAATTTCTTATCCGGAAAGCTGTACGCGCCGGAGTAAAGGCCATCATCATGACGGTTGATTCCACACTGGGTGGCTACCGTGAAGAAGACATTGCCACTCATTTCCAGTTCCCGCTGCCAATGCCCAACCTGGCAGCCTATGGCAATGCTGACGGAAAAGGCAAGGGCATTTCTGAAATTTATGCAGCCGCAAAGCAGGACTTCGTTCCTTCCGATATTGGCAAACTGAAGCGCCTTTCCGGACTTCCGGTTATTGTCAAGGGCATTCAGTCCCCCGAGGACGCATTAATCGCTCTGGATGCAGGTGCTGATGGCATCTGGGTTTCCAACCACGGCGGCCGCCAGCTCGACGGTGGCCCGGCTTCCTTCGCCGTACTTCCTTCCATTGCCAAAGCAGTCAATAAGAGAGCTCCCATCATTTTCGACAGCGGAGTAAGAAGAGGCAATCACGTATTCAAAGCCCTGGCCAGCGGTGCCGATCTGGTAGCCATCGGCCGTCCGGTCATTTATGGTCTCAATCTGGGCGGAGCGGAAGGAGTAAAATCTGTATTCGACCACTTCAATAAGGAACTTTCCATTACCATGCAGCTGGCTGGAACTAAAACCATTGAAGATGTGAAGAAGACCGAACTGATTTAATCTGAAACTCATTTCTATCAATTCATGCTAGATATACCAGACAGAAAGGAGAGTCGCATAGCGCGGCTCTCCTTTTTCTGTTAATTTCGTTTACACGGTGCGTTCCAGATTTCTCTTTCTATAATAATTCACCCATTGCAATACAGTTTATTCGTAACTCACATTCCCCAGCCTCCTTTATCCCCTGCGAAGGATTTCTTCTCCATTGTACGCCCCTTACACAGCAGCGCTGGCCCCGGATTTTATCTCCATCAACAGGCCGTTACTGCTGAATCAGATAATAACTGATGAATGTAACTGGTTACTCCATATGCCGTTAGATATGGCCCTGCTGGTAAAAATAAATGCCGACAGCACAGAAAAACTCCAGTACCATCAGCTTCTTCCGGCTTTTTATGAATACAGCCCTTTAAGAACTTCTATATCTATTTTGAGCTCCTTATCTCCCTTTTCCACATATGCCAAAACCTTGACCCCTGTCAGTTCTTCAATCATAAATGCATTGTCATCCTGCATATAATCCCCCGGCAGATACTGATTAAAAATCACTCCAGCGACAGGAATATTCCGCGCGTTCAGATGTTCAATAGTCAGTACGGTACTATTGATAGTTCCCAATCCTGCATCGGCAACTATCACTACCCCCAGATTCAGTTTTTTTATCAGATCATCCAACAGCATATGCTGCTGATTATCCCATCGAAGCGGGCAGATGATACCTCCGCTTCCTTCCATGGTCAGATAGTCGTAACGGCCCCTTGCCCTTTCAAAATCTGATTTCACTTTGTCAAAGTCAATCGGCCTGTGGTTTATTTTAGCGGCCAGATGTGGAGATACCGCTTCAGGATAGACATAAGTAACCAGATTTTTAACAGATTCATCCATCTCTGCCACATGCCTGACATAAAGCGCATCACCTGGCTGCAACATGCCATCTTTATCATGAATGGCTCCGGATAGAGCTGCCTTATAGTAGCCTCCATTCAATCCTGCCTGACGAAGTTTTCTGACTATCAATCCTGTTACATACGTTTTTCCTACATCCGTCCCTGTCCCTGTAATAAACAATGCCTTTCCCATCCAGTATCCCTCCTCAAACATTTCGGTACAGCTGCATACTTTTGTGGAGTCCTGCTGCATATCTTCTCGTTTTTACAGAATACCCCGTTATACTTATATTGTCAACCAAATTTATGTATTAAAGTTTACTTTTGAAATCTTGAGCAAGTAATACTTACCTGAAAAATCCATCACCATAGATCTTTGAAAAAATTTATCCACAACAAAAAAGCCATGAGAACTTCTTCCTCATGACTTATGTGTTTCTGGCGGAGCAGGTGGGATTCGAACCCACGGAACCTTACGGTTCAACTGATTTCGAGTCAGCCCCGTTATGACCACTTCGATACTGCTCCATTATATCCTCCGGGCAGAAAAAAATCTGTCCATGATTTCCCTTGCCTCTGTTGCCATGACACCACTTTTCACTGTAATCTGATGATTTAATGCTTTCCCATCACAGAGTTTCCATACGGAGCGAACGGCTCCATATAATGCATCATCTGCACCATATACGATGTGATCTATTCTGGAATTAAGCAGTGCGCCAGCGCACATTGGGCATGGCTCTATAGTAACATAAAGCGTACACCCGGTCAAACGCCACCGTTTCAGGCGAGAAGCCGCTTTTCGAAGGGCAATGACTTCCGCATGCGCGGTAGGATCCTTCCGTTGTTCCTTCTCATTATGCGCAGTGGCCACAATAACTCCATCACACACCACCACCGCCCCAATGGGAACTTCCCCTTCCTTATACGCCTTTTCAGCTTCAATGAGAGCCAGTTCCATGAATTCTCTGTCTGTCATTCCTTAGTCCTGTTTCTCTGTTTCATAGGGCCAATTTAAAATACCCCCGAAATTATATACATGTTTGTATCCAAGTGCTGCCAGCCGGGATGCTGCCTTAGCACTTCTTGCCCCACTTCGACAGTAAGTCAGTATTGGTACATTGATATCCGGAAGATTTTCCGGCCTGCCATTTCCAATGGTCCCCAGCGGAATAAGAATTGCTCCAGGAACATGGCCTTCTGCATATTCATCCGGTTCCCGCACATCTACAACCATAACCTTCTGTTCTTCCATCATGATTTTAGCTTCCTGTGGTGTAATATTTTTATATGATTCCATAAATGTTCCTCCTTGCCTGTATATTTCATTATACATTAAATATATTTTGTTTAAAAACATATTAATGTCTTCTGTTCTCTCACTTCTGTATTATTTCCACACTTTTCTGTGCCTTGAAAAAGCCTTCTCCCCACGTCTATAATGAGAATATCCATAATTTTCTGTACATTATTGAACAGAGTTTAAAATAAAGGGAATAATTATGACAACAGCTGCTGTTTTTGACATTATAGGCATTATTGCATTTGCCTTTTCCGGTGCCATAGTAGGAATTATAAAGCGCATGGATATTTTTGGAATAACTGTCCTTGCCGTCCTCACAGCCGTTGGTGGCGGAATTCTCCGCGATGTTCTGGTAGGTGTCATCCCACCGACCACCTTGGTACATCCTTATGGATTCATACTATCTATCATAACTTCCCTGTTTGTATGTTTTCTTTTTGAAACCGTAAAATTCAGTCGGAAGGGAAAACGGATTATTGCCATAGTCTATAATATTTCAGATACACTGGGTTTGGCATCGTTCACCGTGACCGGGGCCGTTACCGGCCTTACCTTGTATCCTGAAAGTTCAATAATCCTTCCGGTAACTCTGGGGCTTATTACTGCCATTGGCGGTGGTATTTTTCGGGATATACTGGCACATCGCGTTCCCGTAGTCCTGAAAACGGATTTTTATGCTTTTGCATCCATATTGGGCGGCATACTGATTGTCTGTTTATGGGAACCACTTGGCTCAGCCATCGCATCCTGGTGCTGTTTCCTGTTTGTTACCCTTCTCCGTGTATTAGCCATCCGTTATGGCTGGCAGCTGCATCATCCGCGTCCTAGACATATTTATTTCAAACTCTGAATTCGGGAGGTTAATCTTGAGAATTATAAAATCCTTATTTAGTGCAGCAACGGCTGCTGCCTGCGCTCTTACCTGTCTGTCCGTTTCTGCCCAAACCATACTACTGGTTCCACAGGATAATCGACCGGTAAGCCTTGCTTATACGGTGTCCACCGCTGAACATGCGGGATACCAAGTGCTGACTCCACCGGAGTCCATCCTTTCCGGTTCCAATTATAAGGGAAACGCAGACAGAGTCTGGAGCTGGGTAGAAGATAATATTTCCAAGTCAGATGCTGCCATTCTGTCCACAGACACTCTTATTTACGGAGGCCTGGTAGATTCCCGTAAGCATAATGAATCTCTGGCTACCCTGCAGAGCAGAGAAAATCGCATTGAACTTCTTCACAAGAACAATCCTAAGATTCCCCTTTATGGTTTTGGAACTATTATGCGTTCTCCTTATGCCTCAAATTCCGGAGTAGAACCGTATTATTACGGGACCTATGGAAATAAGATTTATCAGATTTCTATCCTCCAGGATAAACAGGACCAAGGCACTATTACCGATAAGGAAAAGGCGCAACTGACTTCACTGAAGCAGTCCGTACCGGTAGAATATCTTCAGGACTGGTTTGACCGCCGACAGAAAAACAATACCATCAATAAGGAATTAATCCAGGATGTGAAAAATAACACCTTTACCTATTTTTGCCTCGGTCATGATGACAGTTCTGAATATTCACAGTCCGCCATGGAATCCAGATATCTGGCCAAAGATGCCAAAGGTCTGAAGTCTACACGGTATGGCTCCTTCCCCGGTGCCGACCAGCTGGCTCTCCTTCTGATTGCCCGGTACTATGTGGATTCCAATAAGCTTCACCCCACCTTTGGCGTGATTTATCCTCTGGGCCGCGGCGAAGAAACCGTCCCCAGCTATGAAAGCCAGCCAATTGGAAAGACCATTAAGGAACATATCGAAGCCGTCAATGGAACCATTACAGACAATGCCAATCCGGATATCATGCTAGCCATAAATACTCCGCTCTTTAATACGAAGGAATCCGGACGTTTTGAAAACTTCAGCATGAAAAAGCAGAGCACTATAGACTTCGTGGACACTATTAAGAAATATGCGGACAGTAATGTCCCTGTATCCATTGTGGATGTATATTTTAATAACGGATCAGACAATACCCTGATGAGCCTGCTCTCAGAAAACGACCTGCTCTATAAGGTAGCCGCATATAATGGCTGGAACACGGCAAGCAATACGATTGGTTACGCCATCGCGCAGGCCATACTGGCTCCGGCCATGAACGAACAGGCACACAAAGACATGCTTCTGGAACAATATCTGGACAACTGGGCTTATCAGGCCAATGTTCGTAAGAATCTCTACCGCATGGAAAGTTCGTACCCTGCCACCGGAAATCAGAAGATTTCTCCCGTAATTCGTGAGGAAATGGTAGCGGAGCTTCAGGACTTTGCGCAGAAGAAAATGGGTGTAGATCCGCAGACTGTATATGCAGACTTCCCATGGGACCGTTTCTTTGAAATTCATGCCTATGTATCGGATACTCCATCTTATGAACATATCCTGACTCTGGCGGAAAAGCAGCGCATAGCGGAAGAAGAAGCAAAAAAGAAAGCAGAAGAAGCCGCTGCCGCACTGGAGAGCACAGAACAGCCTTCTCAGGTTGTGGATGTACAGTGGAATTAATCCCCTACCGCACGCAAAACAATATACAGAACAGAAAAGCACTCCGGTTTCCTGTCAGATATCATCATACATTCTGCACAGGAAACCGGAGTGTTTTGACTTTACAGGACATTATTTAAAACAGACTCATGAAAACAAAGCCACAAAGAATTCAGTCAGAATCCTCCTTCAGGGTTTCTCTTTGACTAAACTGACAGTTAAAAAAGGACTTCCTAATCTAAATGGAAGTCCTTTTTGCTGGCCGGAGTACATTATCAGATAAAAAGAACATCAGCGAAAAAGATACCAAAGGGAAAAGTACGAATCGTTGTTCCTCTTAAAAAGTTATGATTACCGGCAGTATTCTTAATCAAGCTTTGGGACTGATAGAGAAGCCTTGGGGTTCCCAGTCCGATGTCTGACTTCTTATTGATGACCTTTATCTCATCTCCCGTTCCGATACCAAAATCCTCCCTTCTCCACATGAATTAACAGACAGAAAAAATGCAACCCGTATAAGCTGCATTTTTTCTGTCATATAGAGATATGTCAGATGGCCTGTTTCCCATCCGGCAGTCCATGCCCATCCCAGGCAATAAACTGCGGTTCTTTTTATTTCCGGTCGTACAGGAATATCCTTAATCCGTGCCATTACGCAGGCCAATCATTGCGCGTCTCACCGTACTCCATCATTTTTGATTTTCCCCACAAAACCAACTACACTTAAGGTAAAAAGTGATTAGAAAGGAAGTGCTTCTAATGAAAACCACATGTAAAGCGGCTGGCCTTTTCCCTCATCCGCCTGTCATGATTCCAGAGATTGGAGGCAGGGAGCTTTCCCGTATGGCCCTCACCATAAAAACAGAAGAGGAAGCAATGCATAAAATGGTTTCTTCAGGTATAGAAACTGTGATTATCATTTCTCCGCATAATCTCTGTTTTCATGATGGTCCCGCTCTTTTCCTGGCCGATTCTATCTCCGGAAATCTTTCCGATTTTGGATATCCCCAGCTTTCCATGACTCTTTCTATAGACCGCATGCTGGCAGAAGCTGTCCTGCAGGAAGCAGCCCCACTGATTCCTCTGCACCGGGTAGACGAAGCGGAGGCCCGCCGGTACAACCGCACTCTCACCATAGACTGGGGTACTTTTGTTCCTATGTACTATCTGCAGAAAGCAGGATTTAAAGGAAAAGCTGTCATGTTTTCTCCCTGTTTTTCCAATTATGAAATAAACGAAATTCTCGGTACCATAGTGGAACGCACCGCTGCCAGACTGGGGCGGAAGATTGGAGTCATCGCTTCCGGTGACCTCTCTCACCGGCTGACTCCGGAGTCTCCTAACGGTTATACGGAGAAGGGAATACTTTTCGATAAAGCAGTCATGAACGCCCTGAGAAGACGGGATAAAACTCCTCTCACATCCATGACTCCGGAGTTCATTTATGAAATTGCCATGTGCGGCCTGCCTTCTGTTTATTTTCTCTTCGGCATTCTGGGCCAAAGAAAAGCGGACATGCCCTGTTTCTCCCATGAAGGTCCTTTTGGCGTCGGATATGGAATCTGCCTTTATCTTCCCCACGGAGAAGATGAAAAAGAACCAGTCCATGATGTACGTGTAAAGCTGGCCCGCGAAAGTATACGTTACTTCCTGGAACACGGAACCATTATGGATACTCCGTCCCCGCTTGCACCAGATCTGGAAAAAAGGGCCGGTGTCTTTGTATCTCTCCACAAGTACGGCGCCCTCAGAGGCTGTATTGGAACTTTCCTTCCCTGCTATAAAAACACAGCAGAAGAAATCATCCATAATGCAAGAGCGGCTGCCATGGATGACCCCAGATTTCCTTCTCTCACTGCACATGAGTTGGACGATTTAGACATTTCTGTCGATATTCTCAGCTCTCCCGAGCCGGCTGCAATTACAGACCTTAATGTCAAAAAATACGGCATCATCGTAGAAAACGGGAACCGTCGCGGCCTTCTTCTTCCTGCTCTTGACGGCGTTAACTCACCAGAACAGCAAATAAACATCGCCAGAAGAAAAGCTGGCATAAGAAACGATGAACCGATAAAACTCTATCGATTCACCGTAAAGAGATACTTTTAATAACTGGTTATTCATCAGGAGATAACTATGGAATCAATTTTATATGATAAGAAAGAAAATGGCGTCTGCATCTGCCGCGTCTGTCCACGGCAATGCCGCATTCTTCCGTCTCGCAGAGGATGGTGTCGCACACGGTGGAATGATCATGGCATGTTGAAAACATTGAACTATGGCCTTATTACATCTGCTGCTCTGGATCCTATTGAAAAGAAACCTCTGGCCTGGTTTCACCCCGGAAGCCGAATCCTTTCTCTGGGGAGCTGGGGATGCAATATGAACTGCACTTTCTGCCAGAATTTTGAAATTTCACAGAAAGAAGCGGAAAGCAGGAAACTCTCTCCTGAAAAAGTACTACGTCTGGCCCAATCCCTTACTGTGGAGGGAAACATCGGGGTCGCCTGGACGTACAATGAACCTTCCCTTTCTCTTGAATTCATACGGGACACAGCTCCTCTCATCAAAAAGGCGGGGATGGTTAATGTAATGGTTTCTAACGGTTTTATCAGCAGTGAAGCACTGGATATCCTTCTCCCTCTCATAGACGCATGGAATATCGACCTGAAAGGCTGGGACCCAGATTTCTACAGAAATATCTGTGGTGCTGCCAGAAAGCCTGTGTTGGAAACCATCCAACGCACTGTCGGGAAATCGCATGTAGAACTCACCAATCTTGTAATTCCCGGAAAAAACGATGACCCTGCCACTTTTGAAGAAATGGTGAAATGGATCCGTTCCCTGAATCAGGATATACCTCTTCATATTACCCGTTTCTTCCCCTGCTGGCACTTAACCGATTGTCCACCTACACCGCTTTCCACCCTGGTATCTCTTGGGCAGATAGCACGAAAATACCTATCTCATGTTAAAATAGGAAATGTATCCGAAGAAGAGCTGGACGAATACCAATGGGTAAATCGATAAAGCATTAATACCAGAAAAAATGAGCTGAATCCTGAACGTTCAACTTTCAAACCGGTTGATTATCTTTTAAAGGAGGAATTCTTATGCTTCCCAAAATCCCATCTAAAATCATTGAAAACGCCAACGGCGGTAAAGGTCACATCATTCTCCAGCCTGTCACCATCCCGGACGCTTTAAAAGAAAAATGCCGTCTCTATGTAAAGGCTACATTGGAAAAAGGCTGCTCCATGGGTGTGCACCAGCACAAGGGAGATGGAGAAATCTACTACATCCTTTCCGGCCATGGTCTCTACACTGATAATGACACCACTTACGAAGTCAAGCCTGGTGATGCCATGTTCTGTCAGAATGGAAACCGCCATGCTCTGGAAAATATCGGTGATGAAGACCTGGTGTTCATGGGCCTTGTTATTTACGACAATTGATATGCATACAAAAAGCAGCGCCCCAAAGCGCTGCTTTTTTATTGCCAGGAATCAGTTTTTTCTCTCAGTGGTTATTCATTGATGGCAAGATGTGTATTTCTCTCATCCAGAATATGGGCGGTTGTGGAAATGCCGAAACATTTCCATAATCCATTGACCAGTGCTTTCGCCACATTATCTGCCGTCTCATAAGGCAGGTCCCCCAGAATTTCCGATACAAAGAATACATTCTTCGTCTTTTCATTTAACAGCAGGTGTTTTGCCTGCTTCCACACAAACTGACGGGTGACTATCTGATTTCCATCAGCATAGCTTACTTCCCCAGCAGGAACATTTATTTCTTTCTCTTCATCCAGAGCCATAAACCGGTCTCCTTCCCTGGATAACCGCAAAGAAAGTCCTTCCTGCATCTGATCAATATCAAACCCACCTGCTGGCACTATATGCGATAAAGCAATAGAATTATAAAAATCGACCAGAGGAATAATATGAAAAGGTTCGCCTCCCTTTCCTGCTCTGCGAACCATGGATTCTATAGAATTTGGAAATTTTTTCCGGGATACACCAATAGCCTTCAGCCGTGCCACCCACGGTTTGATATTCGGATGGGACTGCGGATTTCCATACTGGACAGACGCCTTCCCTGCAACACTCCACCCTTCATGAAGCATATGTTCAATAGCTTCTTTGTTAATTTTTCCAGAATCAATGCCTTTGGCAATCACACAAACAAAACGTATCCCGGGAAAAAGCTTAAATATTTCACTATCCACACAAAATTCCATAAGAAACCTCCATTATTATATAGATTTTTTATAATATAAGTCACAATACAAATAATAGTCAAGGTAAGAACGCAGATTTCTGACTAAAACAAACCTGGAGATTGGACATTGTGCACTATATTAGAATATGGTCTTCCAGAGAGGAAAACGTGCTGCATGCTTTCCTTTGCTATACAGACAGGTTGGAGGTATGTGGTTGGAGGGTGGATAAGGAACGTTTTTATAAAAAAGGCCATAGAGTAACATCCGTCTGTTTTCCTGTATTCAAACATAGAGGAATTCATTATCCCACGAAGTTTGCCGGTCTCTCTCCAGAACGGGAAACGTTTTGCATACTTCCGTTAATCAGCTTTCGCATACTAGCCCAGAAGCGGCCTGGAAGAATAGGCACAAAGACAAGGGATTGTCTTCGTGAGCTGCACTCCTTAACGGTCTCAAAATCTGAAAATTTCTATATTCAGAAGGTGCCGCTGGGACGTTAAATTGTCCATAGGATGGTCTGAAAAAGTAGAACCGCAGGGGGATTTTCCTCCTGCGGTTCTACCCTCCCAGGACTTCCCAGCAAGTACTTTCGGCCCCATTTGGTAAATCGGAGACGATTTCAGCCCGCCTGCTGCTTCACTGCTGGTAAATCCGATGCCAG
>NZ_FMXA01000032.1 GCF_900103425.1 Dialister histaminiformans | reverse complement strand
GCAGTATGCTATTGGAAGATATATTGCGGATTTTTATTGTAGAAAAGCTAAACTGGTTATAGAACTTGATGGTTCGCAGCATTTTATGAAAGATGGGGCAGCTCATGATTACCGAAGAACGGTTTTTATGAAACAATTTGGTATTCTTGTATTACGATTTATGAATAAAGAGATATTAACGAACCTGTCAGGGGTATGTGAGTACATTGATTATGTGGTTAAGCAGAGGTTGAAAGAACTTAGGAGCAGCCAGAGTCAGGAGCTTTACCTATAATTCCTTACGATGCACATACAGGAATCAACTCTCCGCCATCTACGATGGCCCTCCTCTCTCCAGAGAGGAAAAGGGGGCTGCATTCTTCACGTTTGTGGCCATTGGCATTCTTTTGGCCTTGTGGTGTGTGAAGGTTCTGAAATTATATAAGGTTACAGGATATTTTTTGTATTTTTAACTGTCAATGGAGTGAGTAGGGTTCGAGCTTCATTGACAGTTTTTTTGTGGTAAGTTGGTTTACGTATTTTCTTCATTGTCCATGATTCCGCAACCTCCCTCAACGCTCAGTTCTCGAATCTGTATTTCCCCTCTGTCTGAACCATCGCAGGGTCTGGCCTTTTAGCCGAAAAGCAGCGGACTGGATGTGCAGGAAGGAATAATGAGGCTATGCGGCACATTTCCCGATGGGGAATGAAGAAAATTCATTCCTGTCATTACTCAATTCGCACCGCGCAATTTCCAAACCTCCCGATTTCTGTTAAAATAAAGTTATTCACAGAGTTATTCTACTTTTTCACATGAAAAATCAGTAGAATCGGCGCGGATTGTTGGAAAGATATTCACATTTTTCCACAGAGTTATGAACTTTTTCACTTCACGTTTTTCACACATTCACAGGCAGGGATTTTGCGTATGGATATTTTTTCTTTATGGTCTAAAGTACTTGGTGAAGTACAGAAGAGCGATCCTCAGTATTATGAGGTGATTATGCGGGGCGTGTTTCCCCGTTCGTTTGAAAACGGTGTTTTTTCCATTATGCTCACCGGTTCCGGCCCATCCTGGATTTTAGGATGGTTTAAGGCGATTTATGAGAAGAAGCTGGCGGAAATCATTTCTTCTCTGGTTGGATCACCCATTCGTCTGGAGGTGGTAGTGCAGGGGCAGGAAACTCCGGCACCGGCCGCTCCGGCAACACCGGCTCCTCTTCCGGAATCGTTCCCACAGCCGGCTATGCCTCCGGTAACCCCGGCTCCGCAGGCCCAGGCTCCGGTTTCTCAGACGCCTCCGGCTCCTTTCCCGGAAGCCCCATCGACTCCGGCTCCGGATTTTCTGGACAAGGTTTCCCGTGGCGATTTCCAGCATGCGGACCTTCCAAATATTCAGGATAAAATCCGTGAACAAGGCAAAGAACCCATGCATCCAGGCAATCTGTTTGAACCGGCAGGCGAGCGGGAAGAGGTGACCCAACAGTTTGAGGACCAGGTAAATATCAACCGTCAGTTTACGTTTGACACATTTATCCACGGGCCGAGCAACGAACTGGCATTCAAGGCCGCTAAATCGGTAGCGGAGGCTGCACTTTCCGGCAATACGGACAGCCGTACGAACCCGCTTTTCATTTATGGGCCGTCCGGTCTGGGCAAGACGCATCTGCTTCATGCTATCTGCAACTATATTCACGACCATGCGCCCAAACTGAACGTGCGGTTTGTCACCAGTGAAACGTTCCTCAATGATTTAATCAAATCCATTGAAACTTCATCCATGGATAAGTTCAGAAAGAGATACCGCAGTGTGGACTACTTCCTCATGGACGATGTTCAGCTGTTTTCCGGCAAGAACTCATCCCAGACGGAAGTCTTCAATACATTCAATGTGCTTTTTGACAATAAGAAGCACATCATTCTCACCAGCGACCGCACGCCGCAGGATATAGAAAAGCTGGAAGACCGCATCAAGACTCGTTTTTCCAGTGGTCTCATTGCGCCGATCGAACCTCCGGATTATGAAATGTGTTCCGTCATCCTGCTGAAGAAGGCAGAACATGACCACATCGTACTTCCGGAAGATGTTATCAACTATATTGCCGGCCACATTCATACCAATGTGCGTGAATTGAACGGCGCTTATAATAAACTGGTTTCCTATGCCCAGTTCACACAGCAGAAGATTACACTGGATATGGCCAGAACCGCACTGAAGGATGTCATTCCTCCGGATGCGAAGAAGGAACTGACCATGGAATTTATCACCGATGTAGTATGCGAATACTATGGCGTATCCAAAGCCAGCGTCCTGTCTCCGGGCCGACCGAAGAAGATTGTGGCGGCGCGGCAGATGGCCATGTATTTCTGCCGGCAGGAGCTGAACGAATCCTATCCGAACATCCGGGATTATTTCAAGCGTAAGGACCATACCACGGTTATGTATGCGTGTAACCGCGTAGAAAAGGATTTAAAATCCAAACCGGGTATTGCCGACGATTATCAGAAGATTAAGAAAATCCTCGCCAGCCGGTAAGGCGGAAAACCCGCACCAGCCCTATATTTTTTCAGATTTTTAACGGCATATGGGGACAACCCTATGGATAGCGATGCGAACAACCTGTGATTATCTGAAAACCCGCAAAAACGGTGAATTGCGTGAAAAACCACAATTCACTATTCACATTTTTTTCAACAGCCGCGGAAATCGATAAAATCTGGTTATCCACCGACTTATTCACTTATTCACAGCCCCCTACTGCTATTACTTCTATTTTTATCATATCCATCATTAAAAAAGGAGAGCCCATGAAGGTCAGATTCAACAAATCCATACTGAGCCACGCTCTGGATACAGTTCAGCGTGCAGCACAGACAAAAATAACTTCCAATACAAACAACGGCATTCTGATTCGTGCTGCGGAAGGTCGCATTTCTTTTGAAGCCAATGATTATACCATTGGTATTAAAACCAGCTGTGAAGCAGAAATTCTGGAAACAGGCGATGTAGTGGTAGCAGCACCACAAATGCCGGGTATGATAAAGCTCCTTCCAGGAGAAGAAGTCATACTGGAAACAGACGATGCTGCCAGCTTATGCCATTTCCGTGCAGGAAGCGCACATTACCGGTTCCCGACTATGTCTTATGATGACTTCCCGCAGGTAGAGGAAATGGAACGGGTCAATGTATGTCATATGGCCTGCGCAGATCTGCAGATGCTCAATAGTCTCATTGCTTATGCAGCCGCCATGGAAAAGAATAATCCGGTGTTCAACGGCATTCTCTTTGAAATTAAGGGCAACGTATTTTCCATGTCTGCCACCAACACCCATCGTCTGGCTATCCGGGAAATCACTCTTCCGGAAGAAGCTACCAGCACAGGTCGTTTCATTATGCCGTCCGGCATTTTAAATGATGTATGCCGTCTGCTTCCGGACGAAGAAGGGGCACAGGTGGAAATTTCCTGGGCAAAGAGCCATGCCGCCTTCACTTTCGGAGACACATATTTCATTACCAACCTCATCAGCGGTGAATATCCGGACGTACACAGAGTGGTGCCGACCCGCTCCGATGTGGATGCCAAGTTCAATCTGAAGGAACTGTCCAATGCCATCCGCATGGTAAGCCCGATTTCCCGGGATATCAATTACAACACAGTGAACTTCCAGTTCTCTGAAGAAGGGGCCATCATTTCTGCAGAAGATGCCGATGTAGGGGCTTCCTCTGTATCCATTCCGGCGGAAGTATCCGGAAGGCTGCCGCTGAACATTGTGTTTAACTGTTCTTATATAGAAGATATATTAAAGCATTCCAACGGCGAAACCATTACGTTCCACCTGCTGGCCAATGGACCGATGCTGATAGAACAGGAAGAAGATAAGAGTTATATTTATGTAGTTACCCCAATGAGAGGCAGACAATAATGAAACAGTGGACTATACGCGGAGAATACATTCAGCTGGATCAGCTTCTTAAAAAATATGATGTCATTTCTTCCGGTGGACAGATTGGTTCCTACCTTGCGGAAAATGAAGTGACATTGAACGGTACTCCGGTACATGAAAAGAGAAAGAAAATCAGACCGGGCGACACTCTCCGTCTCTCCGGAGAGGACATTCAGATTCTCGGGGAGGACTGATGAAGGCCTTATCGTGCCGCCTCATACAGTTTCGCAATGTGGAAGACAGGACCTTTGTGCCCGGAGAGGGGCTTACGGTATTTACCGGGCCTAATGGTTCCGGGAAGACCAATGTGCTGGAAGCATTCTTCCTGGCATCCATCGGCCGGTCACTGCGCACCCATCAGGATCAGGAGATGATCGGACTTTCCCATGAGGAAGGGACGGTCATCCTTTCCTATGTCTCCGGCGGGGTGGAAAATACCATCAAAGTGCGTCTGTTCCGCAAAGGGGGAAAGAAGCTGTTCTTCAATGACAACCCGGTGCGGAGAAAAGACCTGCTGGGGCTGTTCCGTACAGTGCTGTTCACGCCCGATGAAATGAAACTGGTGAAAGGCATGCCCAGGGAAAGGCGACGGTTCATCGATATGGAACTGTCTCAGGTCAATCCAAGGTACGTAGAAGAAGTATCCAGGGTGCAACGGGCGGTGGCGCAGCGGAATGCAGAATTCAGAAATGCCCGTTTTAACGGCCGCAAACCTCAGGTGGATATGTGGGACATGCAAATTGCCCGCGGATCAGCGTATGTGCTGAAAAAACGCATGGAAGCCCTGGAAAAGATGAATGCTGCCGCCTCAGAAATGACCCGCCGGCTTACCGGAGGCAGGGAAACCATGACCATAAAGTACAGACAGGCAGGAAATGAAGGGGATCCGGTTCTGTCAGAAGACTGGTTTATCCGGAAACTGGCAGAAAACCGGGAGGAAGACACCCGGCTCATGCGCACATCCATTGGACCGCACCGGGATGATCTGGTATTTCTTTTAAATGGAAGAGAACTGTCAGCCTACGGCTCTCAGGGACAGCAGCGCACCGCCGTACTGGCACTGAAACTTTCAGAAATTCAGTTCATCCGTGAGGAAACCGGAGAAAATCCGGTGCTTCTCCTGGATGACGTAATGGGAGAACTCGACGCATCCCGCCGGCAGGCCCTGATTTCCTATGTGGAGGAGCACGATGTACAGACCATCATCACCTCCACTGACAGAGTGGGGGATGGGAAAATAGTAGAGATGGGATAATGCTCAAAGGCCGTGTACCTCATGAGGATGGCAGGCGTAAAGTGGAATATTCCCTTTTGCAAAAGGCAAGCTTGCAAAAGCTGATTAACGGAAGCATGCGAAACGTTTCCCGTTCTGGAATACGATAGCCAATCATGGTGCACAATATCCAATCTCCAGCTTTAAAGTAGACCCGCCTGCCATATATTAAGATATTAAGGATTTGCAGGCATTCGAGACAATCCGTTGTCTCGAATCCATCCGCTTTAGGCGGATGGGGGATAGTTGATTCCTCTGTGTTTGCATAAAGGAAGACAGAAGGATGTTATGTATTTCCCTTTCTGGAGAGAAAGGGGGACTATTCGCTTCAGCGAATGGTGGATGGTTGATTCCACTATGTTGGAACATAGGAAAGCGTGCTGTTGTACGTTTGACTCTTATCCAGGTTTTCCCCGAAATGAGGCCTTTATGTCTGCGTTTTACAAGGGATAAGCGGAATATTCTCTTCTATAAAGATAAGAATGCAAAAGATAACTAAGGGGAAGATTGCTAAAACGAAGCTCCTTTCTGGAGAGAAAGGGGGACTATTCGCTTCAGCGAATGGTGGATAGTTGATTCCTCTATGTTGGAACATAGGAAAGCATGTGTATGTTTGATAAACTTTGTGAATCAGCGCATCTTTGGGGATATTATGTTCTGCAGGAATGGATAGTTAAGGGGGATAGGGAATGATTAGTTGTGTATAAGTGCATTTACAGGACAATAAAATCTAAAAAACAAGCCCGTCGTTTTCGTAAGGCGATGACACGGGAAGAGAAGATATTATGGGGGTACTATCTTCGAAAGTATCCTATTCGCTTTCATAGGCAGTATGCTATTGGAAGATATATTGCGGATTTTTATTGTAGAAAAGCTAAACTGGTTATAGAAATTGATGGTTCGCAGCATTTTATGAAAGATGGGGCAGCTCATGATTACCGAAGAACGGTTTTTATGAAACA
>NZ_FMXA01000033.1 GCF_900103425.1 Dialister histaminiformans | reverse complement strand
TAGGAAAGCGTGCTGTTGTACGTTTGACTCTTATTCATCTTTAAAGCAGATCATAAGGCCGCAAGAATGGTTATGCCATTCTCGGCTCAGGATGGTGCAATCCTTGCAGATTACAGGAATGAAGCAGAATGTTCTCTTCTTGCAAAGGGCAAGCATGCGAAAGCTGATTAAAGGAAAGCATGAGAAACGATGCTCCTTTCTTGAAAGAAAGGGGGACCGACGAAGTCGGTGGATAGTTGATTCCACTTTGTTTGAATAAAGGAAAGTTGAAGGATATCACATATTTCCCTCTCTGGAGAGAAAGGGGGAATGACGACAAGAACTTGTCCTCATTGGCTGTAAGTTCATAAAATTATGAAATCTTTGATTTCCATACTATTGACAGCCCGGTCTTTGCTTGCGGACCATGAGCCTTTGGCTCATCTTTGTGCTACAATAAAGCGAAAAGCATAATACCCAAAATGGAAAATGAGGGGAGTAAAGTATATGATTGATGCAAACAGTACAACTGAAAATTTTACGCGCCGCGCCCTTTGGGCACAGATCGATCTGGATGCGGCAGCTCATAATATGCGTGTAATCCGGAAACATGTAGGTCCAGATGTACGTATCGCTGCGGTCGTCAAGGCCAATGCCTATGGACATGGTGCTGTAGAACTGGCCCGTGTCTTTGCAGAAAACGGAGCCGATTGTTTTGCTGTGTCCAGCCTGGATGAAGGGGTGGAACTTCGCCGGTATGCAGGAATCACCAAGGATATTTTTATCCTGGGTCATACGGATGGCCGCCGCACGGAAGAACTTCTGGCTTACCACATTGAACCAGCGGTGTTCAATCTGAAGAATGCAGAATACTATTCAGAAGAAGCCTCCCGCCTGGGACAGACTCTGCAGGTACACATTGCCATCGATACCGGTATGAGCCGTGTTGGATTCCTTCCCAGCGAAGAAACCATTGAGGCGATTAAGAAGATTGCCAGCCTGCCGCGCATTGAAATCCGTGGAATCTTCACTCATTTTGCTACGGCTGATGAAAAGGATAAGACCTTTACCCATGAACAGTTTAAACGGTTCATGTGGGTATGCACCCGTCTGGAAAACGAAGGAGTCCATATTCCTATCCGCCATTGCTGCAACAGTGCAGCTACCCTGGAAATGCCGGAGTATCATCTGGATATGGTCCGTCCGGGCATCATTCAGTATGGATGTGAACCGAGTCCGGATGTGCCCATGGAAAAATTTGACTTCCGCCCGGTTATGTCTCTCCGCTGCTGCGCAGCCCATATCAAACTGATTGATAAAGGGGCTACCGTCAGCTATGGCCGCCATTTCACCTGTGACCAGAGGCGAAAGATTGCTGTTCTGCCCGTAGGATATGCGGACGGATACATGCGTATACTCTCCGGCAAAGTGGATGTACTCTTCCATGGACACCGGGTACCTCAGATTGGGAATATCTGCATGGATCAGTGTATGATTGATATCACCGGCGAAGCCAACTGCCGATCCGGCGATGAAGTAGTACTCTTCGGCCGCCAGGGGAATCAGTTCATTCCTGTTGAAGAACTGGCTGATGCTGCAGGAACCATCAACTACGAAATCCTCTGCAACATAGGCCGCCGCGTGCCAAGAGTGTACATCCGCAACGGCAAGGTGGTGGACAGGGAAGAATATCTCTTTGATAAGTCTATATAATGAGCAGTAAAAAGAGCTATGTGAACATTGTTCACTATAGCTCTTTTTGTTTATTCCTGTCCTAAGGCAATAAAAATTGGGCTATGGTGAATATCATTCACATAGCCCAATTTTTATTGTGTCTGCAGTTGTCTGCATTGTGCTATCCGGGACCAGCTTGCGTCCTGCATATTCAGTTATGCATTTTCCCTTATTCCGCTCTTTGGCTGGAATACACTACCGAGCTGAGTAAGAAGATGATTCAGGTTTTCATGGTTCAGCGTATAGCTTACCTTCTTGCCGATCTTGCGGGAGTTAACCAGGCCGGCTTCAGACAGAATCTTCATGTCATGGGACAGAGTTGGCTGAGTTACCTGGAATTCTTCAAGAATATCGGATGCGCAGCGTTCATGGATGGAAAGCATGTCGATAATGCGAAGTCTCTTTGGATCAGCAATAGCTTTTAGACATTTGGTGGTAATGGAATAAAATTCTTTCATAGTTTAAATCCTCCTAAAACATTCCCCGATGTTTTTGAACGAATACATTCTACATCATCTATATGTAATTGTCTACTCTAAAGGCCATTATTCAAGGATAACAATTAATACTTCTTTTGATAATATTTATACAAAAATATAAATTTATAAAACTGTTATAGTAAGCAGTGAAAACCGAAAAAATAATATCAAGTATGCTATGCAAAAACCAATCCAATTTAAATTAATGCGAAAAATATTGAAAATAAGGGGGGAAAAAGTACGAAAATAAAAAGTGTATACTCATAAAAACAAATAGAATATGATGTAATATACCGTATATACCCAAATATAATCAAATATAATCAAATACAATCAAATACAATCAAATAAATATACTACTGCGAGAATAAATGTATTGCAATAACTACATCGAAAGATTATAATATAGATGATATTTTATAAGGGGGAAACCGAATGAACCTTTCAGTACAGATTTTCGCATCCC
This sequence comes from Dialister histaminiformans, assembly GCF_900103425.1. GTDB lineage: Bacteria > Bacillota > Negativicutes > Veillonellales > Dialisteraceae > Allisonella > Allisonella histaminiformans. The sequence continues at coordinate 3,205 of NZ_FMXA01000033.1, read as the reverse complement.
TGATTCTTTCCGTTGTTGTCGGACTGATTCTGGGACCGGATGCTGCGCCATGGGTGAAGCTGTGGGTAGCTCCGATTGGGACCATGTTCATCAATCTGATTAAGATGATGATTGTTCCTGTTATTTTATCCTCTCTTGTTACCGGGATGACCGGTCTGGGAGATTTGAAGAAACTGGGCCGTATTGGCGTGAAGACCTTGATTATGTATATGGGAACTACCGCCATCGCTATTCTTCTTGGGTTTGGCGCAGCTATGCTCATCCATCCAGGCGTAGGTCTGGATATGGGGGCAGCCGCTGCACCGGAAATCAAGCAGGCTCCGACCTTTATGGAAGTGCTGGTCAATATGATTCCTAAGAACCCGGTGGAATCTATGGCGAACGCAGACATCCTTCCGCTGATTGTTTTCTCTATCTTCTTGGGGGCAGGCATTGTAGCGGTAGGCGGAAAAAAAGGTGTATTCCTTACCCAGCTCTTTGATGCTCTGGCTGAAGTATGCTATAAAGTAATCGGCATGATTATGCGCGTATCTCCTATAGGCGTATTCTGTCTGCTGGTTCCGGTAGTCGTTAATAACGGGCCAAAAGTTCTGCTGCCGCTTCTCTCTGTTATCGTGGCAGCTGCTATTGGTTCTATTGCCCATATGATTCTGGTATATACACCGATTGTATCCTTCATTGGCAAGATTAAAGTTATCGATTTCTACAGAGCTATGTCTGAAGCTATGATGATCGCTTTCACCACCTGTTCCTCTGCCGGTACACTGCCGGTCAATATGAAGAACCTGATTGAAAAGCTGAAGATTAAGAAGGAAGTAGTTTCCTTTGTTCTTCCGCTGGGCGCTACCATCAATATGGATGGCACCGCAGTATATATGGGTGTATGTGCACTGTTCGTAGCCAATGTATATGGCATTCACCTTACCATCAATCAGATGATTATGATTATGTTCACCGGTACTCTGGCCTCCATAGGTACAGCTGGTGTTCCGGGCGGCGGACTCATCATGCTGGCTATGGTTCTCCAGTCTGCAAACCTCCCGCTGGAAGGCATTGCCCTGGTAGCCGGAATTGACCGTGTACTGGATATGTTCCGCACCACTCTTAACATCACCGGTGACGCAACCGTAGCCTGCGCGGTAGACCGTACAGAAAGAAAGTACGATAAAGAACTTCTCGAAGAAGCGAATAAAGAGCGAGAAGAAAACGAATTGAAATAATGAGCAATAAAAAATGCAGCGATGGCTGCATTTTTTATTGCTCAAGGGCCATGGCTTAACATCATAAGACCAGGGCTGTGCAGAAAAGCCAGGCTCATCATCCCCTTGCATTCCTGAAGGGAATGAGTACAATAGATAACAATTATCCGGCGGAGTACCGGAGTTACCTGATATATAGTGTATATAATTTATTTAATATAGTTTTTAATCGTTTCATATATTGTGAGGTCATGGACATGAAGGGGAATCTAAAAATAACCCGGCTCAGTGATGCAGAAAGGGAAAGAAAGATATCGATAGTGAGCGGCATTGGGGTGGCGGCCAATATTCTGCTCAGCATCATCAAGGCTATAGCCGGGGTATGGAGCGGATCCGCCGCTTTGATTTCTGATGCAGTCAATAACCTGACCGATTCAGCCTCCTCGCTGGTGACGATTATCGGAACTAAACTAGCTTCAAAACAACCGGATGAGGAGCACCCATTTGGACATAAGCGGGGCGAATACCTTACCAGTCTGGCCATTGGCATTATTATTCTTATGACCGGGCTTCAAAGTTTGTTTCATTCCGCAGAAAACATATACTATGGCACCCAGCCGGAATTTACAGTACTTACGCTGGGCGTTATCGGTTTCTCCATTCTGGTGAAGGTGTTTCTGTCTTCTTATACCATCAACGTGGGAAGGGAGACCTGTTCTGGAGCTCTGATAGCCTCGGGGCAGGATGCAAGAAATGATATTTATCTGTCCATAGGTACCCTGGTTTCTTCATTGCTTTATATGTTTGTTCATATCAATGTGGATGCCTGGATGGGGGTCATCATTTCCCTTTTCGTTACCCGTGTCGGAATACTCATACTGCTGGAAATCTCAGGAAAATTACTGGGGGAGAGGATACCGGACTCTCTGGCGGCCGGCATTTACCAGAAAGTAAACAGCGCACCATTTATTCTGGGCAGTTATGATCTGGTGCTCAACAACTATGGCCCTGGTAAGTATATCGGCAGTATTAATGTGGAACTGGATAAAGATACTACGGTAGGAGAGATTTATCCTTTACTCCATCATCTGCAGGATGAGATTGAACGGATTTATCATGTATATATCGTATTCGGGGTTTATGCGGTTCATTATGAAGACCCTCAGTCTAAAGTGGTAGTCAGAGCGTTGAATGAATTTAAGAAAAATCATAAAGAATGCCTCAACTTCCATGGAGTGGATATATTCCATAAAAATAAGTGTGTATATATCGATATCACCCTGATTTATGGATGCAACCGGGAAAAACTGAAATGGGAAGCAGAAACCCTGATTGAAAAGACCCTTCCAGGATATCACGCCCACGTAACCATAGATACAGAATTTTCCAACTCTCGATTCACCAAAAGTAAGGGGCGGGAATGAAAGGCAGCCAATATATTTGCTGTCGGCGTGAAGTACTCTTGATAAAGGGGGCTGTCCTTTATCAGGCTTTAAAGCAGCCCGGCCTACCGCCTGTAAAAATTCTTACGAATTTCAGATATCAGGGACTTGTGGGTACCTTCCCGTCATTCCCCTTTCGAGTTGGGATGAACGCAGAGCGTTCATAAGTCGGCAAGCCTGCGGCTCGAGATGGTGCAGCCTTTCGGCGGTTGCAAGTGTAATAAGCAAAAGCTTTTGTAGAATATAAACCAGAAAAGCAGAACGAATCTGATTCCTTTTAGATTCGTTCTGCTTTATTTTTGATATCCCCTTCGATATTAAACTTTCTAATATTGCTTGCATAGCGCATGGCTTAGTGATATTATCATATTCGCCGCTGATGAGGCGGCCACTTCCGGAAAGCGGTTCAACCGTTTTCCGGAAGGCATCGCAAAAAAGCACTTGACATTATAAAGCAATGCATGCTAAAATAATGGAGTCGCTTAGAGCGATTGGTTCTTTGAAAACTGAACAGTACAGCGAACAATAAAGCCGATGTGCGGATAAGAAATTATCCCGCAATTT
>NZ_FMXA01000004.1 GCF_900103425.1 Dialister histaminiformans | reverse complement strand
CCCGGCATTTCCTTTTGTACATTTTTACCAAATAACCATTCCTGAAATAAATTAAAATCCTTCAATTGATGATCATTCTTACTGGTAAATGCAATCTTACAATTACTGCAATACCAACGCTGAGTTCCGGCACTGGTTTTTCCATGCCTACGGCAAGAAAAGCCACAGTAAGGGCATCTTATTTTTCTCATAAACTCCCTCCAAACAAACATAAAGTTTCAACAGAAAAATAAAAGCCCATTTCACCAGTATTGGCAAGGGATTTGAGACTTTTTTACAACACTTTTTGTCCACCCTCAAAAATCATCTCAGAAAAAATAAATGCCAATGAAGCTCGATAAATACTAGCTCCATTGGCATTAAAAAACACACAAAATGTCCTATAACCCGATAAACTGCATCGAACAAAATAAGCAAAGTAAAAGAGCCCGTCGTATTCTACGAGCTCTTCTGTTTGGCGGAGAGAGGGGGATTCGAACCCCCGTTACGGCTTATCACCGTAAACATGATTTCCAATCATGCACCTTCAACCACTCGGACACCTCTCCATATGGATGATTTTACGATACCATCGTAATTATTCAGTTACGTCAGGTTCAACTGACTTGTTTAGTATAACTTTTCATCCATTAAATGTCAAGGCCGATTTTTATTAGAAATTCTTCTTGCTGCAAATTACTGAATTTCTCTGAGTCTTGCAGAAATCTGACTGCTGGACAGATGATCGCCTATGGCCAGAATCAGGAGGATTCTGGCTTTCTGGGAACTAAGCCCTCCTGCAGAAATAACTCCGGCATCTTCCAGGGCTGCTGTTCCTCCATCTCCCCCATATTCCCGTTCTACATAGCCATGACCGGTTCTTGATGTCAGAATCACGGGGATACCTTTCTTTACCATAGTTTTTAATGCACTGGCCATTCCCAGTGGAACATTACCACAGCCAAACCCTTCTACAATCAGGCCATCAACACCAGCTGCCAGAACTCCCGCCAGCAGTGAGTCATCCATACCAGCTCCACAGCGTACAATCCACACCCGGGCACTCAGATCCTGTACATTCCCTATCCATCGTTTCTGGCTGCACTTTCTGACGACTACCTTATCCCCGCTTACAAAACCAACAGGCCCGAAAGAAGCGGATGTAAATGCATCTGTCGCCGTGGCATGGGATTTCACAACATCATCTGCCAGATAAACCCGGTCATTCATAACTACCAGGACCCCCATGCCGTACAGATTATCACAACATGCCGCCCGAACCGCTGCCAGAATATTTCCAGGTCCATCCGTACCTGCCGCTGCCGCGCTTCGCATCGCACCGGTAAGACAGACAGGCTTATTCAGATGAACCGTATGATTAAGGAAAAATGCTGTTTCTTCCATAGTATCTGTACCATGGGTAATCACATAACCATCTACCTCATCAGTATCCAGACTTTCAATAAAGGCAGCAAGCGCCCCCATCCTGTCCAGAGTCATATATTCACTGGGGATATTGGAGAATTCTCTTACTTCTATATGGGCACCATCATCAATGCCGGGAACGGTGTCAATCAGTGCTTCCCCGGACAGCGCCGGTACCAGCGCTCCTGTGACTTCATCTTTCTTCATGGCAATCGTGCCACCGGTTGTTATGATAATGATTTTCTTTTTGTTCATAGGCTGTAACCCTCCAGGTATCTATTCGTTTCATTATATCATCTGCTACCTGTTTCTTCTTTTCTTCTCCCCATAAGAAAAAGGAAGAAACAACAGAATTAATCTGCAATTTCTTCCTTTCCTGCTAACTGAGATTCATGGATTACCAATCAGTTAAGCGAGCGGAACCCACTTGCCATCCTTAACCTGAAGAACAGTAAGATCCATCTTCGGGTCACGATTATCATCAAATTCAAACTTACCAGTAGCGCCTTCAAATCCCTTGATTCCAGCCAGGGTATCACGGAACTTCTTGCGGTCAGTAGTAGTCCCTGCCTTTTCTGCTGCATCATGCATAAGATACATAGCATCATAAGCCTGTGCTGCAAACTGATCCGGTTCATGTCCATACTTAGCCTTGAATGCTTCAATAAAGTGCTTAGCCTTAGGCGTATCACTTTCCGGATTCCATGGAGTAGCTACCAGACTGCCATTAGCAGCTGCACCAGCCTGTTTGATATATGCCGGGCTGTTGAACCCATTGCCACCGATAATCGGCTGGTTCATGCCCATCTCGCGGGCTTTCTTTGCAATCAGAGCCGATTCCTGGTAGAGACCTGCTACACAGATAACATCCGGATTAGCCTGCTGAATCTTAGTAAGCTGAGCAGAGAAATCAGTATCCTTATCTGCAAAGGTTTCATCAGCCACTACATCCAGCCCCATCTTCTTAAACAGGTCTGTATAAATCTGATGTTCACCTACCATCTGGTCATTATTGTTGGAATACAGAATGGCAACCTTCTTAAATCCGAACTTCTGATGTGCCTTTTCTACGGTAATCGGAATGCCAAGCTTACCCGGAATTGCGTTACGGAAAATGAAATTGCCGAGATCAGTAATTCCCGGTGCAGTTGTACCGGTACCAAAAGCGACTACGCCAGACTGCTGTGCAATCGGGCCTGCAGCAAACATTTCCCCGGAAGTCATTGGACCCTCTACTGCCAGAACCTTATCTTCTTCGATTGCCTTCTTCATAGCATTAACGGCTTCTGTCTTATTAAGCTTGGTATCATAAGTAACCAAATCAATCTTATACTTAGTATTTGGATCCTTATTAATTTCATCAACGGCCAGATCCACACCATCCTTCATTGCCTGACCATAGGCAGCGCCTGGGCCGGTATAAGCGGTAATAAACCCAAATTTAACGGTGTTGCCTGAACCTGCTGCTTCATCAGAATTGCTGTTGCCACAACCTGCAAATACTCCTGCCAGCAGTGCTGCAGCCGCCATAGCTGCCAAACCTTTTTTCCATGTTTTCATAATACTTTTCTCCTCTCAGAAAAACTACTGACAAGTATTAACCAACAAAAAACGCCTCTGTTCCGGAATTTCCGAACCAAAGGCGCTGTGCGCGGTACCACTTTGCTTTATCACTTATAAGGAAACGCTGAACATCTCCCGTTCGTAACGTGAACTACGCTTTTTCCTACTCACTTCAGAAAAAGAGCTCCCGAGTGATAAATCAGATACAACAATATCGACTTCCACCGATTGTCGATTCTCTGTAATTGTTTTTTTATCTGACCCTTCTCGTTCTCCGCTTCTGTCTGTTTTGCTTGTCTTACGTTGGTTGGATATATGATAATGTTTCTATTTTTCTATGTCAATAGCTCTTTGAAAAATTTTTATGTGATCATCCAAACTCTATTATGATTAATTTTCTTTTGTATCCTTATATGAAGTCGGGTATAATAGGATAAGAATTTTTCAGGAAAGGGGTATCTCATGGAACGCAATACTACTTGTACCATGATTGTAAATCCTACATCAGGGAAGGAACGGGCTCCCAAATATATACCACTGCTTAATTCTGTTTTAGCGAGAACTTACGATGACATCATAATCCGGTTAACTAACAAGTCCGGTGATGCCCGCAATTTTGCGCGTCAGGCCGCTGAACAGAATCGCGACGTAATATGCATGGGCGGTGATGGAACCATTAATGAGGTAATTAATGGTATGGTTCCAGTAAAGAGCCGCTCTGCCTTTGGCTTTGTGCCATTTGGTACTGTTAATGACCTGGCGCGTGCGCTGGGAATCCCCCGCTCACCTAAAGGCGCTATCCGCACATTTGAAAATGCGGTTATCACTCCAGTAGATGTAGGCAAAATTAACGGCCAGTATTTTATTAATATTGTTGCTGCCGGGCTTCTTCCAGAAGCCATGAGTCAGGTAACCATAAAAGAAAAAACACTTTTTGGTTCCATGGCCTACTTTATGAAGGCCGTTCAGATTTTTCCAAAACAGAAATCTTACCATTTTCGCATTGAAGAGGAAAACGGTACGGTTATTCAGACTACATCACCGCTCATTGCCGGTATGCTCACGGATTCTGCAGGCAGTTTCCGCAATCTCATCCCAGAAGAAGAACGTCATTCCGGTATGATTAAACTGGCCCTTTTCAGAAATTTTGCCTGGCTGCGGACTATTCGCCAGGCGCCGCTTCTGTTTACCGGTCAGCAGATGGGAGAAGATCTTCTCACGGTTATCGGTGTAAAAAAAGCCCACATCTCACTGGAAGGTGTAGATAAGGATGCAGAACTCTGGACCAACGTGGATGGTGATAAGGGGCCTAAATTTCCTATTGACCTGGAAATCCTCCCCGGGCGTCTGCCTGTACTTACACCGGCCGTACGGAAAACAAGTCCTGTCCACATCCCTGATATGGTGGAAAAATTAAGGAAGCACCTGGGACATATCTGGGATGAACCATTGATTCATCCAGCTGATTCCCACCTTCTTCTGCCTCACCCAAAAGAAAAAAAGAAAAAATCCACAGGGAAGCGTAAATAAATCATTTACTGCATCACATAATAAGACCGCCAGATATCTGGCGGTCTTATTATTAAAAGGCTCTGGCGCCATGGCGCCAGAGCCTTCTCTTTATGCATTAACTTTTCTGCTCCTGAAATACTGGAACGCAACAAGTACAATCATAACTCCGATTCCCACCAGATCCGTAAAGGATTCCGGATCAATAAGACAAAGCCCAGCTGCGAAAATAATAAGACGTTCAATCGCATTCAAGCGTCTATACAGATATCCAATCATGGCACTGCTGATACCAACCATACCTATAAGCGCAGTAATCGTAGTCATAATGACCTGCCCTGCTGATGCATGAATTCCAAGCAAAGCAGGAGAAAGAACAAATACATATGGTACGATGAATGCCGCAATTCCGAGCTTAGATGCATTGACACCGGTCTTCAGCGGATCTCCTCCGGAAATAGCCGCTCCTGCATAAGCAGCCAGTGCAACCGGTGGTGTGATATCCGCAATAATACCGAAATAGAACACAAACATATGCGCTGCCAGAATCGGTACTCCAAGTCCGATAAGAGCTGGAGCCGCAATAGTGGAGGTAATAACATAGTTTGCTGTAGTCGGTACCCCCATCCCCAGTATCAAAGACGTAAGCATAGTGCAGAAAAGCAATATGATTTCATTACCATTAGCCATGCCCACAAGAACAGAAGCCAGCTTGAGGCCTACCCCAGTCTTGGTCACGATACCAATAATCATCCCCGCTGCCGCGCAGGCCATAAGCACACCCAATGCTCCTCTGGCACCTTTAATCAGACCATCTACAATATCTCCGAAAGTCATTCGTGTATTTTCACGAAGCATAGCCGTAGCAATGGAGATAACAATCCCCCCCAGGGCTGCCTTCATTGGTGTATACCCAGATGCCAGCAAACCGATAATAGCCAGCAGCGGGATGGCCAGGTGACCTTCTTCATGCATAATCGCTCTTGCTGATGGAAGCTTGCTCCTTGGTGTTCCTACAAGATTTTCCTTCTTCGCTTCAAAATGAACTCCCAGGAAAACCCCGATGAAGTACAGGATAGCCGGAACTACGGCAGCCTTAACTACTTCCATGTAAGGTACGCCTACAAATTCCGCCATAAGGAATGCAGCAGCCCCCATAATCGGTGGCATAAGCTGCCCACCTGTGGATGCAGCAGCTTCTACTGCGCCGGCAAAATCCTTCTTATATCCCAGCTTCTTCATCATAGGAATAGTAAAGGAACCAGAGCCTACTACATTCGCTACGGAAGAGCCGGAAATCGTTCCCTGAAGTGCACTGGAGATAACCGCAACCTTGGCTGGACCGCCTGAAGCCCATCCGGCAATGGCATTGGCAATATCAATAAAGAATTTGCCAAGACCTGTCTTTTCAAGATAGGCCCCAAAGAGGATGAACAGGAAAATAAAGGTAGAAGATACCCCCAAAGGAATGCCAAATACCCCTTCGGTAGTATAGAAAAGATGACTTACCATCTGTTCCAGACTAAGCCCTCTATGTGCAAGCGGTCCCGGCATATATGGGCCAAAATATCCGTAAGCCAGGAACAAGATGACTACCGCTACAATGGACGTCCCCACAATACGTCTTGCTGCTTCCAATACCATTACAATTCCCAGAAGTCCAATGATAAAGTCGGTTGTCGTTACCGTACCTGCGCGAAGAATAAGACTCTGATAATTTACCAGAATATAAATCGGTGGAATGGCTGCAAGAATAGCAAGCCCCAGATCCAGCGGGTTAACCTTACCACCCCGAATCCATGCCTTCTTCGTTGGACAAAGCAGGAATACCAGGGATATGCCAAAACTCAGATGAACACAGCGCTGAATCATGGCATCAAATGCGCCGAAGAACCCGGTATAAATCTGAAACAGGGAAAAACAAATACACAACGCAGCAATCAGCTTTCCCCATATACCGGTATATTCCACGGTAGCCGATTCCTTATCCAGACTCTTAAGCTTTTCATTTATGGACTTTGTGTTCACGGAATCGTCCACATGCTTTTCATCCATTTTATTCAACTCCTATTACTATCTGAAAGTTTTTTCTTTAAACAACCCCTGATACAGAGGACATACGTAAACATATAATTCCGATCCCAACGGCATATATTCCGTTAGCGTATAGGATTTATTTCCTACTCGAATCACTCCATTGTTACTCACTCCATTGCGTAGTGAAAGTGTAGGATATTTTCGATTCATGTTATCCATTATGAACCAAGGGCCTTCCTGTCGGAATTGTCCATCGCTGGCAAGGAAGGGAAGACCTACTCCTAACGATTGGTATTTTGTCGATTTAAGGACTAACCCATCTACCTCATTGTTAACATACAGATTTTCCTCGATAGGCGTCTTCATCACGGAATGCCTGTAATTCAGCGTGACCGGCATCTGCGCGTATGCCCTTTGGATAAAGATAAAACCTGTGGCTGTCTGTCCGAAAATAAACGGCAGATGCAGGATATACAGAAAAACTGCCAGGCAGGCTATCCCCAATGCAGTCACTGCTTTCTTCATCAGTGTCATCTCCTTAAGAAGACAGAAACGAGCTTTTCTGAAAGCCCGTTTCGCCCTTTATCATATCGCCATCATTTCGAAAATCAGGACTTAAAGAAGCTTTCTGCCCCCTTATTCATCGGAATGGACATACCATCCAGTGCCGTATCCTTGGTAATATACTTACCTACTGCATGTGCTGCCTTCATACGATCCAGGTGTCCATAAATAGCCTTAACAATCTGTGCTCCCAGGTCATCACTGATCTTATCCGTACCTACGAGTACACACTTAACCGCTACGGTATTAACCGGTGCTGTCTGATTCTTATAGGTACCTGCCGGAATCGTCATCTTAGTGTAATATGGATACTTGGCAATCAGGGCATCCTGAATCTTCGGGTCGATTTCAACAATCCGTGCAGACTTGGTAGCAGACAAATCCTGAATAGCTGCTGTTGGATATCCAGCTACTACAATACCGCAATCTACATTGCCATCCTTCAATGCATCCGATGCTTCGCCGAAAGACAGATACTGTGGCTTGATGTCATTGTAAGTAAGACCATATGCTGCCAGAATCTGACGGGCATTTGCTTCCGCCCCAGAACCAGATGCACCTACTGCAACCTTTTTACCGCGCAGATCTGAAATATTCTTAATGCCAGAATCTGCAGTAGTTACGAACTGAATAGTTTCCGGATACAGTGCAGCCAGCCCACGGATAGAGTCGACTTTCTTTCCTTCAAACATTTCCTTGCCATTATATGCATAATAAGCAATATCATTCTGCACAAATGCCAGATCTACAGAGCCATCCTTCAACATGTTGATGTTGGCTACGGAGGCACCGGTAGACTGTGCACTGGCGTTCATGTTTTCGATATTCTGGTTGAGAATCTCAGCGACAGCACCGCCTAACGGATAATATGTTCCTGCGGTACCACCAGTGGCGATATTCAGAAACTGTTTGTCTCCGCCACCACATCCAGCCAGTAATGCGGCTCCAGCCACACAGGAAAGACCTGCGATTATGCATCTCTTCAATACCTTGTTCATAAAACTGCCTCCTTATCATAATAGTCATTCAGCTATTCAACAGATACCTACATCCACAGAGGAAACAAAAAAGCAGCAAGGCATATCCTTATACCTGCTGCTTGCTTCATTGCAATGCCATATCTATTAAATTAACTGTATTATACAATCTTTTTTAACCCCTGTAAAGGCTATACTTATAAATCTGACCTCTGTATGGGGTACAGAAAAATTCCTGTACCCCAATTCTTTTCAATGATAGTCGGCATTCCAGACTGTTCATATACCATGAAAAAATTTTTATTTTTTTTCGAAGTCCTTGTACAGAAGGCTTGGCTGGATTCCCTTATTGTTCTGATACTTGCCATGAGTATACTTATCCGCTTCTCCCAGAACAGTATGGAAATAAATCTGGCAGATTTCTACGCCGGCATAAATACGGATAGGCTGTACACAGAACATTTCCAGTGTCCAGTATCCATTAAATCCCACATCGCCAAATCCGGCCGTTACATGGATAAACAGCCCCAGACGTCCAATGGATGAGCGACCTTCCAGCATGGGGACAAAACAATCCGTACGGGTATATTCATGGGTACGTCCCAGATACAGAGTGTTCGGCTTAAGCAGATACCCGTCTTTCGGAATCTTAATCAGATGTCCGGTGTTTTCTTTTTTCATATCCAGTTCATGATTATCATAAATCATCAGTTCATCTGCCAGTGTCAGATTATAGCTGTTCGGATTCAGTCTGCTTTTAACAAATGGTTCAATGCTTATTTCATGTCCAAGGTGACGCTCAATTTCTCTCCCAGATAAAATCATTTTTCTTTTCCTTCCTTATTAAATATTCTACGATGAAGAGTCATCCGCCTCCGGCTGAATGGATTACGGGCTTTAGCCCCATCTTCGAGTCCCATAATTTTTTTCTCATCCTCACTCAGCCTGCTGGATACCAGTAACTTTCCCCTGTCGCTGTATGAAATAAGATGAGAAGCAAAAAGCGCGGCATGGGTAGGACAGAACAGAAGTCCCTTCTGCCTTTTCTCCACTTCTCCATAAGGAACGGCGCAGAGAAGGGAAAGGCGTGACAGTCCGCATACTGTACACTGCGCGTGTTCTGTCAGTGATTTGCGGGTGAACCGGTCCCGTTCTTCTATCCATTCCCGGATGAGTGCGATGGTCTGATCCGGTGTCTGAGAAAAGAGGCTGCCTTCTCTACCGTAGGATGATATATCCCGGGAAAGGATGTCCCGTATCCCCACATCTGCCATAAGATTAGCCTCTTCCATTTCGCGGAAAGCGTCCGCTGCCGCCTCTTTCATAATCCAGAGATAGGTGCCATCCTCATCCTCTATCCCATTAAAGACATATTCCCATGGGGACATGTCCGGCTGAGGTTCATCTCCGGATACGAGGATATGGCTCTTCTGTGAAGCGGCATCCGCCTTGCGCTCGGCCTCACATATATCCTTTATCTTATTCCCTGCCCAGCCTACCGCTGCGTTGAGCGCACGATATTCCATATTAAGTATCTGCGCTATATGCTTGGCATTATCTGTTCTGTCCGGGGAGTGATACAGGCAGGCAAAGATTTCCATCATCAGATCCGTCATGACCGTTGTATCTCCATACAGCGCCAGCCACCCATCCCGATGAATTCCTTCCCAGCATTTCTGCCCTTTTCTTCTGGCCATTCTCACTCCTCCATTTCAGGAAAAAAGATTCTCTTCCTATTTTTGTCGTTTCTTTCAATTATACCTTTTTTATCACCTATTTTCTAGCATTTCTGAACAATTACGGCCTCTGAATTGGATTTTAGCTATTAGATTTTGTATAATAAAGAATATTGTGTTTTTATATGAGGTGTATAATGACTGTTCTTGACGAAATCAAGCGTCGCCGTACATTTGCCATCATCTCCCATCCAGATGCCGGCAAGACGACATTGACAGAAAAACTGCTTCTTTACGGGGGAGCCATTCATCTGGCCGGCTCAGTAAAAGCCAGAAAGACGTCCCGGTATGCGGTTTCCGACTGGATGGAAATTGAAAAACAGCGTGGTATTTCAGTAACCAGCTCCGTTTTAAATTTTGACTATAATGGATGCCGTGTAAACATTCTGGATACTCCAGGGCATGCTGACTTTTCCGAAGATACATACCGTACTCTGATGGCCGTGGACAGTGCTGTCATGGTTATCGACGTAGCCAAAGGTGTGGAAGCACAGACCAAGAAACTGTTTAAGGTCTGCTCTTCCCGGGGCATTCCGATTTTCACCTTTGTCAACAAGATTGACCACTTTGGTAAAAATCCATTTGACCTCATGGCTGATATTGAAGATGTGCTTGGCATCCGCTCCTGCCCGATGAACTGGCCCATCGGCATCAACGGAAACTATACCGGTATTTTTGACCGGGAAACAGAGATTGCCCACCTCTTCATCAAGGATAATGCCCACGGCACCAAAAAGTTGGAAGTCGTATCAGGAAAACTCACCGATGAGGCTATCACTTCCCGTCTGGATCCGGATATTATCTCTTCCCTTAAAGATGATCTGGAACTGCTCGATGAAGCAGGTGATCCATTTGATGCCCAGCGCGTAGCTTCCGGCGAACTTACTCCTATGTTCTTCGGTTCCGCTATGACCAACTTCGGCGTCGAACCATTCCTTAAAAAATTCCTGGAACTGGCTCCGCCTCCTATGGAACGTAAAACACTGGAAGGTTCTGTTTCTCCTGAAAATCCGGCTTTCTCCGGATTCGTATTCAAGATTCAGGCCAATATGGATCCAAAGCACCATGACCGTATTGCCTTTATGCGTATCTGTTCCGGTGTTTTCGAAAAAGGGATGTCCGTCCTTCACCGCCAGAGCGGCAAGATGATTCGTCTTTCCCAGCCGCAACAGTTCCTCGCTACAGAAAGAACTACGGTAGAGAAAGCTTATCCAGGCGACATCATCGGTATTTTTGACACCGGTGAACTGGGTGTAGGCGATACGGTATGCGACAAGAAGCATCCGGTCACCTTCAGCGATTTCCCGGTATTCCCTCCGGAATTGTTCGGCCGCCTCTCCCCGGTTTCCAGTATGAAACGCAAGCAGTTCCTCCGTGGTGTAGGCCAGCTGGCACAGGAAGGTGCCATTCAGGTATACAGCCAGCCTTATATCATGGAATCCTTCATCATCGGCGCGGTAGGCCAGCTCCAATTTGAAGTTCTTAAGTACAGACTGCAGAAAGAATATAACGTCGATGTCCGTCTGGAACAGCTGCCCTATACTACGGCACGTTGGACGGAAAACAATACTCCGTCGGAAGATCTGGTCGGCATTGATAACGCCCTCGTGGTATACGATGTAAAGAAGAGACCTGTCTATCTCCTGCCAAACGAATGGCAGGCCGGATGGCTTATTGAAAGAAATCCAAAAGTTAAATTCCTTGAAACACCACCTATCATTACCGTGGATGAATAACCAAAGAAGCTATGAGAGAATGTGCAATCATTTTCTCATAGCTTCTTTACTATGTCTCGTTTCTTTTACTTACAGGAATATTCCTGTAAGCTGATATATCTCATCATTTTCTATGACTTTTCAGCACCGGGCCATCATGAGGGTAGAAATAAACATCGTCCACATTGTCATAATAGGTCGGCCATATGCATGTATCCAGCAGGCTGGCAAACACTTCCTCCGCAGTAATACTGGGAACAATGATTTCATTAGAAGCAAAATTGTCTGTGAAGCCGGTTTGAAAAGGTATTTGCCCATGGTTCAAAAGGAAACGCATTGAAAGGGAAACATCGCCTTCTTTCATTTACTGTTGGCTGTGGCGAGGACCATTACCGGAAAGACGGTCAGAATCGGTATCCTGTAGAAGAGTTTCTCTATAGCTTTGAACATCTGGCCGCATTATGCCAGATGAAATAGGAAAACCCAATCTGCAGCTTTGGAACTGCCTATATCCAGGGCGTCAGCATTAAAGCTGACAGAAACAGGGTCACCGCTGTCTTCATCAGCCGCTCGAAAAAAATTCTGAATGTATTGCATTACATTCACTGTAAAAGAAACTTTGAATAATCTGCTGATTCCTGTCGCTTAAATACGATAAGATTATGTCCGTTATTTTACACCCATAAAAAGCCCCACAGAAAAAGGACTTTGTCTCTGCTGAGTACAAAGTCCTTTTCGACTGTTTATGAAATCAGGTTATTATATGCTGTTTTCAATTCCTTATGCAATTTTACCGCTCATTTTTCATCCGTCATATCAATAACCTGCGGATTTGAGAAGTACTCGGTCACTTCATGGCAGGCCATGATGAATTCACCGCCCATGATGATGACGATGGAAGCCAGATGAAACCAGATGAACAGCACAACCAGCCCAATAAGGGACCCATAGGTGATACCCATGTGGGAAATCTGCAGAATATAATAGCCATACCCTGCGGTGAGCATTAACCATATCAATGTCACAATAAACGATGCCAGCAGTATGAGTTTCCATGAGGAATGGTTTTCTTCCGGCGCAAAACGGTAAAAGACGGACAACGAGATAACCAGGCAGGTAAACGGGATGCCATACTTGGTAATCATCCAGATTTTAAGAAATACCGGAGGCAGTGTAAAGAAGTAGTCCAGTGCGTAAACCACCCCATTACCGAATACCATAAGCCCAAGGGACAGAATCATGACAAAGGAAATCATCAGAGTGAACACAATCGACTTCGTCTTCACTATAAGCCATGACTGTTTATTCCTGTCAGTAAAGAACACCTTATCGATAGATCGTATAATTACGTCTACCCCCTGAGAAGCCGACCAGACGGCGGCAATTAAACCGCCAATCAACCAGATACTGCTTCGCTGGGACAATATGCGATAGATGTTGTGTTCCATACTGACCGCCATATCCTGAGGAAGATATTGGAGCAGCCCGATAATCGTATGAATCTGTGGCGCAGCAAAGAACAGAATACTGTTCACCATAAAAATCAGGAAAGGAATCACCCCAAGGATAAGATAATATGTGGTTTCTGCAGCCAGTGCGCCTACGTCATCCCCAATATATCTCATGACGAGCCTTTTTATAAGGTAGAGCAGTTTCTGCCCATAGCCCGAATCATTCATACTCATCTCTCCCTGCAAAAGAATATCCGGAAAGACAACTCTTCCCGGATATCCATAAGTTTCTTACAACTTACTTGTTCTTTTTCTTGTTTGCAGTCTTATATCTTTCCTGTCTGGAAATAACTGCCTTACGCATACGGATGCTCTTTGGTGTAACTTCTACCAGTTCATCATCATTGATCCATTCCAGTGCACCTTCCAGTGTGAACTTACGGCATGGTGGAAGTCTGATAGCTTCATCGGAAGCTGCGGCACGGGTATTGGTCAGGTGCTTCTTCTTGCATGGATTTACATCCATATCGTTTTCACGGGAATTTTCCCCGATAATCATACCTTCATATACTTCTGTGCCCGGTTCGATGAAGAGTTCGCCACGGTCAAGAACAGAGTTCAGACCATAAGCGGTAGTTGTACCATTTTCGAAAGCAACCAGGGAACCACGTGTACGTCCCGGGATATCGCCCTTGTATGGAGCATAGCCTTCAAATACATGATACATAATGCCTGTACCGCGAGTGGTGGTAAGCAGTTCATTTCTGAAACCGATAAGGCCACGGGCCGGAATAGAGAATTCCATACGCATGTAGCCAGCCAGTTCATTCATAGAAACCATTTCCGCACGTCTCGGTCCAAGACCTTCCATAACGGCGCCCATGTATTCCTGCGGAACTTCAACAGTAAGATGTTCAATTGGTTCGCACTTCTTGCCATCAATTTCCTTATAAATTACATGCGGCTTGGAAATTTCCAGTTCGAAACCTTCACGGCGCATCATTTCAATCAGTACGGACAGGTGAAGTTCACCACGGCCGGAAACCTTAAATGCATCGGAAGTATCCGTATCTTCTACGCGAAGTGCTACATTCGTTTCAATTTCCTTCTGCAGACGGGCACGGATATGACGGCTGGTTACGAAATCGCCTTCCTGGCCAGCAAAAGGACTCTTATTTACACGGAAAATCATGGACAGAGTCGGTTCATCAATCTTAATGCGTGGAAGTGCATCTGGGTGATCTGCGTCAGTTACGGTTTCACCAATGGTGATATTCTTGAAGCCGGCCATAGCAATAATATCGCCCATCTTAGCTTCCTGTACCGGAGTACGCTTCATACCGACCCATGTAAAGAGAGAGCCGAGATAGTCTTTTCTGGTCTTTTCTCCATCAGTAATGCATACCGGCATACCCTGGCGGGCTGTGCCTCTGGTGATACGTCCAATGGCTACCTTGCCCAGATATTCATCAGCATCCAGTGTGGTAACAATGCACTGGAATGGTGCCTTGTCGTCTCCTTCCGGAGCCGGGCAGTATTTAATAATGGTTTCAAACAGAGGGGTCAGATCCTTGCTGTCATCATCCATGCTGTACTTGGCAATACCATCTCTTGCAGATGCATAAATAAGCGGGAAGTCCAGCTGGTCATCATCAGCTTCCAGTTCAATGAACAGGTCGAGGATTTCACCTTCTACATCGCTGACACGCTGATCCGGGCGGTCAATCTTGTTAATAACTACAATAGGCTTCAGATGATGTTCCAGTGCCTTGCGTAATACATACTTAGTCTGCGGCATTGGGCCTTCATGAGAGTCAACCAGAAGCAGAACGCCATCAACCATGTTCAGAATTCGTTCTACTTCTCCGCCAAAATCAGCATGCCCTGGGGTATCAACAATGTTAATCTTTACCCCATTATGCATAACGGAAGTATTCTTTGCCAGAATGGTAATTCCTCTTTCACGTTCAAGTGGATTGGAGTCCATTACTCGTTCAGCAACCTTCTGGTTTTCACGGAAAATATGGCTCTGTTTAAGCATTGCATCAACCAATGTGGTCTTACCATGGTCTACATGGGCAATGATAGCGATATTTCTGATATCTTCTCTAATCATTCGTTCTATTTCCCCCTGGAAATGTCAAAAAATCTACAACACGTATTACTTATTATAACACTACTTGCGCAGGGAGAATACCCCCTTTTCTGATTCTTGTCACGTTAAAAAATATATTTCAGCAAAATACTATCCCCGTTTTCCTCCGCATGATAACCCTTGTATAAGAAAACCTGGAAAGTGTGCCATCACAGTTCCAGGTTCTCTCCTTTTCCAATCAGTTATCAGCGTCTTCCCCCTGGACCTTTGGTTCATCAATCTTATACCACCAGCAATACATGGCCGGAAGTACCAGGAGTCCAATCGCTGTAGCCAACATAAGCCCTCCAATGAAGGACACCGCCATAGGCGCCCAGAATGGGTTAGGAATCAAAGGAACCATCCCCAGCAGATCAGTTCCCGAAGAAAGCATAATCGGACGGAATCGCAACGCCGCGGAACTTACCACAGCTTCATAGGGCGTCATCCCCAGATTGAGATGCTGCTTAATCTGATCAAGCAGAATAATGCTGTTCCTGATGACCATCCCGGAAATGGCAATCATTCCGATAATAGACATAAATCCTATAGGTTGCCTGGTGATAAGCAATGTCAGGATGGCTCCTATCAGTCCCAACGGACCCGTGATTGCCGCCATTACCATCTTTGGAATATCCTGCAGATCAAACATGAGCACTGCCAGGATGAAGAAAATCATAATGGGCAGCGGCTTCATCAGATCCTGTAACGATTCATCGGATAATTCCAGAGTGCCCCCTTTTTCCAGTGATGCCCCTTCCGGAAGATGTTCACGGAAACTCTTAAACGTGGTGTTATACAGATCTGAAGCTACTGTATCCCCTTTGGCTCCCGGGATGACCTCTGCACTCAATGTGATGGTAGGCTGCAGATTTCTACGCCAGATTGTACTGATTTCATTTTCATATGAGATGTCAGCAAAAGTCCCCAACGGGGCATAGCGCCCATTCCCCACATAAATAGGAAGTGTAGCCAGCTTATCCAACCGAGATGCGTTATCACCTTCCAGTTTAAAGGAAATCGGTACCAGCTGATCCCCCTGATAGGATTCCGACACCTTATATCCTGACAGCTGTACATACAGATTCCGGGATACTTCATAATTATCGATTCCCAATGTACGCACCTTATCCTGATCAACCGTCACTCTAACCGATGGAGTTTCCTGTGGCCAGTCGATACTTGCATTCCGGATGCGTGGATCCGTCTTCATTTCTGCCAGAGCTTTCTGTGCCAATGCCACGGTTTGTGCCTGCGTATTGGCACTGATGCGGAACATAACCGGATATTCTGCCGGCGGCCCGGTTTGAATCAGCCGGGAATGTACTCGCACCGAAGGATACTGCATGGCTATCTTTTTAGTTAATTCAGCTCGCAGCGTATCCCGGGATTCCTGATCAGAGGCTACGATAATCATCTGCCCGTAACTATTATCCGGTGCTTTGGGGTCAAAAAGAAGAATAAAACGCGGTGCACTTTCACCGATATAAGAAGCAAAGGAAGATACCCTCTTGTCTCCATACAGCATATCTGCCATCCCGCCAAGAACGCGCTGCGTATCCTGAATAGAGGCTCCTGACGGCAACTCCACATCAAAAATAATTTCCGGCCGCACCGAATCCGGGAAGAACTCCTGTTTGACCAGCGGGATTAACAGCATTGTCAGCACAAACCCACCGGCTGTAGCCAGCATAACTGTGCGTTTATACCGGATGCACCAGCGGACTGACCGATCAAAAATCTGATACAGACGATCCCCCAGTTTTCCCTTTTTCTTCT
The DNA here is from genome assembly GCF_900103425.1 of Dialister histaminiformans. Classification (GTDB taxonomy): domain Bacteria; phylum Bacillota; class Negativicutes; order Veillonellales; family Dialisteraceae; genus Allisonella; species Allisonella histaminiformans. The sequence goes on along the minus strand of NZ_FMXA01000004.1, from coordinate 122,917 downwards.
TTTCTTTATGCACCTGTATCATCTGATACCCCAGAACAGGAGAAACAAAGAGAGAGGCAAGCCAGGAAATCAGAAGCGTAGCCCCGATGACCCAGAACAGAGAGTTTGTGTACTCTGCGGTCTTACCAGGTGCAAAACCAACGGGAATAAACCCGGCAATAGTAATCAGTGTACCCGCCAGCATGGAGGCAGCACATGAACGATAAGCTGTCTGTGCCGCTTCCATACGACTGTATCCCTGCTCCAGTTTTACCTGCATCATTTCAATGACAATGATGGCATCATCCACCAGAATCCCAAGCGATACAATAAGTGCCCCCAGAGATACACGCTGCAGGTCAATTCCCTTGAATTCCATAAAGAGGAACGAACCACATACCACTACAGGAATGCAAAGGGCAAGTACCACACCACTCCGCATCCCCAGCGAGATAAAGCTGGCCGCCATAACAATCACTATGGCTTCAATCAGCGACTCAGTAAATTCAGAAATCGAATCATTAACCACCTTGGGCTGATCCGCTACGAGGGACACATTAAGCCCCAGCGGCAGGTTGGGTTTCATTTCCTCCACCGCTTTCTGAAGGTTTTCCCCAAGCGTCAGATTATTGCCACCGGGCGTCATAGACACCGCAATACCAATTGCAGGCTTTCCATTATAGTACATCATGGAGGATGCAGGATCTGTATACGTTTGTTTTACCTGAGCTATATCCCCCAGATGGAAAGTCTGGTTCCCTACATGTACAGGCAGATTTTCCAACGCTTCCGGTGTCCCCAGAAGTCCTTCTACACGAATGGCTATGTTCCTCGTATCGGTATGAATGGTCCCCGATGGCATCATGGTTCCCTGTTGCTGGATAATCTGAAAAATAGAATCAGGACTTATCCCCATCGATGCCAGTTTATCTTGGTTCATCTCCACATAAATCATCTGCTGCTGAACTCCCAGAAGCTGCACCCTCTGGACATCCGGCACACGAAGAAGCCTCTGCCTTATATCTTCTGCATACTTTCGCTTTTCTTCATAGGAGTAATCGTCCCCGGTCACTGCATAAATGGTGCCATACACATCGTCAAACCGGTCATTGATGTAAGGTCCCACTACCCCGGAAGGAAGCTGACTCCACATATCCTCTACAGAGTTGCGAACCTCGGTCCAATGTTTTTGAAGCTCTGACGCGGGAACAGAATCCTTGAGATAGACATAAATTACCGTCTTCCCATCATGCGTAAAGGATTTTATGTAATCCAAATCCCGGGTATCCTGCAGATTTTTTTCCAACGGATCGGTCACCTGTTTTACTATCTGCTCCGGTGAAGCTCCCGGCCAGGCCACGGTAATCACCATGGTCCGGATTGTAAAATTCGGATCTTCGCTGCGCCCAAGATTGAAATATGACCATAACCCGCCGACTAAAATAGCAAGAATGAAGAAAAAGACAATCTGAACGTGCTTAATCGACCACTCTGCTACGTTAAAATCCTTCATACGCGAACCTCTTCTCCCTGTGTCAGATTGGAAGCCCCTGCCGTAACCACCTTATCCCCACTTTTCAGTCCGGAGGTTATTTCTACAGAGTCATTTCCATATTTTCCTACAGTAACCTTCACCAGCTTCACCCGTCCATTTTCTACTACCCATACACTGGGCTGGCTGGATTGTGTGGCTATTGCCGTAAGCGGTATAACTACAGATTTATTTCCACTGAGATTATCGTCCATGCTGACCTGCGCGGTCATGCCAAGAGTAACTTCGGCCGGGCAGTCTGCAAGAGAAACCTTGGTATCATAAGTTCCTGTAGCCGCATCCGGTGATGCAGCCTTCTCTTTAATAACCCCATGTACCATCACATTAGGAAGCGCCCAGAAAGTTACGGTACACGGCATCCCCACAGAATACTGATTGTACTGTTTTTCCGTTAAGGAAATATGTACTTCCTTCTGCCGGTCATCCACTACCAGTACCACAGGAGTTCCTGCAGAGACCACCTGCCCGACTTCATACATGGTAGACCCGATAACTCCGTTTCTATCAGCTCGAAGCGTAGTATACCCCAGATTGTTCTGGGAGCGGCTCAGTGTTGCCTTTGCCTGCTGAAGCTGCGCAGCAGCCACATCATACTGGCTCTGTGTCTGGTCCATGGCCAGGTCAGATATGGCATTTTCCCTATGCAGCGCCTTATAGCGTGATAACGTGGAGCTTGCCAGCTTATAAGATGCCTGTGCAGAAATCACTGAACTTCTTGCTGCATCTACCTGATCCATCGCGTCCCGGGAGTCTACACGGAACAACGGCTGTCCCGCTCTGACCCTGTCCCCAGCCTGTACATATCGATTGGTAATCTGACCGCTAACCTGAAATGCCAGTGGAGATTCATAATATCCATGGACGGTACCGGAAAAAGTGGTATCATTTTCCGAATCCTTTTCTCCTACAGTAATCGTTTTAACCAGCGGGCTCTGCTGAGTCTCCACTTCATTATTCCCGCATCCCGCAGTCAGGAGGAACACTCCGGCCAGAATAAATGCACCTGCTTTTGTAATTGTTTTCATTTCATTCCTCCATCTTCAGCTATCAGAATACCATTCACAACCAGGTCTTCTACCTCCTTAAAGTAATCTTCCTGAGAAATACTCTCCTCTGCCCCCATAATCCCATCAATCATCTGGTTTCCTTTTATTGTGAAAAAATTAAAAATCATATTAATAAATAAAATACATGCACACCGCGGATTTATTTCTTTTCGGAAAATCCCCCTGGAAATTCCTTCCTCGAGTGCACAATAAATATCACTGAATAACGGGCGATATAGCGTATTCCATATCTCTTTAAATGGTTCCGTAGGATTAACCAGCTCCCATTGCATAATCCGGATGGCTTCCGGATACATAACCAGTAACTCTCCCAGTGCCTGTATATGATAATGAATTACATCCTGTGGGTTTCGAAAATGACATTTCTGTCGTTCCAATCTTTCTTTGATTCGTTCTGCACCTACCCGCAGGATGGTCATGTACAGATTCATCTTTCCCCCAAAATAATAGGAAATAGACGCACTGTTTACTCCGGCCTTGCGTGAAATATCCCGGATTGTGACCCGCTCATATCCCATATCGGCAAACAAAGACAGAGCTGCATATTCTATCTTTTCCTGAACAGAAGTCGGTTCCTCCGCCGCTTTATCAGGAAACAGTTCTTCATATAATTCCTGTTTGCTTCCAAAATAATAAGAAATCGCGGAAGGAGCTACATCCGCTTCCTTCGCTATGTCCCGAAGAGAAACCGATTCATATCCATGATTCAGAAACAGTTCCCTGGCAACCATCACTATTCGCTCTTCTGCTGTCATTTTATTCCCTTCAATCAAATGATTAAATCGTTCTATTTGATTTTAACATAATCATACCGTAAATTCATCCATAGAAAAAGGCCATGGACCTCTTATCTCGTCCATGGCCAGTAATCCTGTGCCAGTGTCGCCTTAATATCCGATTCGGTAACCGGTTCAAAATACACCTGCAACAGACAGAGTCCCTCTGCAGGTGCTGTAACGCCAAGCTTTCTTCTGTCCCTGGCTTTCAGTATATTTACTAATTCTTCAGGTGAAAGTTTCCCCTGACCGGCGTCAGCCAGTGCGCCGGCAATATTCCGTACCATATGATACAAAAATCCTTCGCCCGTGACATAGATACGGATGAGTCGTCCTTTTGCCTCTATGCGTATATCCATAAGATTTCTTACTGGATCCGATGGCACCGAATTATTACCTCTAAACGAAGTGAAATCATGGCGTCCCACCAGTTTGGCGGCCACTGCCCGCATCTTTTCCACATTGAGCTCTCTCCCCAGCGCCCACACATATCGCCGCATAAAAGGAGAGACATCCCTGTCCTGCCATATATTGTAGGCATACGTTTTTCCATAATTCATACGTCTTACGGAAAAATCTTCAGCTACCTCCCGGCTTTCACGGACACGAATATCCCGTGGCAAAATGGCATTCAATGCATATTTAAACTTATCTCCCGGTACACGGGATTCTGTATAGAATGTGCATTCCTGCCCCCAGGCATGTACCCCTGCATCAGTACGCGCCACGAAATACAGTGTAGTCGATACCCCGGTAATCTGCAGCAATGCCTCTTCAATGGCCTTCTGCACAGTCATAGCGACCGGCTGTCGTTGAAACCCTGCATAGGCTGTCCCCTCATAGGAAACGGTAATCCATATATTTCTTTTCATAACATCCTTATTTTCAGCTCATTATACGCATTCCAATCAATAGTGCAGTAACCGCCACAACGGCCGCAAATCCAATGCTATCCCGCCCCGTATATTGAAGCTGGTGCATCTTTGTCCTGCCTTCACCACCCCGGTAACATCTGGCTTCCATGGCGGTAGCCAGTTCATCGGCACGACGGAATGCGGAAATAAACAGCGGCACCAGCACCGGAATCATACTTTTGGCCCTGTGCATCAGATTTCCTGTAGTAAAATCTGCACCACGGGATGCCTGTGCTTTCATAATACGGTCTGTTTCTTCCAGAAGCGTAGGAATAAAGCGAAGCGCAATAGACATCATCATAGCCAGTTCATGGGCCGGAACACCAAACCGTTTCCACGGGGTAAGAAGCGCCTCTATGCCATCTGTCAATACAATCGGACTGGTAGTGTAAGTAAGCAAGGACGAAAAGGCAATCAGGTAAACCAGCCGCAGTGTCATATAGGTCCCACGAATAATGCCTTCGCGGGTAATATGAATTATCCCTGCATAAAACAACGTCGTCCCCGGTGTTGTAAACAGATGAATAATAAATGTAAATACCAGGATGAACCACAATGGCTTTATCGCCTTTACTATCAGTTTTATGGGAACTCCCGATACGGAAATGGTCATAAGCAAAAAAGCAGTAACCAGAAGATATGACCAGAAAGATTCAGCAATAAATATAGCCGTGATAAAAATCATGGTACATATAATCTTTGCCCGTGGATCCATCCGGTGAAGAAAGGAGTTTCCCGGGTAATACTGCCCCAGTGTAATATCAGTCAGCATGAGTATCTCCTTTCAACATATCCGCCATTTTTTCTGCCGCTTCCTGCACGGTACGTGCAGTTTCGGGAACCGGAATCCCCTGATTCTTAAGGTAAAGCAACGTATCGGTAAGCGGTGGGACATCCACTCCGCACGCCTGGAGCTCCTTCCGATGGTTCAGGAATATATCCATAGGTTTTCCATCCATAGCCACCCGTCCATTATGCATAACCAGCAGACGTGTGGCCAGGCGGGCGATATCATCCATATTATGGGTAACCAGAATAACCGAGAAATATTTTTTTTCAAACCATTCCTTTACCCTGGAAAATATTTCCATACGCCCCACTGGATCCAGCCCGGCAGACGGTTCATCCATAATCAGGAAATCAGGATGCATAGCAATAACCCCTGCGATAGCTACTCGTCGCTGCTGACCGCCGGACAGCCGAAATGGTGACCGTTCTGCATAGGTATTATAATCCAGCCTGACGAATTCCATAGCCTGCCGTACCCGTCTTTCCACATTGCCTTCGTCAAGCCCCATATTGGTCGGTCCAAAGGCAATATCCTTTTTTACGGTTTCCTCAAACAGCTGCTGTTCCGGATACTGAAATACCATTCCCACGGAGTGTCTTTTCGCAATAGTTTCCTTATCCTTTCCGGCCAGATCCACACCATCCACGGTAACCCGTCCTTCAGAAGGATGCAGCAGACCATTAAGGTGCTGTACCAGAGTGGACTTGCCGCTGCCCGTATGCCCTATAATTCCGACAAACTCCCCTTTATGAATTTCCAGATTCACTCCATCCAGTGCTTTTCTTTCATAAGGAGTTCCTTTTCCGTATATATAGTTTACTTTTTCAACACGAATCGACATAGCTCTTCTCCCAGTTCTTTATTGGTCATACAATCTCCCCGAATCGGCAGCCCCAGCTGTGCCAGTCTATATGAAAGTTCTGTAGGGACCGGAACATCCAGTCCACCGGCTTTCATTTCCTCCACTTTGGAGAATACGTCTTCCGGAGTTCCATCGGCGGTAATCTGTCCCTTATGAATTACCACAACCCGATTCGCGGTTACCGCTTCTTCCATAAAATGAGTGATGAGGACAATGGTAATCCCCATTTCCTTATTCAGACGATGAATAGTTTCCATAACTTCTTTTCTTCCGGATGGATCCAGCATGGCTGTAGGTTCATCCAGAACTATACATTCCGGATGCATGGCAAGAACACCCGCAATGGCTATACGCTGCTTCTGCCCACCTGAAAGCATGGACGGAGAATGTTTGCGATACGACTCCATGCCCACCTTTTTCAGAGAATCAGCTACCCGTGCAATAATTTCTTCCCGGGGCACACCGAGATTTTCCGGCCCAAATGCTACATCATCTTCTACAATAGATGCCACCAGCTGATTATCCGGGTTCTGAAAAACCATTCCCACCTTCTGACGGATTTTCCAGACATCATCCGGATTTTTTACAGACAGGCCATCTACAAGGACATCCCCTTCCGAAGGAAGCAGAATGGCATCCAGATGTCGGGCCAATGTAGATTTACCGGACCCATTTGTCCCGATAACGGCCACAAAATCTCCCTTGTTAATTTGCAATGATACATCTCGCAATGCATAAAAGGGAGCTTCCCCTTCTGTTTCATATATATGTGTCAGATGACTGACTTCAATCAGTACCTGTTTATTATCCATACTATGGCTAATTCCTTTCTGCCTGCAATTTACAAAGCTGACCTGCCCACTCTGCGTGTCTCCAGGTATTTCCCGGAGTTTGTCTGATCCCTTACCTTCTGTCTGGATTTCAGGATACATTCCCACTCATATAAAAAGGGCCTTTCCCGGCCCATTTCAATCAATCCAGCCAAAGCGGCGAAGCGCGTTGGATAAACCATTCTTATCCACATCGTCTGTAACATAGCTGGCTTTCGCTTTGAGCAGAGGATTGGCGTTTCCCATGGCCACGCTGAACCATTCTGGTCTGAACATGGAACAGTCATTCATGCCATCTCCGAAGACAACCACCGAATCATCTGAGGCCTGTTCCCGTTTTAAGATTTCAAATATTCCGTTTTCCTTGGCTGTAGGCTCAATCAGCAGGATATCCCGTTTAAACCGCACGTGCCGGAGCCCATGAAACTCAATCTGCCCTTCTTCCTCTTTTGGGCAGTCAACAAACATCTTGAATATCTGTGAACTGGTACGATAGTCAAAATCCGCCTGAATGATGTTCCGGTAATAGGAATCTCCGGTTCTGTCCATATAACGGGAATCCCTGCTGTGTTTTTCCATCTTGTTGTCAATGGTAATGGCCCAGGGATACTGGCTGTCATCCAGATCGTCCAGAAAGGCATAGCAGGCATCCAGGGGGAGACTTCTATGATAAATAAGCTGCCCGTCGATAGTCAGCCCATTCCCGCCATCAGATACAACGGAACGTATCCCCAGCTGCTGCGCGATATGATAAGCATCACACTGCAGACGGCCGGTAGCCAGCGCCACAAAATTACCTTTTGCCTGCAGCTGCCGGATTGCTTCTTTGGTATCTTCAGGCACACAGGCGGTAAGTGGTGAAGTTAATGTACCATCAATATCAAAAAAGAAATAACGTTTCATCAGGCTCTCCTTTCCTCTATGCCCAGATTTTGTCCTGTTATCACATTGTATCATATCCAGGTACGGTAAAATGTAAAAATATGAAATATTTCGCTAACAGAGTATTCCGGTAAACAGAATGTTCCTCTGCCCTTTTCCATATCTTCTTTTAAAAAAATCAGGACATGTCCGTGCATAAACATGTCCTGATTTTCTACGTTTTTTTGGTTAACGCCCTGACAGTCCCCTGTCCGCCGGTATCATTTATTCTCCAATAACCAGCAGAGTCTGCTTGCCCAGTACGGTGTCGCCTTCCTTGACATTAACAGACTTAATAACTCCGGATACAGGAGCGGTAATGGAATTGCCCATCTTCATGGCTTCCAGCACCATCAGTTCGTCGCCCTTCTTTACTTTGGCCCCTTCTTTAGCGCTCATGAATGTAATCTTACCTGGCATTGGCGCTTTGACCACAAAACCGCCTGGAGCGATAGGAGCTTCCGGTTCACTCTTGCCGGCCGCTGCCTGCTTCATAATTCTTTCTACCGCTGCGGAATGATGTTTTACCGCCGGAGCCTTGTATGTTGTTGGCTGCGGGTGCACAATCCCGGTTGACAGCGGAGCCGCAGCTGCCGGAGCCGGCGCCGCGTGGCTGTATGCCGGTGCGGTATAAGCCGCTGCCGGAGCGGATTCTCCAGATTTCAGCTCTGTAACTTCTACCTCATATACCTGACCATTTACTTTTACAGAAAATCTTTTCATTATTTCCTCCTGCTATGACTTGTTACAGGTTAGTTCCCTGCTGCTATATGCTTAAAACCGGTTGGCACCGGAAATACTTTCTATTCTGCCGGCATTCTTCCAGCGTTCCGATGTACGGGGACGGATGGAAACCACTTTCCCTTTTATTCCCATCGCCGCAATCGCCGCGGTTATGGCAGCCACTACTTCCGGAGCAGGCGCATTATTGACGGTTTCCCTTCTATGAGGTCCGTTAATAACCGGGGCCGGAGTGTGTACAGGAAGCACGCTCTTCCTGACGACGGCCGGTCTCTGCGGTACAGAGGCTTCTTTCACAGCGGTTCGAACCGCTTCCTTAACCGCGGATCTTACCGCCTGATCCACTACAGCCTTAAATTCCGAAAGAAGAACTGGCTGCTCTGCCTTCACATTGACTACCGGTTCACTCGGCGGAACATTGACTTCCACCTTTGGCGGATCAGCCGGCTTATCGGCCCGTTCAGCCATGGATTTTAATATATTGAGCATCCGGCTGAACATATACAGCGCTATCAGTGCCACGGCGGCATTAAGTACACTGACAAGCATGATTATTGTATTCATTGACATCCATCCTTTCTTCGCTAATTAATCAGAGAGGCATGCTTCCATGTTTCTTTGATGGATGTACTTCATGCTTGCTGGCAAGCATCTTCAGCGCATTGATAATATATGGTCTGGTATTCTGCGGATCAATGACGGCATCTACATATCCCAGTTCCGCTGCCTGATACGGGGAAGCGAAGTTCTGTTTGTATTCTTCTGTAAGCTTTTCCCGTTCTTCCGGCGTATTCTTTCTGAAAATAATGCGGGCTGCCCCTTCGGCACCCATAACAGCAATTTCCGCAGAAGGCCATGCAAATACCTGATCAGCGCCCAGCTGACGGCAGCACATACCGATATAGGCGCCGCCATAAGCCTTACGGGTAACTACGGTAATCTTCGGAACGGTTGCTTCGCAGTATGCATAAAGAATCTTTGCCCCATGACGGATAACCCCGGCATGTTCCTGCTGACTTCCCGGCAGGAAACCTGGTACATCCACAAGGGTTACCAGCGGAATATTGAAGCAGTCGCAGAAGCGTACAAAACGCGCAATCTTGTCGGATGCGTTATAGTCCAGGCATCCGGCCATCATCTTCGGCTGGTTGGCTACAACACCTACGGTCTGACCATCCATTCTGGCAAACGCGGTAATGGCATTCTTAGCCCAGTGCTTCAATACTTCATAATATTCCCCGTTATCCACCAGGGATTTTATGATGTCGTACATATCGTAAGCCATGTTGGCTTCATCCGGAATAATATGGTCCAGTGCCGGATCGGTACGTGCCGGATCATCACCGGTATCCACTACCGGAGCATCTTCCATATTGTTTCCCGGGAGGAAAGAAAGAAGATAGCGTATCTGACGAATGCAGTCTTCATCATCTTCCGCGGCAAACTGGGAAACGCCGGAAATGCTGTTATGGGTCATGGCGCCACCGAGGTCTTCCGCACTGATCTGTTCTCCGGTTACGGATTCAACTACCTTCGGTCCGGTGAGGAACATCTGGCTGGTTCCCTTAACCATGTAAACAAAATCCATCAGTGCCGGAGAATAAACTGCACCGCCGGCACATGGACCCATAATGGCACAAATCTGCGGAATAACCCCGGAAGCCAGGGTATTCTGCATAAACATATCACCGAATCCGGAAAGGGCCGCTACCCCTTCCTGAATACGTGCTCCGCCGGAATCATTCATTCCGATAATCGGAGCACCTACCTTCATGGCCATTTTCTGCAGTTCAACAATCTTTGCCGCATGGGCTTCCCCAAGGGAGCCGCCGCTGACCGTAAAATCCTGAGCGAAGGCAAAGACCAGACGGCCATCCACTGTACCATAGCCTGTTACTACGCCATCTGCCGGAATATCCTTCTTTTCCTGTCCGAAATAATGACAGTTATGTTTTCTCAAAGCTCCGGTTTCGACAAAGGAATTTTCATCAAATAACAAATGTAAACGTTCGCGGGCTGTCAGTTTTCCCCGGGAATGCTGTCTTTCCACCTGTTTTTCCCCGCCCATCTGCTGAATATGTTCCAGCTTCTGATGAAGGAGATTAATCTTTTCATCAACAGATGCCATATCTGTACCTCCATTACCTGTCCTGCCTCACAAGGCAGTTTTCAATGAACTTACTTTATATCAATCTTTATCTTATCTAACCAGATATATCGGCCATTATTATAACACATTTCACCTTGTATTAACACCACGTGATAATGAAAAACCGGCCCTCAGGCCGGCTCATGATATCAGCGGTTGTCCGTCTCCAGTCTGTCTTCGTAGGAAGACATCCCGATGGCCATTAAAGCCCAGAAACACATGGACACCGCGATGCTGAACAGCGTATAATCCCCGATTCCGTTCACAGCCACTGCGGTAATCGCCGCAATAGTCCCCAGCCCTATGGCCTTATAAAAGGTATCCTGCGATTTTCTGTAGACTCTCCAGGCATAGCGGATATGACCAAAATAAAACCAGAAATAAGCAATAGCCCCGGGAATCCCCACATTCGCCATAACAGACAGATACATATTGTGGGCATGGAAAATAGTGACTCCCGCCCTCCGGATAAGCAGATCATAATCCGGATAGACCAGATAATAAGCACCCCATCCGCAGCCAAGCAGCGGGTGGTCACTGATCATGCGAAGGGTATTTCTCCACATGGTAAACCGCATGCCAATGGATGTATCCTGGGCGGAAAACAAAGATAAGAACCGTACCGCCACCTGTCCCTGATAAAAGAACAGAATCACCGGAACCAGAAGGAGCAGGGCAAAAAGACGTTTATCATACTCCAGACCGTATACCGCCAGAATAAACAGCAGACTGATCCAGGCCCCCCGGGAATAGGTGAGCGCCAGGCAGACAACCAGCCCCATCGTCAGCAGAAGAAGCAGCCCCTTCTGCCGTCTCCTTTTCTCAAACAGGAAGAAGGCTCCGCTATAACTGGTCATCATAAGCAGATACGTAGCACACAGGTTCGGATTTTCCAGAGTGGAATAAAACCGGCGGTACAGCATGGGGAACCGGGAGGCGTCCACCCAGTCGTGAGCCGCCATATCCGTAGCCATATCGATAATATGTGTATACTGCCATACGCCATATACCATCACCAGTACCGCGCCTGCAAAAAAGGACAGCATCAGATTCTTCCGTATGTCCCGGCTGTCCGCGTAAGTCACAATCAGTATGTACAGGACCGCGTACATGAGCGGAAGAAAGCACCAGTTAAACAGAGAGAACAGCTTATCCGGTGAATTAATCACCGACAGGAAAGAGCAGAGCAGAAAAGCCGCTCCTGCCTGCCGCAGAGAGCCAATCCGCAGTTCCTGTTTTCCATGCTCCCTAACACGCCACAGGGCCAGCAGAAGCGCTATCACCAGCGGAACATAAAACAAATGGGTAAAAGGCAATAAAAATACGACAGCATACAACAGACTGACAATATTGTGTGCCGACGTATATGGCTTTGTAAAAACAGAACCCGTCATTTCTTCTCCTTTATCTCAATGGAAATTCCATTTATCGTTATAATTATTAACTCTGTTTATTATATAGGAGTTTATGACACCGGGCAAACCTTCTGATTATATAGATTTTAGTCAATATGTTCTTGCGTTATGTTTGTGATTCAGATATGCATTTAAACTATATCGAATCATGTAAAAGCGTTATTTTTCAAAATCAGTGAACTCTGCTATCCTATTCACATAACACAGAAACAACAATCCAATCGAAATTCAAGGAGGATATGAATTATGAAAAGATCTGCTAAACTCTTAACCATTCTCTGTGCCGGTGCCCTTTGCGCTGGTCTTCTCACAGCCTGCGGCGGCAGCGATTCCGCTCCGGCATCTTCTGATAAGGCGGTAACCATTAAAGTCGGTGCTTCCCCATCCCCGCATGCGGAAATCCTTAACGCGGTAAAGGATCAGCTGGCTAAGGAAGGTGTAAACCTTCAGGTTGTTGAATTCAACGATTATGTTCAGCCGAATCTGGCACTGAATGATGGCAGCCTGGATGCCAACTATTTCCAGCACCAGCCATATCTGGATGAATTCAACAAAGACAGAGGCCTTGACCTGGTATCTCTGGGCGGCGTTCATATTGAACCTATGTCCGTATACTCCAACAAGGTTAAGGATATCAAGAATCTTAAAGACGGCGCATTAATTGCTATTCCTAACGATCCAACCAATGAAGGACGCGCACTCCTCCTGCTCCAGAGTGCCGGTCTGATTAAACTGAAGGACAGCGCTTCCCTTACCTCTACTCCTAAGGATATTGCCTCCAACCCACACCACTTCAAATTCAGTGAACTGGAAGCTCCTCAGGTTCCAAGAGCTCTGGATGATGCAGACGCAGCAGTTGTTAACATGAACTTCGCACTGGACGCTAAGCTGGATCCAAAGAAAGCCATCCTCACCGAAGGCAAGGACTCCCCATACGTTAATATCGTGGCTGTCCGCAAGGGTGATGAAAAACGTCCGGAACTCCAGAAGCTCATCAAGGCGCTTAACAGTGAAGAAGCCAAGGAATTTATCCTCAAGAAGTATAACGGCAGTGTAATTCCTGCTTTTACCACTAAGTAAAATATAAAATATTCTCTCAGAATCAGTAAGTATCTGTTCCTAAAAAAAATCCGGAAAGAATCTGAAATAACTATCAGATCCTTTCCGGATTTTATTTTGTCCACAGGGGTTATCAGAAGACCAGCATGTCCTGGTCCCAGTCAGATGGTCTGACGCACTTTGTCAGACACATCATCTGATGTCTGCAGGTCATTCCACCGTTTCCTGTCCCTGTACACTGGTATTTCCAGATAGGTGCCAGGTCACCTGGGTTCGAAGACGTGCATCCGCCCCCTCCCCTTTGATTTCACGGAGTCTTGCATCTCCGTGAATTTCCAGTACTGGGTCCTGTCTGGGTTTGTCCTCTTTGTATCCTCTCGCTTCCAGCTCCCGGGCATATTCTTTTTTCAGCCGCTGCAGTGCCTCTTTATCTTTAGAAGATAAATCCTTACCGTCCTTCAGCGCGCTCTGCAACACCCCGGCCAGTTCATATCTGCTTATTTTCCGGCCACTGTCAAAAAAGGAAGCGGAATAGCCCGGAATCTTTCCCTGTCCGCACATATCCCTGAGCGTCTGATACGCATAAGAGTCAGGCTGCACATCTTCAAAGCTGTTGGGCGCGAATACATTATAGGCACTTACCGGAAACGAGCATAAGAGGAGTCCGGCAAGTAAAAGTTCCCATCGTTTCATAGTTATCACCTGCATACAATGGATTCAATAATATGGAGCACCTCACCCTTTCCGGTCCCCTTGAGGGAGGAATAAATGACCGGTGGATACACTGACGGATAATTGGAAGCCAGTTTCCGGCGGTTCTGCTGCTTTTCACTGGCCTTCAGCTTATCTCCCTTGGTCCCTATGACCAGTACAGGTACTCCGGAAGTACCAAGCCACGCATAGGCTTTTTCATCAATATCCAGATCGGGATGGCGGGAATCAATGAGCAGACAGATCAGTGCCAGTTCCGGTGAATTCATGATGTAATCATCTATAAAGGATGACCAGTCTTCTGCATTCTTTCCACTGGTTTTAGCAAATCCATATCCCGGCAGATCCACCAGGAACCATGACTGTCTTTCTTCTGTCCCGTCTACGGTTCTACGTGATTGCACATCATAATAATTGATTGTTCGTGTTTTCCCCGGTTCCCGGCTTACATGGGCCAGCTTTCTATTGCCGCAAAGGGAATTGGTCAGTGATGATTTCCCTACATTGGAACGGCCTATAAAGGCAATTTCCATTTTTCCTTCCTGTGCGAACTGTTTCCAGTTTACGGAAGACCCATAATATACCGCGGAAAATATATGAAATTTCTCTATATTCTTAATTTCTCCCATCCTTATCGCCTCCTTAATAAAATAATTCTTCTGCAAAAAAGCGGTGAAAGACTATGGAATTGTCTTCACCGCTTCTGGTTATTTATTACATCAGTGCATGTTTCAGCACATCATCCGCATTCTTAACGAATACAAAATGCACTCTCTTCTTTACATCGTCCGGTACTTCTTCCAGATCCTTGCGATTCTTTTCCGGAAGGAGAACCTGTTTGATTCCAAGCTGGTCAGCAGCCAGTACCTTTTCCTTCACACCACCGATAGGGAGTACTTCTCCCAGCAGGTTGATTTCCCCGGTCATAGCGGTGTCACTACGCACCTTGCGTCCCGTAACGGCAGACGCAATAGCTGTGGCAATCGTTACACCGGCAGAAGGTCCATCCTTAGGTACAGCGCCTTCCGGGAAATGAAGATGCAGGTCCAGCTTTTCCCAGAAATCCTCTTTCAGCTTCAGATCAGAGGCACGACTCTTCACATAAGTATATGCGGCGGTTGCCGATTCCTTCATTACATCGCCCAGACGTCCGGTAAGAATCAGACGACCCTTCCCCGGAATGGCTACGGCTTCCGTATCCAGTACTTCGCCGCCTGCCGCAGTCCATGCCAGTCCGTTGACACGGCCCACTGCGGAAGGATGTTCTTCTGCCATCGGCATATACTTAACCGGTCCCAGATACTTCTCATAAGTGCGCGCGGAAAGTTCAGGCATGGATTCATCATGCATTACTACTTTCTTAGCGACTTTTCTGCACAGAGAGCCAATGGTTCGTTCCAGTTCACGGACACCGGCTTCCCGGGTATAGTTCCGGATTATCTTACGAAGCAGGGTGTCGCTGAATTTAATCTGACTTGCCTTCAGGCCATTCTGCTTTCTCTGTCTTGGAACAAGATATTTCTTGGCAATTTCCAGCTTTTCTCCTTCTGTATATCCGGAAAGGCTGATAACTTCCATTCTATCCAGAAGAGCGGCCGGAATAGTGGACAGTGTATTGGCTGTGGCGATAAAGAATACCTTGGACAGATCGTAAGGAATATCAATATAGTTATCGTGGAATTCCTTATTCTGTTCCGGATCCAGTGCTTCCAGAAGCGCCGATGCCGGATCGCCCCGGAAATCATTGCCTACCTTATCGATTTCATCGAGAAGAAGAAGCGGGTTAATCGTCTTTGCCTGCTGCATCGCTTCGATGAAACGTCCAGGCATGGCTCCAATGTATGTACGTCTGTGTCCGCGGATTTCTGCTTCATCGTGCACGCCGCCAAGGGAAATTCTTGCGAAATTTCTTCCCAGCGCGCGGGCAATGGACTGTGCCAGACTGGTCTTGCCCACACCAGGGGGTCCTACAAAGCATAAGATAGGACCCTTGGATTCAGGGGACAGTATACGTACGGAGAGATATTCCAGAATTCTTTCCTTAATCTTTTCCAGTCCGTAATGGTCTTCGTCAAGCATCTGCTTTGTCTTTTCCAGATCCAGATTGTCCTTGCTTTCTTCTGTCCATGGAATATCAAATACCCAGTCCAGATAATTGCGGATGATGGCTGATTCCGCCATCATAGGCGGCATAGTTTCCAGACGGGCAATCTCTTTTCTGAGCTTTGCCTTGTATTCTTTTGGAATACCGCTCTTTTCCAGCTTCTGACGATATTCTTCCGCTTCTTCTTCTTCGGAGATATTATCGCCCAGCTGGTCATGAATGCTCTTAATCTTCTGACGCAGGAAATAGTCACGCTGTTCCTTTTCCATATGGCTGCGAACCTGCGCATTGATACGGGTTTCAATCTCCCCGATTTCAATTTCCTCATTCAGCAGCTGGAAAACCTGTTTGATTCTGTCCGTTACATCAGTGTCTTCGAGGATTTTCTGCTTCTTATCGGCAGGCATCTGCATCTGGGAAGCTACGAAATCCGCAAGATGTCCCGGGTTGGTAATGTTTCTGATTTCTGTTATTGCCTTATCCGGCAGTCCCTGTTTGGTCTCATGAAGAAAATCGAAGAACCGATGCATGATATTTCTGCGATACGCTTCTTCTTCCATCGGATTTTCATGAGTTTCCTCTATATCAACAGCAGTCCCTGTGAGATGTCCTGTGTTGCGTTCTATATCGCTGACACGGACACGGGATACCCCTTTCACCAGGATACGGATAATACCGCCAGGAAGCTGAAGCATCTGTTCAATCTTAGCTACCGTGCCTATGGTGTAAAGATCTTCCGGCAGCGGCATTTCCACTTCCGGTGTCTTCTGCATCAGCATAATCAGGTAACGGTCGTTCCCTGCCGCGCTACGCACAGCGGCCACGGATTCTTTGCGGCCTACATCAAGGCTGGTCGAAACCCGCGGAAAAACCACCATATCCCGCAGGGCAACTAAAGGCAACTTCAGCCCTTCTTTATTTATCAAATCTGTCATAGTTAATCCTCCATTGTGATTATTGTACCATATGGAGAGAACGGAATTCTCTGCCTGAAAAAATATTCTGCAAAAAAGAGGAGGATTCTGAAAATCCTCCTCTTCCCCTGAAAACTTCAGAACAGATATGTTCCGTTTTTCACCTGGTTATGCATTATTTCCCGGAGCTTCTGTATCTTTTTCAGCATCCGCTGCGGCATGGGAAGCAGCCGGTTCTGCCTTTTTGCCATGTACCAGTACAGGCTGTTTTCCGCTGCTTACTACCTCTTCCGTGACAATGCACCTGGAGACGTCATGCATGCTTGGTACCTGGAACATCACATTCTGCATTATTTTTTCAATAATGGAACGCAGTCCTCTGGCACCTGTATTTCTTGCAATAGCCTTTCTGGCAATGGCTCTGACGGCAGCATCTTCAAATTCCAGTTCCACCCCGTCCATAGCCAGCAGGGACTGATACTGACGGATCAGCGCGTTCTTCGGTTCCGTAAGTACACGGACCAGCGCGTCTTCGTCCAGCTTATTCAGTGTGACTACTACAGGCAGGCGGCCAATGAATTCCGGAATCAGTCCGAAATGCAGTAAATCTTCCGGCTGAACCTGGCTGAGTACCACATCGGAATCCTTTTCTTCCTTTGTATGGATATCCGCACCAAAGCCTATGGTATTTCTGGTCATCCGTCGTTCAATAACCCGTTCCATACCATCAAACGCCCCGCCGCAGATAAACAGGATATTGGTGGTATCAATGTGAATCATTTCCTGATTCGGATGCTTTCTTCCCCCCTGCGGTGGAACATTGGCTACGGTTCCTTCCAGAATCTTAAGCAATGCCTGCTGTACCCCTTCACCGGATACATCGCGGGTAATGGATGGATTTTCAGACTTTCTGGCAATCTTGTCGATTTCATCAATGTAGACAATACCGCGCTGTGCCTTTTCAATATCGTAATCTGCCGCCTGAATAAGGCGAAGGAGGATATTTTCCACATCTTCCCCTACATAGCCGGCTTCCGTAAGGCTTGTGGCATCGGAAATGGCAAAGGGAACATCGAGAAAACGTGCCAGGGTCTGCGCAAGCAGTGTCTTACCGCTGCCTGTCGGTCCCAGCATGATGATATTGGACTTCTGAATTTCCACATCATCGTTACGGAACTGTGACATAATGCGCTTGTAATGGTTGTACACAGCCACTGACAGGGCAATCTTAGCCTCATCCTGACCGATTACATACTGATCCAGATATTTCTTGATTTCCTGTGGAACAGGAAGTTTCATGCCTTTGACAGAATCCACTTCCGCCTTACGATGTTCCTCCTTGAGAATGCTATCGCATACTTCGATGCATTCATTGCAGATATAGACACCAGGTCCGGCAATGAGACGCTCTACTTCATCGGAAGTGCGTCCGCAGAAACTGCAAATTGGCTGTGGGGTCATCTTATTATTTGCCACAATGAGCCTCCTTATTTACCGGATGTAACGATATTGTTTCTTTCCAGAATCTTATCAATCAATCCGTACTTCAACGCTGCTTCCGCAGTCATAAAATTATCGCGTTCTGTATCATGAGCAATTACATCCAGAGGCTGACCGCTGTGCTTGGACAGAATCGTGTTCAGTTCCTTGCGCAGTCTCAGGATTTCCCGGGCGTGGATTTCAATTTCCGTAGCCTGGCCCTGTACGCCGCCCAGCGGCTGGTGAATCATGATATTGGAATGCGGAAGGGCGAAACGCTTGCCCTTGGCGCCGGACGTAAGAAGTACGGCCGCCATGCTGGCACAGGAACCAATACAGATGGTGGATACATCCGGCTTGATGTACTGCATAGTATCGTAAATAGCCAGACCGGCAGTAACTACACCACCAGGGCTGTTGATGTAAAGATAAATATCCTTATCCGGATCTTCCGCTTCCAGGAACAGAAGCTGAGCCACTACAATATTGGCCACCTGATCATTAATTTCCCCATCCAGGAAAACAATGCGGTCCTTTAACAGACGGGAATAAATATCATAAGATCTTTCTCCATGTGCAGTCTGTTCTACTACAACCGGTACGTATGCCATATAATCATTCCTTTCTTATGAATTTTGATGTCTTTTCTGACATAATTTATTTTCTTTACTAGACACAGAAGGACGCACCGTCATGTGTGCGCCTTCTGTACACAGAAAATACCTTCTGCGTGGATATGAAATTAAACCGGAAAATTATTCCTTTTCAGCTTCAGCCTTTTCTTCCTTTTCAGCTGCCGGCTTTTCTTCCTTCTTAGCCTGTTCAGCCAGGAAGTTTGCTGCCTTCTTTCTGGTTACGCTATCGATGAGCATACCTACACGGTTCTGTTCACGGATAATCTTAACCACTTCGTTCGGGTCAGCATTGAACTGCTGTGCCATGGTGAATACTTCCATGCTCAGGTCCTGATCGGTTGCATGAATGTCTTCCTTGTCAGCGATGGCATTGAGTACGAGACCTTCGCGAACATTCTTTTCTGCAGTTTCTGTATAATCCTTACGCAGATCTTCTTCTGTCTTATCAATCTGCTTGAGGTACTGTTCAAAGGAATGTCCCTGGGCTTCAATATTCTGACGGATTTCATCGATCATGTCATCCAGGCGCTGATCAATCATTTCCTGCGGAATATCAACCTGCGCGTTAGCAACAGCCAGGTCTACCAGTGCCTGACGATAAGCCTGGTTTGCCTGGAAAGTTGCTCTGCCCTGCATTTCAGCCTTCATGGTTTCCATGAGGTCCTTCAGGCTGTCCTGCTTGCTGATGGACTTAGCAAATTCATCGTTGATTTCCGGCAGAACCTTCTGCTTAACATCGTTTACATGTACAGCGAATTCTGCTTCCTTGCCAGCCAGATCCTTAACGAAGTAGTTGGCCGGGAAAGTAACCTTAACTGTTACATCATCGCCAGCCTTGTGACCCTTCAGCTGATCTTCAAATCCCGGAATGAAGCTGCCGGAACCGATTTCCAGCGGATAAGCCTTGCCTTCGCCGCCTTCAAATGCTTCGCCATTTACAGTGCCCTTGAAGTCGATGATTGCGAAGTCGCCATCCTTGAGTTCAGCGCCTTCTACTACTTCCAGACGGGCATTGTTTTCAGCCAGCTGCTTGAGCTGAGCCATAACGTCGTCATCGGTTACAACTGGTTCTGCATGCTTTGCATCCAGGTTCTTGTATTCGCCAAGCTTAACTTCCGGACGCTTAACGAATGTAGCTGTAAATGTAGAGCCGTCCTTTTCAGAGAAAGATTCATCCTTAACTTCCGGCTGGGTTACCGGTACAAGCTTTTCATCCTGAAGTGCCTGTTCCAGTGCGCGGTTGAATACGATTTCCTTAGCTTCGCCTTCAATAGCTTCCTTGCCCAGATACATTTCCAGTACCTTGCGCGGTGCCTTGCCCTTGCGGAAACCCTTCAGTCTGATCTGGTTTGCGAAACGGGAAACTGCCTGTTTGTAACCTTTAACTACATCAGCAGCAGGTACTTCCACCGTTACCTTGACCTTGTGCTGGTCCAATGCTTCTACCTTTACGTTCATTTATTTACTCCTCCTTAAGCCGGTTGTTACCGACAAATGATACCTGTTTGAAACTCTTCAATACAGTAAATCGCAACATATATGATAGCATATAATGTGCAAAAGTACAATGAATATGTGTGATAATCCCTTATGCTGTCTGTATCCTCTTACTTCAGTCCGGCTGATGGGAAATGGAATGCCTCTTGGTGAATCCGCCCTGCACTTCGCTGACATCAAATATGGAAATGAATGACTGCGGATCAATGGAATGTACCACCTGCTTAAGTCCGGTCACTTCCAGACGGTTGACTACGAGATAAAGCACCTTCTTCTCATTTTTCCGGTAGCCGCCCTGCCCATATAACAGGGTCACAGAACGTCCCAGATGATTCAGTGCGTCGGATACGGCATCGCCATTATCGGTAACCACAAGGACCCCTTTGGATTCATCGAGGCCCACGCTGACCACGTCAATCATCTTGGAGCAAATGAAATAAGCCACCAGGGAATACATGGCGCTGTTCCAGCTGAAGACAAATCCGGCAGTGCCAAGGATGAAAATGTTGAAGAACATCACAATTTCACCGACAGAAAAGGAAACCTGTCTGTCCAGCCAGATGGCTACGATTTCTGTCCCATCCAGAGAACCTCCGCTGCGGATAACCAGTCCCACACCGATTCCGATAATCATACCGCCGAAAATTGTGGCCAGAAATGGATCTGTGGTAACTGGGGCCATCCCTTCAAACAGATGGCTCCAGAAGGAAAGGATGATTACCGCAAAGGTCGCGCTGAACGCCAGACTTTTACCCAGCCGCTTATAGCCCAGATAAAAGAACGGTATGTTCAACGCTACCACCCAGACGGAAAAGGAAACGCTGGTAAGTTTAGCCAGAATCAGACCAATACCAACCACGCCCCCGTCAATGATGCTGTTCGGCACCAGAAACAGATTCAGTCCCGCAGAATAAATCATCGCGCCTATAGTAAGTCCGAGGATTTTCAAAAGCAGCGACCTAAGGGAAATACTCTTTATGTGCTCAAGCATAACATCCTCCTTTTACCGGATATACCGGCTATATTACCTGTTTCAGGTAAAACAAAAAGCACCGCCTTGGCAGTGCTTTTCTCGTGGCGGAGGGAATGGGATTCGAACCCATGAACCTCGTGAGAGGTTAACGGTTTTCAAGACCGCCTCCTTAAACCACTCGGACACCCCTCCATGAGACTTTATTTATTTTATAGGATATAAAATAAACTGTCAATGTGAAATTTAACGCCTCCGGATACCGTTACTTCCTCATACGTTGTATAATGTGTAGATTAAACGATGCCATAAACAGACGTTCATGATATCGTTCTGTACTGCTCACCTATACCGGACTGCTGAATATGTATGAGTCAGTATCCGTATATTTTTACTACTTATAAGAGGCATTTTCTATGGACAATCACTCTGTTATTTCTGCCATCCTTGAAGAAACCGGCAAAGCCGTATTAGGCAAGGAAGATGTACTGAAAAAGATTTTAACCGCCATTATCGCCGGCGGCCATATCCTTATTGACGATATCCCCGGCGTAGGAAAAACCACTATCGCCATGGCGTTCTCCCATGTTCTGGGGCTGTCCTACAACCGGCTTCAGTTCACACCGGATGTGCTGCCGTCAGATATTACCGGTTTTTCCATGTATGATAAAAACACCGGATCTTTCCGTTATGTTCCCGGCGCAGCCATGACCAATTTCCTGCTGGCCGATGAAATCAACCGCGCGTCCCCTAAAACGCAGTCCGCGCTGCTGGAAGTCATGCAGGAAGGACGTATTTCCATTGATGGAAACACGCACAACGTCCCGCAGCCGTTCATTGTAATGGCTACACAGAATCCGGTAGGATCTTCTGGCACGCAGGAGCTCCCAGAATCCCAGACCGACCGTTTTATGGTCCGCCTTACCGTAGGCTATCCGCGTAAGGAAGATGAACTGCAGATTCTCAAGGGAACCCATCTCACTAAACCATCCGACCTGACTCCGGTAATCACCGCTTCTCAGTTGCTGACCATCCGCCAGGAAGCGGCCTCTGTCCATGTGGATGATTCTCTGTACGCATACATGGTGTCCATCGCCAACGCTACCAGAACCTCAGAGTCCATCACCCTTGGCATCAGTCCGCGCGGCACCATGGCGCTGGCCTCCATGACCAAAGCCCATGCCTTCCTCGCGGGGCGGGACTATGCGGTTCCGGATGACATTCTTCAGGTAGCGGCGGATACACTGCCTCATCGTATTCTTCTCTCAGGAAAAGCCCGGAGAGAGGGAGAAACCGCTTTCACGGTATTGCAATCCATTCTGCGCACGCTCCCGCTCCCCAGACTGACGGAGGCATAAATGCGCCGTACTTCTTATTGTATACTCTGCCTGGCCGGGCTGTTTCTCTTAATAATGTATGATATGCCACAGGCATTTTCTCTGGGGCTTGCCTGCATCCTGGCGCCGCTGCCGGGAATAGTCCTGGCCTGGAAGGCCCATAAAAGGATACGCTGCTCCTGGCAGATTCCCAGGGGAATCACCAGGGCCACTCCTTCGCAGTGCCAGCTGCTGATTTCCGGCCCTTCATGGTACATCCCTTCCTTTTTCATATCTACGGAGGAACTGGAATTTACCACATCTCCTTCCTCATTGCCCGCTGCCTGCACCATACCTCTCACCATTCCTCACTGCGGCCTTTTCTCCATACATAAGGGAGAAGCCTGGTATATGGATCCTTTTCATCTCTGTCGGTTCCATATGCCATTAACCGCTCTGAATGGTTTTGTCTTCCCGGCGCGTATCGGTACGGAAAGCCAGATTCTTCAGGTGTTATCCCATATTATGACTCCTGATGAAAAATATTATTATGGTGCGGTGCAGTACAAGCCAGGCGACAATCCACGGCTTATCAACTGGAAAATGACCGCCAGAACCGATGACGTATATGTCCGTGATTCTGAACCGGCCAATGGTACCGATCTGCTGATAGCCTGCTCCATCCCGCAGTCTCCTGACCAGCGGGATACCATCGGCGATACCCTGCTTTCCGCAGGTCTCGCCCTGCTTCATAATGGGAAAACATTTACTCTGCTTTTCCTTTCTTCCACAGGGCCACGGAAGGAAATCATCACTTCCGTCGATGAATTTTACACCGCTCTGGAAGAATGCATAGGCAGCGGCCTGTCGGGAAATGTGCTGGAACAGGCAGAAAAGCTTATCCCTGCCCAGTCGCCTCTGCTTTATCTCACTGGGGAAAGTCATGTCTTCATACCACCGGCACTCCATCCGGTAATCTGGTCCGCTTCCCCCTGTGACAATGCGGATATGGCCGGAAGGAACGACATTATGACCAAGCTGGGAGGTGATATTCATGCATAAGTATCTGTCACTTCTTATGCGGGAATACGTAATCTGTACGGTCGGAGCCTTCGGCACGGTAACCGCCTTCTTTTCCAGCGCGTTTCCATTAATGAGCTGGGCCTATGGCCTCGTTGCCGGTATATTCACACTTATCCTCTGTGAGCTGTACAGGGAAAAGAATACTTATTTTTCCCTGCTGCTCCCTGGACTCCTGATTGTGCTGGCCGCCTTTCTGCATCATACCGGGTTCCAGAGTCTGGTTTCTCTCTGGAACAGTATGGCCCCTGCACTGGAAAAACCCTATGCACTGGATCTGGCAGTGACGCAGTCCCCCAGGGAAATCACTTCTTCGCTGCCTGCCCTTATCTGGTGCCTGCTTATGACGTCTTCTGTTTTTTCCGGGGCTTCTCTCTCAGGATTTTTCAGGATTTTCAGTGTTCTGCTGTCCATCCCGCTCTGCCTTATGGGGTTTTATTTCGGCTCAGCGCCGGCAGGACTGGCGCTGTCAATTGCCGCGGCATACTGGCTCAGCCGGATTTTTTCCCTTCCTGGTAAAGATTCGCCAGCACAGCAGGGAGCGGTCTTTACTTCCACTCTCTTAGCCGGATGCCTTCTGTCGATTCTTGTTCCCTCATCCTATACAGAACCGGATATTCTGTCGGCGGCAGCACAGGAAATTATCACTCTTACGGATCCTTATGACCCCATCTTCCACGCCGGTACTGCCTTTTCCAGTGTAACCAGCGGAGTTAACGGAAAAAACAAACTGGGGGAAACAGACAGTGTCCATTATACCGGACAGGTTATCGCCCAGATTGCATCAGAAGACATCTCCTCCCGTCTGTACATCCGCAGTTTTACTGCCGGTAAGTACAAAGACAACCAGTGGAGCACTCTGCCAGCATCAGACTATAAAGAGATTGAACCACTCTTCACCCATAATCAGGGCGAATGGTACGATCAGGGCGCGTGGCTTATGGAAGTCATGGGCCATAGTGAGGACCTTTCCTCCGCTCTGTATGCCTATGATCCCAGAGCTGTGGATTTTAAAAATTTCCGTCGTGTATTCCGTGTAACCTCCGTCTATATCCAGACGCCATATTATTTCATTCCTTATGACCTGGATATATCCTTCAATGGATTTGTCTTTGACTGGGCTCCGCAGGGAACCGGACCTAAAGCATATAATTCCTATATCATGGATATGCCTTCCGGAGCTATGATTACTTTCCTCCGGACCAATCATTCCTCCGATCCCTACCTGCTCACTTACGAAAACGGAGAATCCGCCTACCGGCGTTTTGTATATTCTCATTATCTGGATATTCCGGAGGCGCTGCGAAGCCGTATCCGTACGCTCCTTCCTGTTCCCCACGCCAGAACCTATGAGGAAAAGAGAGCATGGTACCATACAGTAAGTCAGTTCCTGCAGAATAATTACCGCTATACGACCCATCCGGGCCGCACTGCCGCAGGGGAAGACTTTATTTCTGATTTCCTGTTTAACAAGAAGGAAGGCTACTGCACAGCCTTTGCCTCTGCCGGTGTCATGCTTCTCCGCGCCGGTGGAGTCCCGGCACGGTATGTGACCGGACTTACGGTATCTACGGATGAAGTAAACAACGCAGACATTGCCAATGGTTTCCATACCCTGGATATCAATGACCACCATGCCCACGCGTGGGCTGAAGTATATGTGGATAATATAGGCTGGCGTCCAGCTGAACTGACTCCGGGATATGATGGAGCTGCCGACCCATTCCCGGCGCCAGCCGATGAAAAGCAGTCACCGGATCAGCCTGACAAACAGTCACCGGACAATCAGTCAGGTCAGCAGAATGAGCAGCAGCAACCTCAGAACGCGGCTCCGGAAGAGCCGATTCATCCGCTGCCATCCCCTTCTGTTCTGTCCTCCTTCCTTATGCCTCTCCTTATGATTGTGGCCTTACTTACACTGGCCGCTGGTGCGTTGTTCTTTATCATCCGCCAGCGCCGGGAATTTGCCGGTAACCTCTTTGCAGAAGCGTTAAGGAACCCGTCCCAGGAATCCCTCCGCCAGCTGGTTTCCTATCTACACAGGCTTTTCCTGTGGGCCGGACTGCCTGGCGTAACCACTACGTACGAGGAATGGACTTCCCAGGTGGCCAGGGATAAACGATTCGCTTCTATCACTGAACTGACGCCTCTCCTTCTGAAGCTCCGGTACAGCGGCCAGAAGATTTCACCTGAGGACATGCGCCATGTGGTGGATATCCTTTCATCCATGCGCTCCCATTGCCTGTCTCCTCTTCGCAGAAAGGAACAATGGCTGTTTTACCTGAAAAAGCTGTAACCTCATAACCATGCCAAAAGGCTGACATTCCCCTGGTGGAATATGTCAGCCTTTTATTTTGTCCGGTACCGCTTGGTATTCTTTCGTACTCTGTATTTACCAAAGCCGGTTTCTGTACTATACTGGTAAGCATATTTAATATTTTATATTCCCTTTTTGAAAAGGAGGCATTCTGTGGCCTGTCTGTCTGTTTTTATTTACGCTTCACTTCCCATGGCTATAATGTTCCTCATTGGCTATCTGCTGGACAAGCATTTCAGCCTGGACGTACGCACATATGATATAGTGACCCGATACGCTGTCATGCCCTTATTTATCTTTCTGTCCCTGTATCGTTATATTCCATCTCATGTCACGCTTATTCCCGCGGCATTTGCCGGAATTCTCTGCCTGTCCGGCCTGCTGGGATGGCTGCTCCAGAAAATTCTCCCGGAAGAGGGAACCATCCGGGATTTTATTTCCCCATTTATGCTTTCCGATACAGAGCTTACCGGGGTCGTTTTCCTTATTCTGGTGTTTTCCCATGTACCGTATTTTACCGGTATGGGAACCCCTAAAACCTTTATTATCCCCTTCGTCTCTGTGTCGTCCCTCCTTCTTCTCACATCCATGATCATCCACAGTGTCCTGCTGGCTGGGAGACGTACCCATTCCCTTACCGAAATGATACGCGCCTTTTTCTCTGTTCCTTCTCTGTATACCGCGGTGGCTGCCGTTATTTTACGGTCCTTTAACATTCCACTGGAACACAGCTTTCTCTGGCCGGTTCTGCTGCATTATGATGGAGTTTTCGTTATTCTCACCTGCATCATGACCGGCATCTGGCTCCATAAATCCTATAGTCCGGAATTCAAATGGGCTCCCGCCCTGCTTATGCTGGTACGTTTCGTACTGATGCTTGGCATTTCCTATGCGGTTATTCATTTTTCAGGAATTTTCTCACCAGCAGAGTCTCAGGTATTATTTATCGCGGCTTCCATCCCTGCCATCATCGCGCTCACCGATCACGGCACCAGTACAGGAATCAATCCCACAGCGGCTTTCATACAGCCATCGCTTATTATCTATCTCCTGGGGTGCCCGCTGGCGGCCGTCCTGGCTCGAGTGCTTTTCCCGGTAATATAAGGAAGGTGGATTTATGGCTTTTTTACAGATTATTTCCAATAACATACTGCCACTGCTTGTTTTTGTCACCATAGGCTATATGCTGGATAAGAAATTCAACCTGGATGTAAAGGCATTGAATAAGCTTACATTCTTCGTTGTTCTCCCCAGCCTTATCTTCTACAGCGTTTATTCCGCAAAAATTGACATGACCATGATTACGGTATTTATTGTCGGCTGCGTGGAAATGTTCTTTCTTGCCCTGGGCGGTACCCTTTATGGGAAGCTGCGGCATTTTACTCCCGGTAAGACGGAAGCTTTTAAAAACGCCACCATGTTTTCCAACACAGGCAATATCGGTATCGCGCTGGTCGCCCTTGTGTTTTCCAATCCCCCTTATTTGCTTAATGGGGAAACCCCTTATCTTATCCCCGCAATCAGCGCGGCAACCATGCTGCTGATTCAGATGAACATATTCCTTAACACGCTGGGCCTTTATCAGGCCGGAAAGGGAAAACTGACTCCCCGGGATGCGCTGTATGTCATCTTCCATATGCCGGTTGTCTATGTGCTGGTTTCCGTATTTACCATTAAATTCCTTGACATCGATATGACTCACTGGTTCATATGGCCTATGTTCCAATACAGTGCCCAGGCACTGGTAGCCATCGTTATGATGGCGCTGGGAATGCAAATGCATCACAGCCGTTTTCACGCTGCCGATGTGGATGCGTGGGTTGCTGCCGCCTGGAGGCTTTTCGGCGGACCATTGATTGTATTCTGCCTTCTCACTTTATGGAATACCTGGGGCCCGGGGTTCTCTCCCATTGTCTGTCAGGTTATCATGATTATGGCCTGTGTTCCTTCCCCTGCCAATTCCGTCCTTTACGCAATTGAATTCCAGAATTATGTGGATTTCGCTACAGAAATCGTAGTCATGAGTACAGTAGCTTCCGTTATCACGATGACCCTGACGATTTATCTCTCCCAGATCCTTTTCCCTGTAGGCTAGACCTATTCCCCCTATTCCATATAAATCATCATACCGTGCTGAATAAAGAGGCATAAAAAAGCTCTCCGGAAATCCATCCGGAGAGCTTTTAGTTTCCTTAAATCAGCCTATAAAGAAGTATTTAACGACAAATACCACCGCCAGAACCGCCATCAGCGGACTGATTTTTTCACGGTGCCCTGCCATAAGATTCAGTACTACATAGGAAATAATACCCATGGAGATACCTTCAGAAATGCTGTAGAAGAATGGCATGGCAATAATGGTAATATATGCCGGAATAGCTTCTGTCAGATCACCAAATTCTGTAGTAGCTACAGAAGTAAACATCAGGAAACCTACAATAATCAATGCAGGTGCTGTAGCAAACGCAGGAATCGCAAGGAAAATCGGAGAGAAGAACAGGGAAATCAAGAACAGCACTGCCACCGTTATGGCAGTAAGGCCTGTACGTCCGCCTTCACCGACACCAGCCGCGCTTTCTACGTAGGTAGTTGTAGTACTTACCCCAAGAACGGCACCAATGGATGTGGCAATAGCATCAGAAAGAAGGGCTGGTTTGATACGTGGCAGCTTGCCTTCCTTATCCAGCATGCCAGCCTTCTGGGATACGCCTACCAGGGTTCCCAGGGTATCAAAAATATCTACAAAGAGGAATGCAAACAATACTGCGAAAAAGTCAAGAGATCCAATTTTTGAAAAATCGATTTTCATAAACACAGGTGCGATGCTCTGTGGCAGAAAAGAAGCGAGGCCATGGAACTGCGGGAAAGTAGAAAATGCTCCCACAGACGGATCCGGGATATAGAATCCGGTAGCTTCCGCAATCATACCGAGAATCCATGTAGACAGAATTCCCCAGAGAATATTGCCGCGGATATTCTTAATCATAAAGAACGCAGTAAGGAATATCCCCAGAACGGCAATGACTACCGGAGTCCCTGTGGTATAAAATGTACCGGATTCCGCTGCCTGCTTGAAAGAAAACAGGGCAATCTTTGTCGCTTTGCTGGCTACAACCAGGTGAGCGCTGCCCAGACCGATAAAGCAGATAAAAAGACCAATACCGGCAGATACCGCCTTCTTCAGGTTCATCGGAATCGCATTAAACAGGGCTTCACGGATGTTTGTGAGCGTTAAGGCAATAAAGATAATCCCTTCAATAAACACGGCAGAAAGCGCCATTTCCCAGGTATATCCCATAGACATAACCACGGTATATGCGAAAAAGGCATTAAGTCCAATCCCCGGAGCCAGCGCGAATGGATAATTAGCCAGTCCGGCTATCAGTAATGTACCGATAAACGATGCAATACAGGTGGCGGTAAGAACGGCCCCCTTATCCATACCGATAGATCCCATGACAATCGGATTGACCGCCAGAATATATGCCATGGTCATAAATGTGGTAATACCCGCTAAAATTTCAGTTTTAACGGTAGTACCATTCTCTGCCAGGTGAAATACCCGGTCAAGAAAAGAAGAGTTGTTCATAGGTCCTCCTTAACTAAAGTCCGCTTCGTGGGCAAGCATATATAATCCTGATAATAGCGTAATTCATTCGCCTCACGAACGGAACTCAGAAAAAAGTGAATCAGTCATATTATAAGCGTTTTTTATTAAGGTAACAATAGCCAATCTTACCTGTTTGCGCAATTTATAGAAAAGCTCCAGTCATAAATTTTATTCAAAGATGCAAAAAGGACATGAGTTCAAGTCCTCATGTCCTTTTTCTTGAAGAATCCATATCATGATTCTGTATCAGAGGGCCAGTGCCTTCTTTACATGCTGCTGAAGAATATCAATGGAATTATCCAGTTCCTTCTGTTCTTCTTCTGTCAGGTGAATTTCAATGACATCTTCTACCCCATCGGCTCCCAGCTTAACCGGAACGGAGGCAAAGGTATCATGAATACCATACTGTCCGTTCAGCCAGGTAGAACATGGCAGAATCTTGTGTTCATTATGGAAGATAGCACGGATAAGTTCCGCTGTGGAAGAACTTACACCAAACTCTGTACAGCCCTTGTTCGCATTTTCAAAATAACCACCGCGATGTACCTTATAAACCACTTCTTCAAAGGAGTCAATATGATACTTATCCGGATTTTCTTCCAGAAGTTCACGAATCGGTTTGCCACCTACGGTTACATGGCTCCATGGAACCATACTGCTGTCCCCATGTTCACCGAGTACATAGGCAGTAACCGATCTTCTGTTGACATTAAGCTGTTCTGACAGCTGCATCTGCAATCTGGCAGAATCGAGAGCTGTGCCGGAACCGATAATATGATTCTTCGGCCAGTTCAGTTTTCTTGCCAGGTATTCGGTAATAACATCGCATGGGTTGGTAATGGATATAATGATTCCGTCAAAGCCGGAATGCTGAATGACCTTAATAAGCTTCTTACATTCTTCCACAGAGTCGGCAAGCATATCCAGGCGGGTCTGCCCCGGCTGTCTGGTTTTACCAATGGCCACTACAAGAATATCGCAGTCTCCCAGTTCATCCCCATCCACGGCCTTACAGGTCACATGATGAGGCATATAGCTTACCGCGTCCCGAAGGTCC
Organism: Dialister histaminiformans; assembly: GCF_900103425.1. Classification (GTDB taxonomy): domain Bacteria; phylum Bacillota; class Negativicutes; order Veillonellales; family Dialisteraceae; genus Allisonella; species Allisonella histaminiformans. The sequence goes on along the minus strand of NZ_FMXA01000004.1, from coordinate 92,172 downwards.
ATAGCTTCCCCTTCAGCCTTACCATTGTTGGTATCGAAGAATACGATATCGTCCGCCAGTCCCTGCACAGCAATCTGCAATGCCACATGGGAGCCTACATTTCCTGCGCCAAGTACGCCAACCTTTCTTGGTTTAATACTCATCCTTACCACTCCATTCCATTTAAATATATACATTATTCACAAAGCATGTGTTTCAGATAATTATATCTCACGCATTAATGCTTTTGAATATTATAATATATCATTGCTCTCTATTCAATAAAGCTATAGCAGGTCAGTATGGATAATCCTTATGTCAGACCAACAAAAAACGCTGAAAGCGTTTGCTTTCAGCGTTTTATTCAGGTCATTAAACCAATTCAATAATTGCTACTGGAGCAGCATCGCCCTGACGAAGTCCGAGCTTGATGATGCGGGTATAGCCGCCGTTACGGTCGGTATACTTCTTAGCGATTTCATTGAACAGTTTCTTGGTTACTGCCTTGTCCATTACGAAGCCTTCTGCCTGACGGCGAGCGTGAAGATCGCCTCTCTTAGCGAGGGAAATCATCTTGTCTGCAGTCTTACGCAGTTCTTTAGCCTTAGCTTCTGTAGTCTGAATACGACCATTCTGGAAAAGAGCGGTTACCAGGCTGCGGAGAACGGCTTTACGTGGTCCGCTGGTTCTTCTTAATTTGCTGTGAGCCATGTCTTTCCTCCTAAATAGTGATCAATCTTTTGGATCTCTGAGATGAAGTCCGAGCCCTCTGAATTCAGAAAGCTTAGCCTTGATTTCATCAACAGATTTCTTACCGAGATTGCGTACACGGGTTAATTCATCTTCCGATTTTGCTGTCAGCTGATCAAGAGTATTGATATCTGCTCTCTTGAGGCAGTTGAATGCACGAACAGACAGTTCCAGATCTTCAATCGGAATAGTAGAAATATCTACCTTTGGTTCTTCCTGTTCTGCAACATCAGCAGCTTCCGCTGCATGATTATCTTCAGCAGATTCCAACGGGATTTCCTTGGTACCGAGAGACAGGAAATTCTTGAAGCTGTTAATCAGAATGTTAGCTGCTACTGCAACTGCATCTGGAGCGGAAATAGAACCGTCTGTCAGTACTTCCAGAGTCAGCTTATCGAAATCCATTTCGTTACCCACGCGGGTATCGCTGACTTCATAGTTACATTTAATAACCGGAGAATAAATGGAATCAATCGGGATGACGCCAATTACGTCGTCTTCTCTCTTATTCTTACTAAAAGGTACGTAGCCACGACCCTGATCAATGGTAATCTCCATTCCGAGATGAGCATCGGTATCCAGGGTACAAATAGCCAAATCTTTATTCAGGACGTCGATTTCAGACGGCAGCGCTAAATCGCCGGCATGCAGGATGCCTTCCTTGGTAACATCAATTCTGCACTTGATTGGGAATTCAGCTTCATCATGAGCGATGAAACGAATCTTCTTCAGGTTCAGAATCATGTCTGTCACGTCTTCTCTAACACCGTTAATGGTAGAAAATTCATGAAGTACGCCATCAATTTTAATGGATGTGATAGCCACACCGCTTAAAGATGAAAGCAATACACGTCTAAGGCTGTTGCCAAGAGTAATGCCATAACCGCGTTCGAGTGGTTCGCAAACGAACTTTCCATGACGGTCATCATTGTCAAGTACAACAGTTTCAATCGTGAAGCTTCTATTTTCGATCATCCGAAAGTCCTCCTTCCGCGCTGTACCGCGCTAATGTACGCAAAAGCCAATATTAAATTCTTCTGCGCTTTGGAGGACGGCAGCCGTTGTGCGGAATCGGGGTAACGTCCTTAATGCTGCTTACTTCAATGCCAGCAGCCTGCAATGCGCGGATTGCTGCTTCACGGCCTGCGCCTGGTCCCTTAACGAATACGTCAGCGGAACGCATGCCATGTTCAATAGCAACCTTAGCAGCCTGTTCTGCAGCCATCTGTGCTGCAAACGGAGTGCTCTTACGAGATCCTTTGAAACCGAGTCCACCAGCTGATGCCCAGGAAATTGTGTTTCCGTTGGAATCGGTAATCGTTACAATCGTATTGTTGAATGTGGAACGAATGTGAGCGGCACCGGTTTCTACATGTTTCTTTTCTTTTCTCTTTACTGTAGCCATTTTATTCCTCCTTCAACATTACTTCTTAGTTGCAAGCTTCTTGCCTGCAATGGTCTTTCTCGGACCCTTACGTGTACGAGCATTTGTCTTGGTGCGCTGTCCACGGGTTGGCAGTCCTTCGCGATGACGGATGCCTCTGTAGGAACCGATTTCTACAAGACGCTTAATGTTGAGGGATACTTCTCTGCGAAGATCGCCTTCTACCTTATAATCAGCCAGTACGTTACGCAACTTAGCTACATCGTCTTCTGTCAGATCTCTAACACGGACGTCCGGATTTACTCCGGCTTTTTTCAATACTTCTCTGGAAAGAGTGAGGCCAATTCCATAAATATAAGTTAAGCCGATCTCAACGCGCTTATCTCTTGGTAAGTCTACACCAGCTATACGTGCCATCTACTCTGTACCTCCTTTTAATTAACCTTGTCTCTGCTTATGTTTCGGATTTTCACAAATGACCATAACACGGCCCTTGCGCTTAATGATCTTGCACTTGTCACACATCTTCTTGACGGACGGTCTGACCTTCATCTTGTTTCCTCCTTACTTATTTGAAGCGGTAGGTGATTCTACCATGGTCCAAATCATAGGCGGTCAGTTCCAGGGTCACCCGGTCCCCAGGCAGAATACGAATGAAATTCATACGCATCTTGCCGGAAATATGCGCCAGTACGATATGACCATTTTCCAATTTGACGCGGAACATTGCATTTGGAAGTTTTTCAACAACCAAACCTTCCACTTCAATGACGTCTTCCTTGCTCATGGGAGCCTCCTTCTGATGATTTAACCTGCAAACCCCCAGCCGGATGGCTGGGAATTACAGGGCCCCGTAACATTATGACCGCATTGTCAGAATTCGCGGACCATCTTTGGTGATAGCTACTGTGTGTTCGAAATGAGCGGACGGAAGTCCGTCATAAGTTACCACACCCCAACCATCGCGAAGGGTATAGGTATCCGGGGAGCCCATGGTGATCATAGGTTCAATACAGATAACCATTCCTTCTTCAAGGATAGGTCCATGTCCTGGCTGACCATAGTTCGGTACTTCAGGGTCTTCGTGCATTTCCGTACCAATACCATGTCCTACATAATCACGCAGAACACCGTATCCATACGGCTTTACGGTACTTTCCACTGCATGACCGATATCGCCAATATGATTGCCGACAACCGCCTGCTTAATACCTGCATACAGTGACTCTTCGGTAACCTTCAAAAGTTGAGCCACCTTCTTGCTGCAATGTCCTACAGGAACAGTGATACAGGAATCTCCCATGTAACCATTTAATTCTACCACAAGATCGAGAGAAATGATATCACCTTTTCGAAGAATTTTGCGAGCCGACGGAATTCCATGTACTACAACTTCATTTACTGAAGCGCAGATGGATCCAGGATAACCATAATAGCCTTTTTCACTGGGTATACCACCACGGTCCCTGATGTATTTTTCCGCCATTCTGTCTATATCCAGGGTACTGATTCCTGGTTTTATGTTTTGGGCAAGAAAAGAAAGAGTGTCCGCGGTCAGTTTACCTGCGCGGGCAATCTTTTCTATTTCTTCCGGCGTACGGATGTTAATCATGCGTTAGCCTTCTTCAGTGCCTGCTTGATATCGTCAAAGACCTTGTCCATTGGCTGATTGCCATTGATTTCTACATAAGTGCCGCTGGCCTTGTAGTAATCAATAAGCGGTCTGGTCGATTCATCGTACACAGCCAGTCTTGAACGAATGGTCTTTTCGTTATCATCAGCGCGCTGATACAGTTCACCACCGCAGTTATCGCAGACGCCTGCTTTAACCGGTGGACGGAATTCCCTGTGGAAGGAAGCTCCGCATTTACGGCAGACAAGTCTGCCGCTAACTCTCTTTACGAGATCCTCACGGTTTGCATTGATTCCAATGACAGCGGTAAGGGAAATTCCCAGGTCATGAAGAATAGCGTCCAGGGAAGCTGCCTGCGCGGTTGTGCGCGGGAAGCCATCCAGAATCCAGCCCTTCTTGCAATCATCCTTGGAAAGTCTTTCCTTTACGATACCAACAGTAACGCTGTCCGGTACCAGTGCCCCCTTATCCATATAACTCTTGGCTTCTTTACCAAGCGGTGTTCCTTCTTTAACTGCAGCGCGGAACATATCGCCGGTAGAGATCTGAGGGATACCGTATTCACGGATCAATCGTTCCGCCTGTGTGCCCTTGCCGGCACCAGGAGGTCCCATTAATAAGATATACATAATCCCAACTCCTTATTTAATAAAGCCTTGATAGTTGCGTGTTACCATAAGGGACTGTGCCTGACGCATAGTGTCCAGAGCTACCCCGACGATAATCAGCAATGCTGTACCACCGAAGTATACCCCCTGAATATTGGTAATGCTTCCGATAAAGTTCGGAAGAATAGCAATAAACGCAAGGAAAACAGAACCCGTAAGGGTAATTCGAGTCAATACCTTGTCTACATATCTCATGGTTGGTTCACCAGGACGGATGCCCGGGATGAAACCGCCATATTTCTTCATGTTATCAGCCAGTTCTGTAACGTTGACGGTAATCGCCGTATAGAAATAGGTGAAGATAACAATGAGGATAGCATAGAGACAAGTATTAGCCCAGGTTCCCCAGCCAAAGAACTTGGCCAGCGCCTGTACCCAGCCCACATGAACGAACTGTGCCAGGGTCACAGGAAGCATAAGGATGGAAGATGCAAAGATGATCGGAATAACACCGGCCTGATTAACCTTGAGAGGCAGGAAAGTGCTGTGACCACCATACATCTTGCGTCCGATAACTCTCTTGGCATACTGCACCGGAATACGACGCTGTCCTTCATTGACTTCAATGACAACAACAATCATAGCCAGGGCAATGGCTGCGAAGAGGAGTGCCTGCAGAGGAGTAATAGTACCTACTTCGAGGTACTGAACAATCGTCTGCAGCGCTTCCGGGAAACGAGCTACGATACCGCAAAAAATAATCAGGGAAATTCCATTGCCAATTCCGTGTTCAGTGATTTTTTCACCAATCCACATGAGGAGGCATGTGCCTGCTGTAAGTACTACACAGACAAAGAAAAGGAAGAACCAGCTGTTATCCACCAGGGCTCCATTGGCACGAAGGCCATAGGAAATCCCGAATGACTGGACAAATGCCAGGAAAATGGTGAAATAACGGGTCATCTTCTGGATTTTCTTAAATCCTTCCTGACCATCTTTACGTAATTCTTCAAGCGACGGAATTACCGCAACAAGCATCTGCATAATAATCTGTGCGTTGATGAATGGGGTAATACTCATAGCGAAGATAGAGAACTTGCTGAGAGCGCCGCCGGAGAATAAATCCAGGAATCCAAACAGATTACCGGATTGGAAAATATTTTCAATAACTGAAGCATCAACCCCAGGCACAGGGATGTGCACCCCAAGCCTGAAGACGATAAACATCATAAAGGTGTAAACGATGCGATCTTTGAGTTCCTTGTTCGCAAAAATATTTGCAAAGAGATTACCCATATTAGATCACCTCAGCTTTTCCACCTGCTGCTTCAATTTTCTGCTGAGCGGACTTGGTGAAGCCCTGTGCCTGAACTGTCAGGGACTTGGTCAGTTCACCATTGCCGAGGACGCGAACACCATCAAGAACATTCTTGAGAATGCCTGCTTCAATCAGAGCTGCCGGATCAACAACAGCGCCGTTGTCAAAGCAGTTGAGCTGTTCAACATTTACTTCTGCATACTTCTTAGCGAAAGTATTCTTAAAACCACGCTTTGGAAGTCTGCGGTACAGAGGCATCTGACCGCCTTCAAATCCCGGACGGGTGCCGCCGCCAGTTCTGGAGAACTGACCCTTGGTACCACGAGTAGATGTTTTACCCATGCCGGAACCGATACCACGACCTACACGACGTCTTGGCTTTCTGGAGCCTTCTGCCGGCTTAAGTTCATGCAATTTCATAAAAGTAGCACCTCCTTGTATTAGTTTTCTTTAACTTCTACCAGATGGCGTACTTTATGAAGCATACCTTTAATCTGGGGTGTCAGTTCCTGTTCAACAGAAGAGTTGGTCTTCTTAAGTCCAAGAGCCTTCACAGTTGCAACCTGATCAGGTTTGGAGCCGATCACACTCTTTTTCAATGTAATTGTTACCTTCATGATCAGTCTCCTATTAGTTATAAATTTCGTCGATTGTCTTGCCACGAAGTGCTGCAACATGTTCAGCATTTTCAAGCTGGGAAAGTCCATCAAGAGTTGCTCTGACCATGTTGATTGGGTTATTGGAGCCCAGAGACTTGGTCAGGATGTTGCGGATACCTGCAAGAGCAAGTACGGAACGAATTGGACCGCCTGCGATAACGCCGCAGCCTTCAGCAGCCGGCTTCATAAATACACGGCCTGCGCCGTATTCACCGGTAACGGAGTGCGGAATGGTTCCGTTCTTCGTTGCCACGGTAATCATATTCTTCTTAGCGTCTTCAACGCCCTTACGGATAGCATCCGGAACTTCAGCAGACTTGCCGATACCAGCTCCGACTCTACCCTTTCCATCGCCTACAACGACAACGGCAGCAAAGGATGCGCGACGACCGCCCTTAACAGTTTTAGCAACCCGGTTGATGAAAACGACGTTTTCCTGCAGATCGGATTCCTGTTTTTCAAATCTTGGCATGTGCTTATCTCCTTTACCTTAAAATTTCAGGCCGGCTTCACGAGCACCTTCAGCAAGTGCCTGTACTCTGCCGTGATAAATGTAGCCGCCGCGATCGAATACGACGGTATCGATTCCCTTTTCAAGAGCTCTCTTAGCAACGAGCTTGCCAACTTCCTTAGCAGCTGCTACATTGCCGCCATTCGGGCAAGCAGCCTTGATTTCCTTATCCAAGGTACTAGCAGATACCAGTGTCACCTTAGCTTCGTCATCAATAACCTGAGCATAGATATTGTTCAGGCTGCGGAAAACGTTGAGACGCGGACGCTGTGCAGTACCGGAGATGTGTTTACGAAGACGCAGGTGGCGACGAACCACTGCGCTTCTGCTATCATTCTTACGCATTTATTAGTAACCTCCTGTCTTACTTTGCGCCGGTCTTGCCTGCCTTACGGCGGACATGTTCACCGGAGTAACGAATACCTTTGCCCTTGTATGGTTCTGGTTCACGCCAGCTGCGGATTTCTGCAGCAACCTGGCCAACCTTCTGAGCATCAACGCCGGATACGACGATTTCAATAGAAGATGGGGTAGAAATTTCAACACCTTCCGGTGGAACTACTACTACCGGGTGAGAGAAACCAAGGGTCAGATTCAGGTTTTTGCCCTGCATCTTAGCATGGTAGCCAACACCAACGATTTCCAGCTTCTTGGAGAAACCTTCGGTTACGCCTACAACCATGTTGTGGAGCAGTGCGCGGGTAAGACCGTGGAGTGCACGGGTTTCATTTTCTTCATCTGGACGGGTGATAACGATTTCGTTATTTTCCAGAGCAATGTTCATGCCCTGATTGAATTCACGGGAAATTTCACCCTTTGGACCTTTTACAGTAACCTTGCGGCCGTCAATCTTGACTTCAACGCCTGCCGGTACCGCAATCGGTTTCTTGCCTATTCTTGACATCTTATAACCTCCAATTGCTTACCAGACATAAGCGAGTACTTCGCCGCCAAGGCCAGCCTTGCGGGCAGCCTTGTCTGTCATAATTCCCTTAGATGTAGAGATGATTGCGATTCCCAGTCCGCCAAGAACCTTCGGCAGTTCTTCTCTGCCTGCATAGGCTCTCAGACCTGGCTTGGAAATTCTCTTCAGACCCTTGATAACCTTTTCACGGTTTGCGCCGTACTTGAGGGTTACTCTGAGGTGCTGATGGTTGTCAACTTCAACCTGTTCTACATCTTTGATAAAGCCTTCGTTCTTCAAGATTTCCAGCACAGCAGCTTTAATTCTAGAAGCGGGCATATCTACAGTTGCATGATATGCATCGTTCGCGTTGCGAATACGAGTGAGCATATCCGCAATCGGATCGGTTGTTACCATTTAAATATCCTCCTAAAACCTAAATTACCAGCTGGCTTTTCTTACGCCCGGAATTTCTCCGCGGTAAGCCAGTTCACGGAACTGATTGCGGCAAACTCCGAACTTACGTAAATAACCGTGCGGACGACCTGTCAGCTTGCAACGGTTATGAAGACGAGTCGGGGATGCATCGCGCGGAAGCTTGCTAAGAGCTTCATAATCGCCGGCTTCCTTGAGCGCCTTACGCTTAGCTGCGTATTTCTGGACCATGAGTTCTCTCTTCTTTTCACGGGCCAACATAGACTTCTTTGCCATAGTTCCTCCTGTTATTTCTTGAACGGCATACCGAACTTGGTGAGCAGTTCTCTTGCTTCTTCGTCGGTCTTAGCCGTAGTCACTACGATAATATCCATACCACGTACTCTGTCGATCTTTTCGAAGTCGATTTCCGGGAAAATCAGCTGTTCCTTAACACCGAAAGCATAGTTGCCTCTGCCATCGAAACTGGTGGAGCTGATGCCGCGGAAGTCGCGAACGCGGGGAAGAGCGATATTAATCAGACGGTCGAGGAATTCATACATTCTTTCGCCTCTGAGAGTGACCTTGCAGCCGAGTGGCATTCCTTCACGAATCTTCCATGCTGCGAGGGACTTGTGAGCTTTACAAATCATTGGCTTCTGGCCAGTGATAGCTTCCAAATCAGAAGCTGCTGCATCAACAGTCTTGGTGTTTTCAGTTGCTTCACCAACGCCGATGTTGATTACAATCTTTTCCAGCTTCGGAATATCCATAACGTTGGTATATCCGAATTTTTCCTGCATTTCATTTCTGATCTGCTTGTTGTACAAATCACTTAATCTGGACACTTGTTATCCTCCTTCCCGCTTACTTTACGTTATCCAAAACAGCGCCGCTCTTAACAGCAACTCTTACATAAGAGCCGTCGGCCTGTTTTTCTTTTCTGATACGGGTCGGCTTTTTGGATTCCGGATCCAAAATCATAACATTGGATACGTTGATCGGAGCTTCCTTTTCAATAATGCCGCCCTGTGGGTTAGCCTGGCTTGGCTTGGTGTGTCTCTTCACCATGTTAACGCCTTCAACGACTACGCGATTCTTCTTTGGTTCGCAAGCCTTGATTTTACCCTGCTTGCCCTTTTCCTTGCCGGCGATAACGACAACAGTATCTCCGGTTCTTACATGCAATTTCTGACTCATCGTGTACCTCCAAAAATTAGAGCACTTCCGGTGCCAGGGAGATAATCTTCATGTAATCTCTATCACGAAGTTCTCTTGCAACTGGTCCGAAAATACGAGTGCCGATCGGGCTCTTGTCATCCTTAATCAGGACAACTGCATTTTCATCGAAACGAATATGAGAGCCGTCCGGACGGTTAATTCCGCTCACTGTACGAACGATGACTGCCTTGCATACCTGACCTTTTTTAACAACGCCACCAGGCGCTGCATCTTTGACGGTAACAACAACGGTATCGCCAATATTTCCGCTCTTGCGGAAGGAGCCGCCCAGTACCTTAATTACCAGGACATTTTTTGCTCCGCTATTGTCTGCAACGTTGAGTCTGCTTTCCTGCTGAATCATCGTGCCAATCCTCCTATATATCTATCCTTAATTCTGACGGGCAACGATTTTTTCGACGCGCCAACGCTTGCCACGGGACAGCGGGCGTGTTTCTACGATGCGGACGGTATCGCCGACACGGCATTCGTTGTTTTCGTCATGCGCTTTAAACTTGGTTGTGGTATTAATAGACTTTTTATAAAGCTTATGTGGAACCTTACGTTCAACGGCAACTACGACAGTCTTGTCCATCTTGTCGCTGACAACGATTCCCTGGCGCACCTTGCGCAAATTTCTTTCTTCTGCCACGGTTAGATCCTCCTTTGGGGTTTACTGTTATGCTTTCTGAGCAGCCTTCAATTCTTCTTCACGCTGAACAGTCTTGATACGAGCGATTGTCTTTCTTACTTCACGAATGCGCATCGGATTATCAAGCTGACCTGTAGCGAGCTGAAAACGGAGGTTAAACAGTTCTTCCCTTAAGCTGACGATCTTTTCATTCAATTCGGCAGTGGAGAGGTTACGAATTTCATTTACCTTCATTTTATTCACCTACCACTTCTTCATGACCTTTAACTACAAACTTGGTCTTAATCGGCAGCTTGTAACTAGCCAGACGCATAGCTTCCTTAGCTACTTCGACAGGGACTCCGCCCATTTCGAACATTACGCGGCCAGGTTTTGCAACTGCTACCCAATATTCAACAGAACCCTTACCATTACCCTGACGAGTGCCGATTGGCTTAGAGGTAACTGGCTTATCCGGGAAAATCTTGATCCAAACCTTACCACCACGCTTGGTATAACGAGTCATAGCAATACGTGCGGCTTCAATCTGACGGTTGGTGACCCATGCTGGTTCCAGAGCAACCAGACCATATTCACCGTAAGTTACGGTATTGCCCTTGTGAGCTCTGCCCTTCATACGGCCACGGAACTGCTTGCGATACTTAGTACGCTTTGGAATTAACATTAGTCGTCACCCCTTTCCTGATTTCTCGGTCTGCGATCTCTGCGGTCGCCTCTGCGGCCACCACGTCTGTCGCGGCGGTTGTTGCCACGAGACTTGTTGTCGCGAACATTTTCATTTTCCGGAACCATTTCGCCTGGAGCAAGTTCGCCCTTGTAAATCCAGACTCTGACACCGATAGCACCAAATGTTGTATGAGCGGTTGTTACGCCATAATCAATGTTGGCACGCAGTGTCTGCAGCGGAATGGAACCTTCACGATAGCTTTCGCTGCGAGCGATTTCAGCACCGCCGAGACGGCCGCTGACTGCTACCTTAATACCCTTGGCACCAGCACGCATGGTTCTGCCAACTGCCTGCTTAACAGCACGACGGAAGCTGATACGCTTTTCGAGCTGAGCAGCAATGTTTTCAGCAACCAGAATAGCGCTCATGTCCATGGACTTGATTTCAACGATATCAATATCTACTTCACTGCTGGTAATTGGCTTGAGAGCCTTCTTGATATCTTCAATACCTGCGCCGCCGCGGCCGATAACCATACCCGGCTTAGCTGTGTAGATAGACAGCTTAATGCGGTTTCCTGCACGCTTGATACCAATCTTGGAGATGCCGGCAATGAAGAGGTGTTTCTTCAAAAACTGACGAATCTTTGCGTCTTCAATGAGCTTTGCAGCAAAATCTTTTTCTGCAAACCACTTGGAGTCCCAGTCACAGGTTACGCCAACGCGCATTCCGTGCGGATTTACTTTCTGACCCAAAACGTGTCCCTCCTTTAATTAGTTTCTTTCAGAAACTTTTACAGTAAGTGTACTGGTACGTTTCATGATCCCGAAAGCCTGTCCACGAGAACGTGGATGAATACGCTTCATAATTGGGCCTGCATCTACAAAAGTAGTTGAAACATACAGATTATCAATGTTCATATTATTATTGTTTTCAGCATTTGCCATAGCACTTCTCAGGGTCTTTTCAACAACCTTGGAAGCAGCCTTTGGTGTGTTGCGAAGAATAGCCAAAGCTTCTCTTACGTTCTTACCGCGGATCAGGTTGACTACGATACGAACTTTACGAGGCGAAATGCGGATATTTCTAGAGATTGCCTGAACTTCCATTATATTTCCTCCTCATTAAGCCTGTGGAGCTGCCTTCGGAGCAGCAGCCTGATCGCTCTTGTTGTGCCCCTTGAATGTACGAGTCGGAGCGAATTCGCCGAGCTTATGACCAACCATATCTTCAGTAACGTAAACCGGTACATGCTTTCTTCCGTCGTGAACCGCAATGGTATGTCCTACAAAACTCGGAAGGATAGTAGAAGCACGGGACCAGGTTTTTACAATTTTGTTTTCATTAGCTGCGTTCAGTGCATCAATCTTTTTTACGAGAGAGGATGCGACGAACGGGCCCTTCTTAATAGATCTGGACACTTTTATCCCCCTTATTAATTACTTACGTCTCTTAACAATCAGCTTGGTAGAAGCCTTCTTGTGATCGCGGGTCTTCACGCCGTAAGCTGGCTTGCCCCACGGAGTAACCGGACGCTTACGTCCAACCGGAGACTTACCTTCACCACCGCCGTGTGGATGGTCATTCGGGTTCATTACTACACCACGGTTTGCCGGGCGAACGCCGAGCCAGCGGTTTCTGCCTGCCTTACCAATTGTGATATTTTCATGATCTTCATTACCAACCGCACCGATTGTTGCACGGCAACGAATATGTACTTTTCTCAGTTCGCCGCTTGGCAGACGGAGAAGTGCATAGTCGCCTTCCTTAGCCATGAGCTGAGCGCTTGCACCTGCGGAACGAACCATCTGGCCGCCCTTACCAATCTTCAGTTCTACATTATGAACGGTAGTACCGAGTGGAATGTTGAGCAGTGGAAGTGCATTGCCCGGCTTGATATCGGATTCCGGACCGCTTGTTACTACGTCGCCAACCTTAAGTCCTCTTGGAGCGAGGATGTAGCGCTTTTCACCATCTGCATAGTGCAGAAGAGCGATACGGCATGTACGGTTTGGATCGTATTCAATGGTTGCAACAGTTGCCGGAATGTTGTCCTTGTTTCTCTTGAAGTCAATAATTCTATACTGACGCTTATGGCCGCCACCCTGATGACGAACTGTCATCTTGCCAGAGCCGTTACGACCACCATGATTATGCAACGGTGCAAGCAGGGACTTTTCTGGCTTGTTAGTTGTAATTTCTTCAAAAGTGGAAACAGTCATCTGACGACGTCCTGGAGTGTACGGTTTAAATGTTTTATAAGCCATTTATGTTCCTCCTTAGACCCCTTCAAAGAATTCAATTGCATCGCCCGGCTTAAGGGTTACAATTGCTTTCTTCCAATCGCTGCGGCGACCCTGAGTACGGCCCATACGCTTAAGTTTGCCTTCATAGCGCATGGTGTTTACAGCAGTTACCTTAACGTGGAAAACTTCTTCTACCGCGTTGCGGATATCAACCTTGGTTGCTGCCAGCGGTACGCGGAATGTGTACTTGCCCTCTTCCATAAGAGCTGTTGTCTTTTCGGTGATAATTGGGCGAATGAGGATGTCACGAGCTTCCATTATGCGAGTACCTCCTCAATTTTTTCTACTGCACTCTTAGTAATAAAGAGCTTGGTGTAATGAACGAGATCATAGATGTTGATGCCGCTCGGAGCGATAGCCTTAACGCCCGGAATATTACGAGCGGAAAGAACCGTGTTCATAACACTTTCATCCCCATCGATAATCAGAGCCTTGCCTTCAACATGGAAAGCAGCGAGCATCTTGATTGCGTCCTTAGTCTTTGGAGCTGCGAAACCAATCTTATCGAGAACAACGATTTCATTGGAACGGAGCTTTTCAGACAGAGCAGATTTAACTGCCAGCTGACGAGCCTTTCTGTTCATGCTCTTAGCATGGCTTCTTGGTGTCGGTCCAAATACTGTACCGCCGCCAACCCACAGTGGGGAGCGGATGGATCCGACTCTGGCACGACCTGTGCCCTTCTGTCTCCATGGTTTCTTGCCGCCGCCGCGAACAAGGCCTCTGGTTAAGGTAGCGTGTGTGCCAAGGCGTTCGTTAGCCATCTGACGCACCACTGCCTGATGAATGACAGCTTCATTGTATTCTACGCCAAATACGCTGTCGTTCAGCTTTATTTCACCGGCTGCCTGGCCGGCTACATTATACAATGTTACATTCGGCATTGATGTTCCTCCCTTTCAGAACGGTTATTTTGCCTACCGATTACTTTACAGGCTTTACTGTAGACTGAACCATGACGAGACTTCCCTTAGCACCAGGAATTCCGCCCTTAACAAGCATAAGATTACGTGCTGTATCTACCTTAACGACAGTCAGATGCTGCACGGTAACTCTTGCGTGGCCCATATGACCCGGGAGCTTCTTGCCCTTAAACACCTTGCCGCCGCCGCCAGACATACGAGCACCAAGAGATGCCGGCTGACGATGGTTCTTGGAACCGTGGGATTCCGGTCCACGGCGGAAGTTCCAACGCTTAATGGTACCTGCATAGCCTTTGCCCTTGCTGGTGCCGATTACGTCGATAACTTCGCCTTCTGCGAAAATATCAGCAGCCAGAGTTTGGCCCACTGTGTATTCCGGCTTTTCAGCCAGTCTGTATTCACGCAGATACTTAACCGGTGCGACACCAGCCTTTTCAAACTGGCCCTTAACCGGCTTGGTCAAATGTTTGTCTTTAACTTCGCCGTAACCGAGCTGGACTGCGTTATATCCGTCGGATTCTACGCTTTTAACAGCTACGACAACGTTTGGCTTTACTTCTACAACAGTGACTGGAATCAGATCTCCATTTGCTGCAAATACCTGAGACATTCCTAATTTTGTACCCAAAATAGCTTTAGACATATTCGCACCTCCTTACGCTTTAATTTCAATGCTGACGCCTGCTGGAAGTTCCAGTCTCATCAGCGCATCCGCGGTCTTCTTAGATGGATCGAGGATGTCAATCAGTCTCTTGTGAGTACGCATTTCAAACTGTTCACGGCTGTCCTTGTTAACATGTGGTGAACGAAGAATTGTGTACACGTTCCGTTCGGTTGGGAGCGGAATCGGACCAGAGACTCTGGAACCGGTTCTTACTGCGGTTTCCACAATTTTCGCCGCGCTCTGATCAACAGCTTTGTGATCATAGCCCTTGAGGCGAATTCTAATTTTTTCCTGCTTTGCCAATTCGTAAACCTCCTGACGTTCATTTCTGGAATGAACTGCTCCGTGGAAATTCCCCTGTAATACAGGCCACCTTCCACTTCATAGTTTTAAATACACCCAGCCGCGCATTGCAGTATTCGAAATACTGATACGGGCTTGTGCCCAGCCTTTAAATAATACTATTTATCCGACATTTTTGCAACCAGTTTACAGAAAATTTAGCAAATCTTTTCCGCTTTGAAATTCTTCACCCGGCTGGAGGTGTCGTTTTTCAACCACTGGCAGTAAACTTCTCTGAGCGGTTTACCCGTCAAAAATGCACAGATGTTATTTTAACATATGAATTACTAATGTACAAGAGGGCGAATTTCTTCATGCTGCCGACCATAAGCTAAAGGCCATCCTCTTTATTCTGCAGCCGCACCCCTTTCTTTTATCATACGGTTCAGGTTCCTCAGATATCTCTGTTGTGCCTTCTGCTCTCCAGAAACATTTCAGAGCAATAAAAAAGGCACAGTTCCTGCCTGACCGCTGTGCCTTTCCTTCTTTACATATTAATCTTAGGGGGTGAAGGCTTCATAACAATTTATTTATCATCGTCCACTTCATGATGTGGACCATTGTCCCTATGTTCCTGTGGCATGTGATGTTTACCATCCCCTTTATGCCTTCTGAAATCCCCTCTCCTGTCTTTGTCCCGGAACGCCTTCTTTTCATGCCTGTGTACATCTCTCCGGCCATCATCCTTGTGAGCATGCTTTACTCTTTCCCTGCCCAAAGGCCTTTCAGGTCTCCTGGAGTCATCCGCCCGGCCTCTATGGATATCCGCTGGGTCCTTAGGCCCCATGGCATCGGTGGGAGGAATGCCTTTTATCCGCTCAGGTCTTTCTCGCTTATTATTTCCGTCTGGCCTGGTGGATTTTTCTTTTCTAAAATCAGGTTTTGCCTTTTCATCATTCTTTTCTGCTTCAGCTATCTGACGCTGAACTGCTGGCGTATAACCTCTTCTTGCGTTGATGAGGGCAATGCGATAATCGCGGCCAATGTTGCTGATCTCAGAGCTGTCAACCGGCGCCGGAGCTACTTCCTGCGCGGATACCTGTGCAAAGCCTGCTCCACCAAGTAAAACCAGACCGATAATAGATGCAGCTAACTGTCTTGTCATATATCTTTTCATTTTGTTTTCCCCTTTCTGAAACCTTTCAATTATCTATCCAGGTGCTGTACATGTACATCTTGGTTATCCTTATCCGCCGGATTGATATTCGGACGAGGTTCGCCCTTCTTTACTCCGTTTATTTCCTGCGGCTTTCCTTTATTATCTGTTCTGTATTTGCTGACCTGTTTTTTCGGTGCCTTCTTATTCTTTATTTTTTTCTGAGGAGCTTTTTTAACCTTTTTTACTTTCGACTTATGATTGTCAGGATGTCGGTTATTCTGTGTCTGCTGCGCATACGCCTGTGGTTCCGGTACACCGGCTGCTGAAACTTCAGAAACCAGTCCTGCTGCAAATGTCAGAAAACCAAGGCCCATTACGGCTGCAATAATCTTCTTATTCATGATACCCCTCCTTTAATAGTTTATACGTTACAACCACTTTATCCATTTTATGTTGATTATGAATTAACGGCTGATGGGGAATTATTACCACCTGCATTATTTCCTGCCATTTCATCACTCATGTGTGGTCCCCTGTCTTTCATATGATCCCCTTCTGGTCCCATGTGATTTTCATCCGCATTCATGTCTTCAGACCTTCTTTCATGTTCACCCGGTCCATGCCTGTCTTCAGGACCACGTCCCATATGATTTCTATCTCCCGGATGGAAGCGCTCCATCATTCTCGGACCATTAGTACTCATCCACTTATGATAGGCGGCCACATCATGAGTAAAGAAAGAGCCGATGGCTATCAGAAACGATGCAAATGCAAGTACCAGACATATTGTTACTTTTCTCATTTCTGCTCCTCTCCTTCCTTGTCTGTATCTCCGGATGGTGTTTTTTCTCTCTGTACAGACTTCTCTTCAAAAATCTTCTTTCCTTCTTCCCCTACAAAGAAAACTGCCAGTGCAAGGAAGAATCCGGAGAATCCAAATGCACCCATGGTAATCGGTGAAAATACAGGAAGTGGATCCATTCCCATCACCGGTTGGAACTGCATGGAAAGCAGAAATACAAGAAGGAGTGTGAATCCTAAAATCAGAACGGCAATAACATCGCAGACAATTCTAAACCCTTTGACCATGACATGTGTTGCATGATTCACTTTCTCCGGGAGCTGTGCACTTACTTCTTCCCATGTCTGGGAGGCTGTTTTCTCCGCCTGTGATGCAACATCCATAAATGTCGTGGACTTCTTCTCCCGAATCATTCCTTCATCCTGATACATTTCGAATATTTCTTTTGGAGAGCCCAGTTCGCGTGCAATTTCTTCTTCAGATAACCCCGCCGCTTTACCTTCCTCAAAATGAGATTCATAGTCAGCCAGGATTTCATTGACCTGGGTCTGATTAATATTCCGAAAATAGTATCTCAGCAGGTCCATAAATTCTTCTCTTGTCATTCTGCCTGACCTCCTTTACTCATACTCAGCTTTTTATTCTCTTCCAACAGTTTCTGCACTGCTTTCGTAAATTCAATCCATTCTCTGACAGACTCCTGATATTCAACCTTACCGTCCTTTGTAATTCGATAATATTTTCTCGGCGGTCCGCTATGTGATTCTGCCAGATACGTTTCCACCAGTCCATCTTTTTTAAACCGGTTCAGAAGCGGGTAAATGGTTCCTTCTGACATTTCAATATACTTAGAGATTTCGGTTACCAGCTCATATCCATAAAAATCTTTTCTCTGCAGCATGGACAATACAACGATTTCCATGACCCCCTTCTTCAGCTGAATGTTCATTGGATCTATCCTTTCCCGGAAAATCACTTTTCCGCCGCATTTCACCAGCATTCCATCCTGCTTTTTTACACCCGTAAATCTATGTGTATATGAGGAATGATTTCATTACCGGTTGATGGTACTACTATATCACATGGTACTTTGCATTGCAAGGTACCATTCTATAAATTATAGGTAAATTCATTTAAGTGTTTTGAACGGAAATAAAAATGTGTTCCATTTTTATTTCCTGTTTCGTAAGTTTTCCGGTTCATCGCCAGATTAAAAATCTATTTTGTTTCAACGCAAAAAAGGATGAGGAATCAAATCCTCATCCTTTTTTATGGCTTTATAGGTTTCAAAGTTGTTAATTACTTAACAATCTTAGCTACAACGCCTGCACCTACGGTGTGGCCGCCTTCACGAATTGCGAAGCGCTGACCTTCTTCCATAGCGATTGGAGTAATGAGCTTAACGTCCATTTCTACATTATCGCCTGGCATGCACATTTCGGTGCCTTCCGGCAGCTGAATGTCGCCGGTTACGTCAGTGGTTCTGAAGAAGAACTGCGGGCGATAGCCGTTGAAGAACGGAGTATGACGGCCGCCTTCTTCCTTGGTCAGAACGTATACCTGAGCGGTGAATTCGGTGTGTGGGTGTACAGTGCCCGGCTTAGCCAGTACCTGACCACGTTCAATGTCCTTACGGTCGATACCACGGAGCAGTGCGCCGATGTTATCACCAGCCAGTGCCTGGTCAAGGGTCTTTCTGAACATTTCTACGCCGGTTACAACAGTTTCAGTTGGCTTATCCTGGAGACCAACGATTTCTGCTGCGTCGCCTACCTTGACAGTACCACGTTCTACTCGGCCAGTTGCTACGGTGCCACGGCCGGTAATGGTGAATACGTCTTCGACTGGCATCAGGAATGGCTTGTCGGTATCACGTTCTGGAGTTGGAACATATTCATCAACAGCCTTCATGAGGTCGTGGATGGACTGTTCATACTTCGGATCGCCGTTGAGAGCGCCAAGTGCGGAACCAACGATAATCGGTACTTCATCGCCTGGATAGCCATATTCGGTCAGGAGGTCTCTGACTTCCATTTCTACCAGTTCAATCAGTTCCGGATCATCAACCTGGTCAGCCTTGTTCAGGAATACTACGATTGCCGGAACGCCTACCTGCTTAGCAAGAAGGATGTGTTCGCGGGTCTGCGGCATCGGGCCGTCAGCTGCGGATACAACCAGGATAGCGCCGTCCATCTGAGCTGCGCCGGTGATCATGTTCTTAACATAGTCAGCGTGCCCTGGGCAGTCTACGTGTGCGTAGTGACGGGTTTCGGTTTCATATTCAACAGTGGAAGTATTGATGGTAATACCACGAGCTCTTTCTTCCGGAGCCTTATCAATGGCTGCATAGTCGAGGAAGTCTGCCTTACCTTCTTCAGCCAGTACCTTGGTAATTGCTGCAGTCAGAGTTGTCTTGCCGTGGTCAACGTGGCCGATAGTACCAATGTTAACATGCGGCTTAGTTCTTTCATAATGTGCTTTTGCCATTTTTAAATTCCTCCAATATAGGGATTAAAATTTATTTTCCAAGGCGTTCTTCGGTGATCTTGTCAGCGATTGCCTTCGGAACATCTTCATAATGATCAAATGTCATTGTGAATGTACCACGGCCCTGAGTAGAGCTGCGGAGTGTAGTTGCGTAGCCAAACATTTCAGACAGCGGAACGAAACCATTGATTCTGGATTCGCCATTTTCTGTTTCCATGCCTTCGATACGTCCACGGCGGGAGTTCAGGGATCCGATTACATCACCCATGTACTGTTCCGGAACGTCTACTTCAACCTTCATATAAGGTTCGAGCAGAACCGGGTTTGCCTTCTTGGCAGCAGCCTTGAATGCCATGGAACCGGCAATCTTGAATGCTGCTTCGGAAGAGTCGACATCATGGTAAGAACCATCATATACAGCAACCTTGATATCTACCATTGGATAGCCGGCAACAACGCCATCTTCCATAGCAGATTCAACACCCTGCTGTACCGGCTTAATGAATTCCTTCGGAATTACGCCGCCGACAACTTCGTTAACGAATTCAAAGCCCTTGCCTGCTTCCATCGGTTCCAGACGGAGCCAGCAGTGACCATACTGACCATGACCGCCGGTCTGACGAATGAACTTACCTTCAGCTTCAACGGTCTTGCGAATGGTTTCGCGGTATGCAACCTGCGGCTTACCAACATTACATTCAACATGGAATTCTCGCTTCATACGATCAACAATGATTTCCAGGTGAAGTTCACCCATGCCGGAAATAATTGTCTGGCTGGATTCCGGATCGGTATGTACGCGGAATGTCGGGTCTTCTTCTGCCAGTCTCTGGAGCGCAATGCCCATCTTTTCCTGGTCAGCCTTGGTCTTCGGTTCAACGGCTACAGAAATAACCGGATCCGGGAATTCCATCTTTTCCAGGATGATTGGCTGATCTTCAGAGCAGAGGGTATCACCAGTGGTGACATCCTTGAAGCCTACAGCTGCAGCGATATCGCCGGTGTATGCAACATCAATTTCCTTACGGTGATTTGCATGCATCTGGAGCAGACGGCCTACACGTTCCTTCTTGCCCTTAGTGGAATTCAGAACGTAGGTGCCCTGTTCCATAATACCGGAGTAAACGCGGAAATAAGCGAGCTTACCAACGAAAGGATCGGCCATAATCTTGAATGCAAGAGCAGCCAGTGGTTCCTTGTCGCTTGCCTTACGGGAGATTTCTTCTCCGGTCTTCGGGTCAGTTCCCTTAACCGGCAGTACATCCAGTGGGCTTGGCAGGTAATCAATTACTGCGTCCAGCAGCATCTGAATACCCTTATTCTTGTAAGCGGATCCGCAGAATACCGGGAACAGCTTGCAAGCCAGAACCTGCTTACGGAGGGCAGCTTTGATTTCATCAATAGAAATTTCTTCGCCTTCCAGATACTTCATCATAAGGTCGTCGTCGCCTTCAGCAGCGGCTTCAACAATCTTATCACGATATTCTTCAACCATATCCTTCATGTCGTCGGATACTGGTTCCTTATGGAACTGTTTTCCGTCGTCACTGTCGTAGATTTCAGCTTCGCGTTCCAGCAGGTCGATAATGCCCTTGAATGTGGATTCGGCGCCAATCGGGAGCTGCATTGCAATAGCCTTAGCATGAAGTCTGTCGTCAATGGTCTGAACTGCGTGAAGGAAATTTGCGCCTACGGTATCCATCTTGTTAATAAATGCGATACGCGGTACATGGTAATGATCTGCCTGTCTCCAAACGGTTTCAGACTGAGTCTGAACGCCGTCCTTAGCACTGAATACTGCTACGGAACCATCAAGTACGCGCAGAGAACGTTCAACTTCTACAGTGAAGTCTACATGCCCTGGGGTATCAATGATGTTTACTCTGTATCCTTTCCAATGGCAGGTGGTAGCTGCGGAAGTAATGGTAATCCCGCGTTCCTGTTCCTGTTCCATCCAGTCCATGGTAGCTGCGCCATCATGAACTTCACCAATCTTATGATTTACACCGGTGTAATAAAGAATACGTTCCGTGGTAGTTGTCTTGCCGGCATCGATGTGTGCCATGATACCGATATTACGGGTTTTTACAAGCGGAAATTCTCTAGCCACGATTTTTCTCCTTCTTTCAATTACCAGCGATAATGAGCAAATGCCTTATTGGCTTCTGCCATCTTATGAGTATCTTCTTTCTTCTTTACTGCTGCGCCTGTGTTATTGAAAGCGTCCATCAGTTCACCTGCAAGACGTTCTTCCATAGTACGTTCGCTACGGAGACGAGCATAGTTGACCATCCAACGGATGCCCAGAGTCAGACGGCGTTCTGGTCTGACTTCAATCGGTACCTGATAGTTAGCACCGCCGACACGGCGAGCGCGAACTTCCAGAACCGGCATAACATTATTAAGAGCCTGTTCGAAAATTTCGAGCGGTTCTTTGTTGAGCTTGCTGTGGCAGATATCGAAAGCGCCATAAACGATAGATTCAGCGACGCCCTTCTTGCCATCCAGCATAACCTTGTTAATGAAACGTGTTACTACCTTGGAACCGTATACTGGATCCGGGAGTACGTCACGTCTCTGTACAGCACCTTTTCTCGGCATACAAGTATCCTCCTAAAAAAATTGTTTGTTAATCACTTTAATTCTGCGAAATTACTTCTTTTCGCTCTTAGCACCGTACTTAGAACGGGACTGCATACGGCCAGCAACACCTACGGTATCGAGAGCACCGCGGATGATGTGATAACGAACACCTGGAAGATCCTTGACACGGCCGCCTCTGATGAGAACGACGCTGTGTTCCTGCAGATTGTGGCCAATACCTGGAATGTAAGCGGAAACTTCAATTCCGTTGGTCAATCTGACACGGGCAACCTTACGAAGAGCAGAGTTCGGCTTCTTCGGGGTAGCTGTATAAACTCTTGTGCAGACACCACGCTTCTGCGGGGATCCTTTAAGAGCCGGGGTCTTCGCTTTGGTGGACAGAACCTGTCTTCCTTTGCGAACCAGCTGATTGATTGTCGGCAAAATGGGCACCTCCTTTCTTCAGAGAGTAAATTTATAATTAATTCAAAATCGCAGAATCTGCAAAAAAGCCTGTTTCTGATAAAAGAAGAAACCGAAGGAATAATCCTTCACTTTTTCCATACGATAATGAATATTACCGGGGTTCAATGACAGCACACGCTGCAGCTTTTACTTTAATGCCACACGCCCTGCCAATTTCCTTCTTGGTAAATGCAGATATAACCGGAATTTGACGAGATTCACACAATTCACGAACTGACTGAGTCATAAACTCATCACAGTCAGAAGCAATGAATACACATTTTACATTCTGCTTTTCCAGCGCGCGATGTGTTTCCTTGATTCCTACCGCTACATGGGAAATCTTCAGGTCTTCCAAATTCAAATCTATCACCTACTTTAAAAGATGCTGCCTTGAGGCAACAAGAGAAGTATAGCATTAGAAATTCTGCGTGTCAACTTTTTTATCGCAATTTTTTAAGATTTTATCGTCTATCTTTTTACCACGTATCCGTGCGTATCTTTTTCTCTTTTCCCAAGTTATTTTCAGGCAAAATAAAAAGCCATGGATGTCCACAGCTTTTCATATATCCCACTCTGCCTTATTTCTGTTCAGCCTGTTTCATACTATTCTTAATCTTGAACAGGGAAATAAGTTCTTCCATGATCTTAATTTTTTGTTTAACGAAAAATATTTTACGCTTGCATCTTCTATATATAAAATATTCCTTCTATGCAGGATACAAAAAGGCTCCGTCCTGTACGATTCATAAAAAGGCTTCCCTGCCAGTCACTCCTACGGTTCCTGCCAGCCCGCTTAGCCGGATATTAATCCATGATGTACTTCTTCAGTACCGGATTTTTCAGCAGTACATGGAAAAGGACGACTCCGACTACAGAGACAGACACAAATTCTCCCAGTCCGATATAGGCCATAACTCCGGCCAGGGAATCTCCCGGCCCAATTTGTGAAAGCCAGGCCAGTTCCAGCCCGATAAATATCCCATTAATCAGTACCGGTGCCAGAGACGCGGTAAACACATTAGGTGCAAACCGCATGAGGAGGAGGGATACTAATGTGGCTGTGGTTCCCACAACCATATCTGTCACTCCAAACGGGCTGTTTAAATTAGCCAGCAGACACCCTATGGTCAGGCCGGGAATCCATTTTCTGTTATAAAAAGCCAGCAGAACCATACATTCAGATAATCTGACCTGTATAGGCCCATAACTGATAGGTGACAATCCTATAGTAAGAACTGCATAAACTGCCGCGATAACCGCATTCATTAATAAACTCTGTATATTTTTCAATATCAATCTCCTGAAAAACAAAATGAAGCATGCATTACCATCATACCACATGTGCAAGGACGTATACTATTTTCCTGCCTTGCCGTCCCACCTGGAATATAAGCAGGAAAATTCGAATCTTATATTGATAAACTCCTTACTATAAAGTAAAATATGAATAGCAGGATATCTATATATTCTATCCCGCTTTTACTCAGTATATAAGAAGGCAATATATTGTTTTCCGTACAGGAAAGGCAGGTTATTATTATGGAATTCAGAAAAATTCTTGTCCCGGTTGATGGTTCTAATCCTTCTATTGATGCATTCCGCACAGGCGCAGACCTGGCATTGAAATATGGTGCTGAACTGGAAGTTGTTACCGTTATTAATTTCAATAACGAACAGCCGATTCTGTCCCTGGGCAATCTGGAAAAATTCACTGAAGAAGGCCTGCAGAAACAGGGTATGGCCGTTATTGACTCTGTAGTCAAAGATGTTCCGGAAAACGTAAAGCTCACCAAAGTAGTTCTTTATGGTGATCCGGCAAAGGCCATTATTGAAGAACAGGAAACCGGCAAAGCCGATTGCATTATTCTCGGAAGCCGTGGACTTGGCAGCGTACGCCGCTTCTTCATGGGCAGCGTAAGTACTGAAATCGTTCACAACGCTGAATGTCCGGTATTTGTAATCAGATAAACGATAATCAAAATGGAGTGATTATGCCATATGGCATGACCACTCCATTTTTTTATGTCCGTATTAACAGATATCCCAGAGCACAGCCGCTAAGGACAGACGCCGGATATATCCACCGGAATCCCTTTTTCATTCATCATCAGTTCTGATTCTCCGCAGCGGCTGGCTGTTCCTCTTCACGCTTAGATGTCAGCCCTCCGTCTTTTCCTCTGTGCGCCGGTGCCACATAATGATAAAACGCGCCGAGCCCGAGGGCGAAACAGCAAACCATAATGAGAGCCATAGGCAGAGCAGAGTTTTCTCCCATCGCTCCGGCTACCGGCATAAGTACGCCGCCCAATACCATGGAAGAAAATCCCAGTATGGCGGAAGCGCTGCCCGCGTTCTTACCACAGCTTTCCAGTGCCATAGAGGTAGAAGAAGCGCCCAGCACAGACAACGGCACAATGGCTATAAACAGGGAAACTATGCTATACCAGAGCGGAGCAAAAAGTAATACTCCTGCCAGAAATAGAACTGCGCCTGTCAGATGCCCCCACAGGGCAGCCCGCAGCATGGACGCGCCGCTTACCGTACCGGACAGTCTGGCCGGCAGGGCTCCCATAAAGAGCAGTCCCAGTCCAATAAAGCCAAAAATATAACTGTAAACCTGCGCCGATACGTGATAAATGTTCTGAAACAGGAAGGAAGATCCTCCAATATATGTAAAGACCCCACCAAAGACAAAGCACTGAATCAGACACTGGCCGCAGAAATACCGGTTTTTCAGCAGCAGCGGAAAAGATTTAAAGCTGCTTTTAATATCGGATATACGTTTCTGTGGCGGAAGTGTTTCCTGATACACCATGGTTAACAGGAACATCAGACCGCCTACCACAGCCATAGCGGCAAAAATGCCATGCCATGAAGTGAATCGGAGTATTTGTCCGCCAATTACCGGTGCCGCGATAGGAGCCAGCCCATTGACCATCATCAGAATGGAATAAAACTGAAGCAGTTCCGGTCCGCTGGCTACATCTCTGGCAATCGCCCGGCTGATTACAATACCAAACGCTCCGGCAATTCCCTGTATAAGGCGAAGACCAAGGAACATATGAATCGATGAGGTGATAAAACACAATACAGATGCCGCTGTAAAAACAGCCATCCCAAGCAAAAGCGGGTTTCTTCTCCCCAGATAGTCACTCACCGGACCGCCCAGTATCTGCCCCACAGCCATCCCAATGAGCGTCATGGTAAGAGTCAGCTGCGCGAGCGATGCGGATATATGGAAATCATTGGAAAACTCCGGAAGCGCCGGCAGATACATATCCGTTGAAAGCGGTGCCATAGCCGCCAGCATCCCGAGAAACACAATAAGAAAACATTTCATTCGATTATTCATCATCAGCCCCCGAAAAATGCATAGATAGCATTCTTTTTCATGGGCTATTTTAACACATTTAAAAATGAAATTCATATGAATTGGCGACTACAGCTCGGCTACTGCCCCTCTCCCACCGGATATTTCTCTATCCTGCACAAGGCTCCCCACTTGTGCATCAATTGAGTATCTTCTATAATTCAGATATTGACAGATTTTTCACCTTAGTCACAAGAAACCATCTATTAACTGACTGTTCAGCAGTCATTAATATCAGGAGGCCTCCGTTATGACCATGTCCACTCTTCTTCCTTTCGCTTCCGATTATATGGAAGGCGCGCATCCGGAAATCATCAGACGTCTTTCTGAAATAAACCGGATTCCTATGCCTGGTTACGGTTCAGATGATATCTGCGAAAGTGCCCGGAACAGGATTCGAAACGCCTGTCATACCCCGAACGCGGATGTATTTTTCCTCATAGGCGGCACGCAGACCAACGCTACCGTCATTGACGCCATGCTGGCTTCCTACCAGGGCGTAATCGCTGCCAATACCGGTCATATCAGTGTTCATGAAGCCGGCGCCATCGAATGGGGCGGACACAAGGTGCTGCCTCTGCCGCATACCCTCGGCAAGCTGCGCGCCGAAGATGTGGAAACTTACCTCAGCAACTGGACACAGGATGGCAGCCGGGATCATATGGTTATGCCTGGCATGGTGTACATTTCCCATCCTACAGAATACGGCACTCTGTATACAGCAGACGAACTCAGAGCGCTGCACAGAGTCTGTGCAGCGCATCACATCCCGCTGTATCTGGACGGTGCCCGCCTGGCCTACGCCCTCGCCGCTCCGGAAAATGAACTGACCCTGCCCCTGATTGCGGAATGCTGCGATGCGTTCTATATCGGTGGTACCAAATGCGGAACCCTGTTTGGCGAAGCTGTCGTCCTTCCACGCAAAAACACCATTCCCCATTTTTTCACCATCATAAAACAGCATGGCGCCCTGCTGGCCAAAGGATGGCTCCTCGGACTGCAGTTTGAAACCCTGTTTACCAATCATCTCTATGAAACGATTGGACAACCTGCCATCGAAGCAGCCAATACCATCCGCCATGTACTCAGAGAAAGCGGATACAGGTTATTCTTCGACGCCCCCACGAACCAGATTTTTGTCATCCTTCCCAACCAGCTGCTGAATCCTCTGGCCAAAGAAGTATCTTACAGCTTCTGGGAAAAATACGACGAAGCCCACACCGTCATCCGCCTCGCCACCAGCTGGGCCACTACCAAAGAAGAAACTGATTGCCTCTGTCGTGTTTTTAAAACGTTAGCAGTTAGTGACTGATTCAGCTGCAGCCATGTAATTTGCTGTTCCATACCAAATGACGATTCAGTAAATGAATATATGCAATAATAAAAGGACGTTTGCCCTGACAGGCAGCGTCCTTTTCCTTTACCGGATAAAATCATCCGTACTTCGCCCTCTTACCTACCGCATCCGACGAGAGCGATATGGTGTCTGCAAACGAACAGCATATAATCCATAAATCATTAGCCCCACCAGAACTGTTACCATACCATAGGTCACAGAATCCATTCCACACTGAATACAGGCATAAATACTGTATGCTCCCCCGGCTACGGCAGCCATACGGGTTAAATCGGAATCTTTCCCTGCCTGTCGTTGCATAATATCCAGAGAGGCCATAGCCAGTACATAAGGAACGAGATTAGCTACCGTGGACAACTTGATAAGCGCATCAAACTGCGCCACCATGGATGGACTTCCGGTCATAGATAACAGCATCATCTGAACAAGTAACATCACTGCAATTCCCCGAATCGGAATTTCATAGGCATTAACCCGACCAAACACTTTTGGGAAGTATCCCTCCTGTGCTCCTGCACGAAGAAGTTCCACCAGGGTAAACTGCCAGGCTATCAGTGCACCGCCACACCCGAAAATCATAAGCGCCGTCACCACATGCCCTGCCTTCGGGCCAAACATATAGGCACAGGCCTCCCCAAACGGTGCATTAGACTGTGCCAGTACCGCATTGGGGACTATTCCCTGTATCACCGTAGTATACAAAATGGAAAATACCCCAATAGCCACGGTAGCCGCAATGACTGCAATCGGCACATTGCGCTCCGGATTTTTTACACGTTCCATATTGGAACAGGCGGATTCCAGCCCAAGAAAAGCCCACAGCGTAAAGGAATTGGACAAACCAATAGTCTGTACAAACGTATAATGATGCGGATTCCATGCTGCTGAAAAAATATCCGGTTTAAAAAAGAAAAGTCCTACCATACTGATAATCAGCACTGGTACCATCTGAAGAATCATCGACAGAGAACTCATCTTCACGGAAAAAGAGGTCCCTCCCACTACTGCTACAGCAGTAAGTATAAGAATCATTGCAGAATACATAATGACCTGCATTGTTGATAGCTGTGCATTAAAAAAAGAGCTGGCATAGGAAACGACGGAAATAGCAATTCCTACATTCGCTATCATCAGTGAAATAGCATAAGTATAATTGGCCAGAAAATTCCCCGCCTTACCGAAACCATACTCTGCATATCCTCCAAGGCCTCCTGATTTTTTATTAAATCGCCCACACTTGGCAAACGCATACGCCAGAATCACGGCTCCCAATGTCGTAGTAATCCACGCATATAACGAAATAGCTCCTACTCCTGCAGCAAGGGTCGGAATCATAATAATACCATCCGTCATGCTCACAATAGTCAGGATAGTAAACTGAATAACCCCGACCTTATTTTTACTATGTCCCATAGAATCTCACCTTCTCACACAAAAAAGGGAGACAAAATAAACTGTCTCCCTCTCTTAACCCGTTATCTGCTAATTATGGTGCAGTCAAATACTGCCCCTCATAATAGCAGAAAATGCCAATTGTTTGCATTTACATAATATATCAAATTATTTTATATGGTCTTACTAAATGTTGCACCTTAATAACATATTAACATATCACCTTCACGACACTATCTTTTAGGAAAGTTCCCCATTATAAATGACCTGTATAGGGTTTCTGTCCAGCATATACTCCATAAATCATATACCCCAGAAGCACCGTCATCATACCTGCCGTAACCGCATCCATGCCACACTGATACGTAGCATACATACTGTATGCCCCACCTATAACCGCAGCCAATCTGGTCGTGCGCTCATTATGTCCAGCTTCTTTCTGCATAATATCCAGAGAGGCCATAGCCAACACGTAAGGAACCAAGTTGTCCACCGTAGCTAGCTGAATCAATACATCAAACTGTTTAACCATTGTAGGGCTGATTGTGAAAAAAATCATAATCAGCTGAATAAGTACCATAACAATCATGCCTTTTACCGGTACGCCATCTTTGGTCACCTTCCCAAAAATTTCAGGAAAATATCCTTCACCTGCACCTTCACGAAGCAATTCCCCTAAAGTAAATTGCCAAGCAATTAATGCGCCCGCACATCCAAAAATCATAAATGCTGTGACAATTCTACCGGCTACAGGCCCATACATATAAGCAAAAGCATCACCAAACGGGGCATTAGAAACCGACAATACTGAATTTGGTACTATTCCCTGAATAACTGTAGTATATATAATTGAAAAAATCCCAATAATAGCTGTAGCTGATATTACCGCAACAGGAACATTTTTTCTTGGATTTTCCACTCGATCCATATTGGAACATGCCGACTCCAATCCTAAAAAAGCCCATAGCGTAAAAGAATTAGCTGAACCAATCGCCCTTACCGCGGTATAGTGATGCGGATTCCATGCTGCATTAAAAATCTGAGGATCAAAAAAATACAATCCGCAGATACTCATAATTGCTGCCGGAATCAATTTGCACATCATCGCCGTAAACCCCAGCTTAACTGTCATTCTGGTTCCCCAAAAATTAGCTGCAGTAGTCATAATCATAACCACTCCTGCTAAAAAAGCTGCATCAACCGGACTTAGCTCAACATCAAAAAAGGCACTAGAATACGCTACAACAGAAATAGCAATACCTACATTCGCTATCATAAGAGCAATAGCATATGTAAAATTCGCTATAAAATTACCTGATCTTCCGAAAGCATATTCCGCATATCCACCAAGTCCACCACTTTTCTTGCTATAGGCGCCACATTTAGCAAATGCATAAGCAAGAATCATTACACAAATAATGGTTTCAATCCAGGCATAAATAGAGATAGCTCCCACGGTAGCTACCATAGTTGGCAACATGATAATTCCATCCGTCATGCTCACCGTAGTTAAAATCGTAAACTGAATAAGTCCTACTTTGTTATTCTGTGGCATAAAAAATTCCCTCATCTTTCTTCCGTCCCGAGAGGAGCGCCACCACTCCGTGCCTCTAATTTCAAGAAATTATCACACAAATCATAACAAAGTATTAATTATTTGTCATTAAATAAGTTTTTCTGTCTCGTTAACTATATGACTATTTGTATTCTTACTTAACTAAAGTACTACTGAAAATAAAAAACCTTCCGGCTGATAATATCAATCAGAAGGTTTTTTATCTTAATTTGATTATCTAAGTCCTTATCTTTGCATCTGTTTCTTAAGATATTCTACAATATCATCCAGTGCTACATTTTCCTGAGAATTGTTATTCATATCACGAACAACCCCCAGCTTCTGTTTCAGCTCCTGTTCTCCAATGATAACTGCATAGGCAGCCCCCTGCTTGTTAGCCTGCTTTAACTGCCCCTTCAAGCTTCGGTTCTGCAAATCAATTTCTGCCGGAACTCCATTTCTTCTTAATCCGTCTTCTATCCGAAGCCCTTCAGCCATAGCATCTTCTCCCATAACCGCAACAAATACATTCTCATCCTTAGGTTCTGCCGGTAACAGGTTCTGTTTTTCCAGTGCTAAAATTAGACGTTCCAAGCCGATGGCAAACCCAATACCTGGGGTTGCCGGCCCACCGATTTCTTCAACGAGTCCATCATAACGACCACCACCACAAATTGTGCTTTGCGCCCCCAATGGAGCATACTGGATTTCAAACGCTGTATTCGTATAATAATCCAAACCACGCACCAGTCGAGAATCGATTTCGTAAGGAATTCCCAGTGCAGTCAGATATTTCTTTACGGCCTCAAACTTATTGTGGCAATCCTCACAAAGATAATCCGTAATCTGTGGAGCCCCTTCAGATGCGGCCTTGCATCCGTCTTCCTTGCAATCGAGCACTCTTAATGGATTCTTATATAAACGTTCCTTACAATCATCACACAACTGATCTTTCTTTGGTTCAAGGAACTTTATCAAACGCTCACGATATGCTTTTCGACATTCAACATGGCCTATAGAATTAATCAGAAGCTTTAAATCCTTGAGTCCAAGCGAGTGAAAGAAATCTACCGCCAGCGCAATACATTCAGCATCGGCAGCTGGAGAGTAAGATCCTAATGTTTCTACACCAAATTGGTGAAATTCTCTGAATCGCCCTGCCTGTGGACGATCATATCTGAACATGGATCCAATATAAAACACTTTATGTACATTATCATCGGCATACGCTTTATGTTCAAGGAAGGATCTTACAACAGCCGCTGTATTTTCTGGACGAAGGGTAATTGATCGACCACCACGATCGTTAAATGTATACATTTCTTTCGTTACAACGTCGGTAGTATCCCCAATCCCACGGAGGAACAACTCGGTTGCCTCAAACATAGGGGTACGAATTTCGCCAAAACGATACAACCTGCACCATTCTCTTATTTTTTTCTCTACATAATTCCATTTCCAGATATCTCTCGGCAGAATATCCTGAGTTCCTCTTAATGCTTGCATAATGATCCTCCCTTTCAATAATCCTTGAGCAAAAATAATTCAAATATACGAAAATTTCTTTTATTTGAATTGTATACATTATCTATTACTCTCTACCTAGTAGTCAAGTTAATACTTTAAAGAGTTAAATAGCTATTTCCCGGATATTTACTGTTATTCTCAGCCCAGTCAATGCAAAACCAACAACCTTCACTATTTATCACTTTAGATTAATTTCATTCTCTATATGGATATAACTTTAATTTTTTAATTCGTCCTTCCGTTAATCGTATGCCCCTTTAAAATAAGTATCTTCTATAACAATTCATTTTGTTATATAATTAATAAGCTAATAATTATCATAAACTGTTTATAAAAAAAGAGAGGGACTTCAAAAGATGAACATGAAATGTGCTGAATTGGATCATTTATTTGATGCAATCAAAACCTTAAGCGAAAAAGATGAATTTTATGGCTTTTTTCAGGATTTATGCACTATCGATGAATTGCATGAAATGGGACAGCGATTTGAAGTTGCCCGTTTACTGGATCGTGGCGAAAATTATGACGCCATCCGTGAATCAACAGGCGTTAGTGCAGGCACAATATCACGAATCAAAAGAGCTTATCAATACGGCACTGGCGGATATAAACTTGCAATTAAACGCTTCAATAAACTTCACGGAATAATTTACAAAACCCAGAATGATTAATCGTTAAAGATTAAAGAAAAAGTACAGGACCTTCCCTTGAGAAGACCTCCTGTACTTTTTCTTTTATTTGAACAAAACATATTGCCGATTCTGAATTTTTCCATATATTACCCAACCAGCAAAAATAACAATGGCGCCCCCTGTCATCGCCTGTTCGCCTGCAGCATAGCAAGCATAAATACTATAAATAGCACCAATCAGCGCCACAGCAGACAATCCTCGCGAAGACTTCCCGGAAATGTTCGCTTCAATTTTCATCAACACATCCAAAGCAGACATAGATAGAATATACGGTATGACATTAGTAACCACTGCCAAATCTACCAATATTTCATACTGCTTGATTAATGATGGGCTTACTGTCATAAAAGCAAGTATAGACTGAATTGATGTAATAATAATCATTCCTGCCACAGGTGCTGAATAGGAATTAATCCAGCCAAAGATACGTGGAAATTCTTTAGCATCCGCTGCCGCTTTAAATACATTCCCTACGGTAAACTGCCATCCAATAAGGGAACCAAAATCATTTACCAAAACCATGGCTACTACAACTTTTCCTGCAGTTCCCCCAAGCAACACAGAGTAAACATATCCAAAGGGAGCTTCACTATTGGCCAGATCCTGAGCTGGTACCATTCCAAACATCACATTAGTAGTCACTATATAGCATACCGCCGCCAGAAGTACCCCTCCCAGTATAGCTTTAGGAACAGTTTTATGCGGATTTTCTACCGCATCAGAATTCGCACAGGCAGTCTCTAACCCAAGAAAGGCCCATAATGTCATCGTAATAGCCTGCGAAACGGCTTCGCCCAGGGAAAGATTCTGCACATTCCAGTTAGAAAAATACATATCTGGAGAAAACCAGAACCACCCAACTGTAGATAAAAACAGACAAGGCAATATAACACCCCAGATAGTGATACTTGAAATCCTGCCGGTACCAGCCGGGCCTCTGAAATTAAGAATTGTTGTCGCCCATAAAATTAAAACAGTCCCGATTGCAGCCTCCAAGGATGTCAGCTTTATCCCCAAAAGCGAAGCTCCATATCCAGCCGCAGCTAATGCCATCGCTGCGTCCGCAATTACCACAGATATACCATATGTAAAATTGGCTATAAAATTACCGCTTTTACCAAAAACATATTCTGCATAACCTCCCATTCCCCCTTTTTTCTGACTGTACATACCACATTGCCCAAATGCATAAGCAAGACACATTGCCCCTACAGCCGTTACCAGCCAGGATAATATGGATATACTTCCCAGTTGCCCCAGTTTTGCTGGGAGCATAATAATACCAGATCCCATCATACTTACAGCCGTCAGAACAGTTAGCTGCAATAAAGTCATCTTATTTTTGTGGTTATCCATCTTATAACCATCACCCCTTCATGAAATAACTAAAAGAACATAAAAAATGGAGTGAAGATCGTTTCACGCGTTCTTCACTCCATTTCTAATCACACACTATATTCCGTTTTCAAAAGCTTTCCGCCTTATGATTACGAATATCTAAATAGGAACTTTTACAATCCAATGATAATTAGTCATTAACTCGTTCGGTTACATATTTAGCCTTATATTCATCTTCCAATTCCTTCTTCAGCACGTAACCGGAAGCCATGGCTTTGCCATCCTTATCAGTTCCCATAACTACGCCCTGAATTTCTGGAGCAAATCCTGGAAGCGCATTGATTCCATCTACCAAAGTCTGGAAATACTTGGTTGCTGTCTTGGACCAACGTTCACCGGACATTACGCAAACAACTCCTGGCGGATATGGAAGCGCATCGTCCAGAGCAATGCGGCCTTCAATCTGGGACAGCGGAACCAGTTCACCATCATTGCGAACCAATGCATTATGTGCCTGCTGAGCACTGATGCCCTGTTCTGGGAGATAATCCTTCATAAACAGTTCCTTCTGCAGTTCCTTGACATTATTGCTCTTGTAGAAGTCATGCATTTCCTGGCACAGCTGTCTGATAGAGTAATCACGGTACTGAGCAAAATACTGTTTGTAAGTGGTTGGAAGCACTTCATACAGTGGAGCATCTTCATCAACCAGCTTTTCAAAGCGAACGAGCTGTGCAATAAGGTTGTCCAGCTTAACCTTGGTTTCTGCCGGAGTAATCAGGAAGAGCAGGCTATACAGAGAAGTCTTTTCCGGGGTAATGTTGTTTTCACGCAGGAATGCGAAGAGGATAGTCGCATTAATACCAAAGTCTTCAAAGGAGTCATCTTCTACGTTAATACCTGGTGTAATCAGCTGCAGCTTCATTGGATCAACTACATACTGATCCTTGTCATATCCCTTATAACCATGCCAGTTTTCTTCCGGATTAAACTTCCAGTAAGCCAGATCAGTTGCAATGGTTTCTGTATCAGCATCCCACCACGGTTTTCCATGAACTACCGGCGGAACAAACGGTTTCAGATAATGGCATCTCTTGAAGATAGTCTTACGAGCTTCAATAATATCACACAGAGCCTTCTTCCACATCATCTTACCCTGTTTGCCTTCATGCATTCTTGCATTGACTTCAATGCTTGCCCACATCGGCATAAATGGGGATGTATTGTAATGAAGCAGATATGCATTGTTGAATACGCTATCATTGCAATAACGCTTCTGTCCCTTAATATGACTGTCCTTCTTATGAATCCAGGAAGAAGAAGACCAACCTGCGCCCTGCTTATGAACGGACTGAGTTACAATGATACCTGGATCTTCCGGTCCAAGCTTCATCAGCAATGGGCTGGAGTCCTTCATAATATCGATGAACTGTTCATAACCAGTCCATGCACAGTCAAACAATACATAGTCGCAGAGGTGACCAATCTTATCAAGAACCTGGCGGGCATTATAGATTGTGCCGTCATAAGTACTCATTTCAAATACAGCCAAACGAATCGGTCTCTTAGCCTTAGCCTTAACTGGATCCTTTTCAGCTACCAGATTACGGATGTAATCTTCGTTGATGCATTTAGCCGGAACACCACCAATTAAGCCGGCAGAATTACGAACCGTTTCCAGGAAAACAGGGGTAGCCCCTGCCAGAATGCAAGCACCATGGTCAATGGACTTGTGATTGTTGCGATCATAAAGTACGATGTCGCCTGGTGTAAGTAATGCGCTGCAGACAATGTGGTTGGAGCAGGAAGTACCATTCAATACGAAGAATGTTCTATCTGCGTTATATACCTTCGCGGCCAGAACTTCTGCATCATTAGCCACACCATTGTGCAAAAGAAGGTCGCCCATATCCAGAGCTGCGCCATGTCCCAAATCACCACGGAATACGTTTTCACCCATGAAATCTACAAACTTAGCGCCAGTTGGTGTTCTTCTGAAGAAATTACCACCATGATGACCAGGGCAGGAATATTCAAAAGTACCATTTTCTACATGCTTAATCATAGTCTTGAGGAAAGGTGGAGTTACCTTATTATCAAATGCAACTACTGCTTCTTCAATCCCACGGTCATAGAGTCCTTTAGAAATTGTGCTTGGATCTCCATCAATAACATGGTTAATCTTACCAAGAACTTCTTCCGGAAGTTCTTCATGCTTAGTATTTACGAGGAAAATAGGAGTTTCAAAACCAGTGTTGTATACCTTATCAACATATTCCAATTCCTGGTCAGTGATTACTGCAGCACCAATGTTGGTAAGATCTGCATCATCAAGACAAACTTTCTGACGAACACCGATGGTGTTGAAATACGGTTCTGCTAATGGACTATAACCTACTTTAAAGAAATTCATTAATAAATTCCTCCCAAAAAATATTGAAAACTGAATATTATATCCGGCTTAAAATAAGCCAGGGATTACCTAAAGCACCAGATTACTGATTCTGTGCTGCCTTTTCTGCATCAATCTTCTTGTTATAAGCAACA
Source organism: Dialister histaminiformans (assembly GCF_900103425.1). Classification (GTDB taxonomy): domain Bacteria; phylum Bacillota; class Negativicutes; order Veillonellales; family Dialisteraceae; genus Allisonella; species Allisonella histaminiformans. The sequence continues at coordinate 56,020 of NZ_FMXA01000004.1, read as the reverse complement.
GCAGCTTCGAGATCGTACTTCGGGGATACAATGCCATACAAAGCAATACCAAGGAATGTAACCAGAGAACCCCATACAAGAGCATCTGTACCACATGCATACAGAGCATAGAAGCTGTAAATCAAACCGATTACTGCACAGATGTTAGTTACAAAATCTGTCTTTCCGGTAGCTGCTTTCTGAATAACCAGAATAGATCCCATGGAGAAGATGAAAGGAATCAAGTTTGTCATTACGGACAAATCAACTGCTGCTTCAAACTGAGAGAAGAATTCTGGGCTTGCGCTCATAATTACAAAGATAGACTGAAGAATTGCAACGATAATCATATCCATCAGCGGAAGTCCACGCTTAGTTTCCTTTGCAAAAATAGCCGGGAAATAACCAGCATCTGCACCAGATTTAAGACACTGTACAGCTGTAAACTGACATGCCATAAGGGAACCAAAACAACTCAGTACGAAGAACGCATTAATGACCTGTCCTACTGCCGGGCTGAACATATGTGCAAATGCTACGCCAAATGGAGCATTTGAATTAACAAGTTCTGCACTTGGAACAATCCCCTGAATAACATTAGTGGAAACAACGTAAACTGCTGCTGCACCAAGAGTAGCTGCCATAACTGCGATTGGAACATTCTTTTCCGGATTTTCAACAGCGTCAGAGTTAGATACCGCAGATTCAAATCCTGCAAATGCCCACAGTGTTAATGCGATAGAAGAGCTTACTGCATCAAAGAATGGAAGATTATGCGGATTCCATTGACTAATCCACAACGATGGACTGAACCAGAACCAACCAATTAGAGAAATACCTAATACTGGAACAACTACACCAAGAACTGTGAAAGAAGTAATTCTACCAACAGATTTTGGACCACCAAGACTCAATGCTGTAGCTGCCCAGATGGCAATCAAAGTACCAACACAAATGGTTGTTGCATTAGATTCAACACCAAGAACCTGTAATGCATAAGCAACTGCTGTCAGCGCAATAGCTACGTCAGCAAGTAAAGCCGTAATGGAATAGGTATAATTCGTCATGAAGTTACCAGCCTTACCAAACGAGTATTCAGCGTAACCACCCATGCCACCACCACGACGGCTAAACATACCGCATTTTGCAAATGCATATGCAAGACATGCTACTGCACCACCGGTAATAAACCAGCTAAGAACTGAAATTGTACCAACAGAAGCAAGCTTTGTCGGCAGAAGAATAATACCGGACCCCATCATGTTGACGAGTACCAGAAGGGTTAATTCCCAAACCCCCATCTTTTTTACCTTTTGCATTTTGTTTACTCCTTATCTGCAAAAAACTAAAAAAATCGAATCATGCTGATCAGGAATCTTGCTCTACAAATCGTCATTATCTTCCAACTAACACGTTCAATAATTAGAAGTCTTATTGTCAACCTCGTATTTAGTAAATAACTAAAATGGCTTGTTTCAAATCTTATTTTAAGGTTGACTGTCACATTTCGACTTGTATGCCCTCCCACATGACATCTGTAGTTTATCCGAGGTTTTCTGTATTTACAAATAGCAGTCTCTTTACAAATATCCTTATATTATGCTGTTTTTTACATTTTTTTGTGCTACACTTTTTTCTCAATCATTTCATCATCAAAACAAGTTTTTATATCATGTACTTTCTCAATATCACGCTTTTTCCAATTTTCAAATTGTTAACTACATATCCTTCTTCACAGCTATCTAGTTATCTTTTTCTATGTATGTGATGATGTTCTTTTTTACTGTACTTTAAGCCTTCATTTGTCTTCAATTTGCAGTTATTTGGATATTTAAGCTATAATATATTCCACATAAATATATTGATATTATTGTGTTTTGTTTTTGTTTTGTATTAATAACCAAACATTTTATTGTTCGTTTTTTAATATTTAGTTTATTTTAATTTACAAATAATTAATTTTATTAATTATTTGTAAATTATTGTTTTTTACCCTGCGCCACCTTAACCTGGTCCCTTTTGACTCTTCACGCCCTCCTCCTTATAATGAGAAATAAATGATTCCTTAAGGAGTATCCGTCTATGAAAAATGGTAATGTGGATGATTTCATTTATTCTCTGTATGATGACAGCGCCTGTGTACGGTACAAAGGGTACGTATATCGTTTCTCCAGACTTCGCCATAATCCTATGCGGGGCACGTATACGGTGAGTGTTGAGAAGTATCATTATACAAAAGAGCCTTTTGCTGATTTTCTGGGTATGGTTTACAGTTATGAATCCGATGATCCGGAAGACTGCCTGAACCATCTGACTGAAGATATCCTGTGGGACGGGAAATCGTTCTTTGATCTGGAAAAGGCACTGACCTGGTTTGACTGGGAAGAATAAAGACAATAAAACCCCGTATGATTGGTTCATACGGGGTTTTATTGTAAGGATTATGCAAAATAAAATGGAGTATGGTGTTTGTATCATACTCCATTTTATTTTGGGGAATGCCAGAAAGATATCCGGCTATATGTCAGGCCTTACTGGTTGCCAGATCATATCGGGAAGAAATGTACCCATAGAAGAGCATTCCTGCAAATACGACCAGTGAACCATAAGTCATGGCCTCAAAACCAGACGCATACGCCGCATACAGGCTGTATACGCCGCCAACCGCAGCGGCAAAGAGTGAGAATGCCATTTCTTTCTGCTTGTTGGCTGTAATCAGTATGTTCTTTACTGCGGACATACAGAGAATATAGGATATCAGATTAGCGATGGTTGCCAGATTGACAAGGATTTCAAACTGCTGATTAAGATTCGGGCTGATGGCCATAAATGCCATAGCGGTCTGAATCAATGTCAGTATCAGCATGCCTTTTGCCGGTGCACCGAACCGATTAGTATAGGCGAAGGCGGATGGCATGAATCCTTCACGGGCCATGGATTTGAAAATATTAGGAAGGGTAAACTGCCACCCCATGAGGCATCCCATGCAGGCAATGGTCATCATCCCCATAACCACCCGGCCTGCCAGAGGACCAAACATGTGGGCAAAGGCCAGTCCGAATGGCGCGGAGCTCTGTTCAATTTCCGCAGCCGGCAGCATGCCAAACAGTACATTGGTGGAGGCAATATAGATAACCGCGCAGAGGGCGGTAGCGCACAGCACCGCAGTTGGAACCGATTTTTCCGGATTATCTACCGCATCTGCATTGGCGCAGGCGGATTCCAATCCCAGGAAAGACCAGAGTGTCATGGTAATCGCATTAGTTGCTGCTTCACCAAATGGCAGATTGTGGACATTCCAGTTAGCTACATACATATCTCCGGAAAAATAGAACCATCCCGCTGTAGACATAGCCAGAATCGGAATAATTACTCCCCAAACTGTAATGGAGCTCAGTCTGCCTGTTACTCCAGGACCTCCGAAATTAGGAAGAGTGGCTATCCAGAGAACGGCAATGGTAGCCAGGCAGGTCATCCCCGGTGTAAGCTCTGCGCCCAGGAAAGTTGCGCCATAGCCCACTGCCGAAGTAGCAATTGCCACATTGGCAATGATTATAGAGATGCCGTAAGAATATCCGCAGAGGAAGTTCCCTGCTTTACCAAACGTGTACTCAGCATATCCATTCATACCGCCGCTCTTCTGTGAATACATTCCACATTTTGCAAATGCGTACGCGAGTAACATGGAACCTACTGCCGTAACCAGCCAGGAAATTATGGATAATCCGCCTACCTGTGCCAGCTTTGCCGGCAGCATAACGATACCGGATCCCATCATGTTTACCGCAGTAATGATAATTAACTGCGTAACGCTCATTTTTTTAGTTGTGCTCATAGTATACTCCCAGGAATCATATGGGGATTCAGACCCAAACCAGGATATATATCCAGTTCTTCTCTGGAATCTGGAACAGCTCAACGTCGTTAAGATTAAATTGTTAACTGAAGTCAGGAGATGCTTTATACATATATAATGGCTTTATACGGGGCATTACCGGTCCATGCCCTGAAAATTTGTCTCCTGGCCTCATCGGCCGCAATCCATAGTACTAGAAAGAACAAAGAATTTCAAGTGCATAAAATGGTGTACAAATGCATAAAAGTTATATTTATGAGCACTTTTTCGATAAATTTATAATATTTTGCCTGTTTTCAATCAAATACAGAAAAATGCATTTTAGTCTTTACCTGAGCATACTCTGGCATACCGTAGCATACCGGTGCATACTCAAGCATACTCGATCTCCGTTTTCCCAGCCGCATGCCGGGCATTCTGCATAAAAAATTTTTATATTTTTTTAGCTGTTTTTTTCATTTACATGGCAAAAAAGGCATTAATCCACAGATTTTATGGATTAATGCCTTTTTGTTTACACGGAAATTCTTGCGATTCCGCGGTTTCCTTATTCTTCGTCATCCTTCGGGATGACGTCGATGGATGCTACACGGTCGCCTTCTTCCAGGTTCTGAATGCTTACGCCCTGGGAGCCTCTGGACTTCTTCGTGGAAATATCAGCTACCCTTACCTTGATGGTTACGCCCTTTTCGGATACCCCCACCAGGTCATCATCATCTACAGCGGTGATGACAGCTACTACTTCATATCCCCGTTTGAAATTACGGGTGCCCTTGCCATTACGGCTCTGAGCGCGATAGGAAGATACCGGGTTTCTCTTAGCCTGTCCATCCGAGGAAATGGTGATAATGTCACGGTCCGGTTCCGCGATAACTGCGCCAATCACTTCATCATCACGACCAAGGTCTATGCCGCGTACACCACCGGTTGCCCGTCCCATAGCGCGAACCTCTTCTTCAGGGAAGCAGATACCCATGCCCTTCTTGGTCGCCAGGAATATCTTTTCGCCGCCCGATACATGAAGCACGGTTACCAGGGAGTCATTTTCACGCAGTTTAATGGCAATCAGACCATTCTGGCGGATATTTCTGTATTCATCCACAGAGGTCTTCTTTACATAGCCAAACTTGGTGACCATGAACAGATACTTAGCGATATCCACTTCGCTGTCATCAATATCATACAGCTCCGTAACCTTTTCTCCCGGTGTCAGTGACGGAATGAAGTTAATCAACGCACTGCCCTTGGAATTACGGTTGCTGGATTCCGGAATATCCATAGCGCTTCGCATGTATACCCTGCCTGTATTGGTAAAGAACAGAACCTTGTGATGGGTAGAGGTGTTAAGCACCTTCCATACGTAGTCCCCTTCTTTGGTCTTGATACCGATAACGCCCTTGCCTCCTCTGGCCTGTGCGTGCCAGGTATCAACAGACATACGCTTGATGTAATTCTGTCTGGTCATAATGATAACCATCGGTTCATCCGGTACCAGGTCAGTTACATCAAAATCATCCGCTGCCCTTACGATCTGACTGCGGCGGGCATCGCCGAATTTCTTCTTTTCTTCCAGCAGTTCTTCTTTTACTACGCCCATAATCTTGTCATGGCTGGAGAGCAGATCTTCCAGGTAGGCAATACGTTCCTGAATTTCTTTATATTCTTCTTCAATCTTTTCCCGTTCCAGTCCGGTAAGACGACGAAGACGCATATCCAGAATGGCAATAGCCTGCTTTTCGGAAAGCTTGAAATTATCCATCAATGCTACCTTGGCGATAGCATCGGTCTTGGATTCACGGATGGTTCTGATTACCGCATCAATGTTGTCCAGCGCAATCAGGAGGCCTTCCAGGATATGAGCCTTGGCCTTAGCCTTGTTCAATTCAAACTGGCTTCTCCGGGTTACTACTTCTTCCTGATGTTTCAGGTAGTAATACAGGATTTCCTTCAGGTTCAGTTCCCGTGGATGTCCATCCACCAGAGCCAGCATAATGGCTCCAAATGTGGTCTGCAGCTGGGTATGCTTAAACAGGTTGTTCAGCATAATCTGCGGATTAACGTCAGAACGCAGTTCAATGGAAATACGCATACCGGTACGGTCGGATTCATCGCGAAGTCCGGTAATTCCATCCAGTATCTTCTGGCGGGACAGATCGGCAATACTTTCAATGACTCTGGCCTTGTTTACCTGATATGGGATTTCTGTTACTACAATACGGTGTTTGCCATGGGACATCTCTTCAATATGGGTTTTGGCACGTACCACAATTCCCCCGCGTCCCTTAGTGTATGCTTTGACAATCCCGTCCCGGCCCTGAATCAGGCCCCCTGTTGGGAAATCCGGTCCCTTAATCTTAGTCATCAGCTGATCAATGGTGACATCCGGATTATCAATCATCATGCACAGGCCATCTACTACTTCCCCCAGATTGTGCGGCGGAATATTGGTTGCCATGCCGACGGCAATCCCATAGGAACCATTAACAAGAAGATTCGGGATACGGGATGGCAGTACTACCGGTTCCTGCAGGGAACCATCATAGTTTGGCATAAAATCAACGGTATCCTTGTCCAGATCCCGGAGCATTTCCACAGCCAGTTTGGTCATACGCATTTCGGTATAACGCATTGCGGCCGGAGAGTCTCCGTCAATGGAGCCAAAGTTACCATGCCCATCTACCAGCAGATAGCGGGTAGAAAAATCCTGTGCCATACGTACTGCGGATTCATATACGGCGGTATCACCATGCGGATGATACTTACCAAGAACATCGCCGACAATACGAGCCGACTTCTTATATGGTTTGCCCGGAAGCATACCCGCTTCCTGCATCGCATAAAGGATTCGTCTGTGTACCGGCTTGAGACCATCTCGCACATCCGGAAGTGCACGGGCTACAATAACTGACATGGCATAGTCAATGTAGGACGTTTTCATCTGCTCTTCCAGAGGTGCAGAGATGATTTTTCCTTCTTCCCAGTCCATTGTTACTCCTTTTCAGGCCATAAAAAAATCCGGCCAACCGGCCGAAGTTTCACAGCCCCAACTACTTAATAATTTACTCTTTTATTATACCATAAAAAGGGTAAAAACTCACGTAATCGTCTTTTAAGGCCTTTTTTAAGGATTTTTATACAAAGTAAAACGAAATCAATTATTTTGTTTTATTATTTTTTCATACTCTCTGCTTATTTCTTATACAGGCCCTGTTTTTCTCTATTTTCTCCCGCCTTTACTCTTACCATTTTTCTGGGTTATAATAATAAAACGTGATGTCGTTAAAGAATTCATTTACTGTAAACCTGTCATTTTTATAAAGGATTATGCCATGAAGAAAATACTTGTCCTGATTATCGCCCTTGCGGCAGCCATCGCAGGTGGCTATTTTGCAGCCACCTCATTTTTTACCAGCTCCTGGGAAGGCACCTGGTGGGGTGTCCAGGATGCAGGACTGAACTGGTCAGGTGACAATATTAAGATTCTGGAAACCTTTACCTTTACTTCCAACGGTGACTCTATTATTGTGGATCAGAAGGTACAGCGTGGAGCACGGGAACTGACAGGTGATCTGTCTGGTACCGCAGTACGTGATGGCGGACGTCTGACTATCACGCCAGCAGATGGCTCTTCCCCGGTATCCTTTTCCTTCAACCGCATGAATCATACCATTGAAACTTCTCTTACCAATGCCGATGGCACTCCAGTGGTATTAAAGAAAGTTTCCGACAGCGATTCCGCAGAAATCGAAAAGATTCGTTCTGAAATTGTCCGCACCGCGCAGAATCCGGCCAATGCCATTGATACCACTATCAGCCATGATGATAATGAATAAGAACTGACGCATTATAAAACACCGTATACCCATTTCCGGATATACGGTGTTTTATAATGCGTCAGATGAGGGACGAGGAGAAAATCCTCTGAACTTAAAAGTCTATCAACCCGGAACATGGGAAAGAACAGCACTCTTCATCCTATACTTTCCCGGACTCCCTCTGGTTCCGCTTAGAAAATCAGCCAGGCTTCCAGCAGCAAAACTGCCAGAAATAAAAGGTTCCACGCGGTAAAGATAACCAGATATTCCCTTATATTCCTTCCCGCGTATTGTTTATATGCCCTGTAGGAAATAAGGCTGGCCATGGAAGCAATAAGCGTTCCCAGCCCGCCAATATCGGTTCCGGCCACCAGCATTTCCCCCTGCGTATTTACAGAGGAGAGAAGAACCGCTGCCGGAACGTTGCTTATAATCTGGCTCCAGAAAACGCCCTGCAGCAGAGGATTCCCCGTAAGATGACGAATGACCCAGGGCATATGCGACATATTGCCCGCAAATACAAAGAGACAGATAAACAGGAGAAGAAGCTTCCAGTCCACCTGTTTCAGCAGGCGGTAATCTAAAAATACCGCCAGTGGGATAACCACCATGGCGGCAACCCACCATACCAGTGTTTTAAGCAGTACCAGGAAGATAACTCCCAGCAGGAAGGTAAACAGCGCCGCCGGTCTGCCACGGACAGCCGGAGCCTTCTGCTGTGGAAGCGCCATAGCTTCATTTCTCCGTCCCCACAGGATTCCCAGGAGCAGCAGTCCGGACAGCGCGGTAATGGGGACGGTAATCTTCAGAAAATCAGAGAATTTCATTCCATACATAAAGTAAAGATACAGGTTCTGCGGATTTCCTGAAGGAAGCAGCGTACTCCCCATATTGGCCGCAATAGTCTCCAGCACCACCAGAAATGGAAGCCAGTCATCTTTCTTCAGTTTACGAAACAACCATATACTTTCCGGTACAAACAGCAGCAGGGACGCGTCATTGGTAATCACCATGGAACTGATGAAGCAAGAAAAAATGAAAAACGCGCATACGGCCTTTACGGAATGGCAGCGCCGGAGCAGATGATAGCACACCCATTGAATACCGCCTGCCTGGCGCAATCCTCCCAGAATCAGCATGAGGCACATCAGTATGGCCAGTACATTCCACTGGATGGCCGGCCAGATTACCGCCTGATTCCCCGCTGCCAGGAGTATTCCAATCATTCCTGTAAATGCCAGAAACAGTTCCACATTTCCTTTTATCCAGTTTTTTCCATTACTGTAAATGGTTGACCACACCTCGATATCCTCCCGCGTTATTGTATTTCTCTTATTATATTGACCCGATTTCCGTCCGTAATAATACATACCGTGCCATCCCTGTCTGTCCGGAAGATGCGGCTCCCGGCTTTTTTCAGCTTATGTATCGTCACCTCATGAGGCAGATGATAGGAATTGCCCGGTCCTGCGGAAATGATGGCCGCCTTGGGACGTACCGCCCGCAGAAACTGCGCGCAGGTACTTGTACGGCTTCCATGGTGGCCCACTTTCAGCAGGGTGCTGCGGACAGGTTCTTTCCGCTGCAGCATAGCCAGTTCTTCTTCTTTCTCCGCGTCGCCGGTAAAGAACATGGAAAAACGACCATATTCCAGACGGCCTGCCAGGGATGTGTTGTTCAGATTCCTTTTCCCTTCTGTGGATTCCACGCTCTTCGCATCGCTCAGCACATGGAATATCACCCCGGGAAGTATATCTATGTCTTCTCCGGCATGGACAGTCTGCCTTGGGATCCAGTGACGTTGCATTTCTTTCTGATATTCCAGGTAACTGTTTTCCCCAGTAGTCACTCCATTATCATAAACCTGCTGTACCCGGAAATCCTTACATACTATATACATGCCTCCCAGATGATCGGCATGAGGATGTGTTATAATTACGGCTCGCAAAGTATGCACACCCCTGTCACTAAGATATTGTTTTAACACCGCCCGGTGTTCTATGTCCCCCGTATCAATCAGCGCAAATTCCCCTTCCCGCTGCAGTAATATGGCATCCCCCTGACCAATAGCCAGTACATGGATGGAAAGCTTTGAATCATTCCGACCGAAATGACATCCGGTTAAACAGATAATAAAAACAAAAAGAAGCAGAACGAAAATACATCCTGCTGCCTTTCTTACCCTATGTCCCCTCATATTTTCCCCTTATAATTGGTTAACTCCCCTGAAATTAATCCGCGCCCAGCAGTCTCTCCCTGGCTGTTGGAACGGTTCGCGCAACATCTGATGCAGTGAATCCCACAGTATGTCTTTCTGCCTGTATATCCCCAGCCAGACCATGGAGATATACGCCAAGAACGGCGCTTTCCCATACGTCCAGGCCCTGTCCGCACAAGGCCGCAATGATGCCGGTCAGTGTATCCCCCATACCACCACTGGCCATTCCCGGATTGCCTGTGCTGTTTACCGCAATCCGGCCGTCAGGTGCCGCCGTAACGGTCGGTGCTCCCTTGAGGACGAGAATCACCTGATTTTCTCTGGCATAGCTGGCCGCCATATCTATACGGTGCTGTTCTATCTCCGTCGCGCTTTTCCCAGTCAGCCGGGCAAATTCGCCTACATGAGGCGTAAGTATCAGCTGTCCGCCGCAGGACCGAAGAGGAAATTTCTTTGCCGCCACAGCATACAGGGCGTCAGCATCCACAATAATCGGGCCTTCACTTTCTTCCAGTACCTGACATACAAAATCCTGAGTTTCCTGCTTTCTCCCCAGTCCCGGCCCAATAGCCAGCACATCGCAGGCATCTGTCCCGGAAAGGACGTCTTCCACATCCTCTCCCCGGAATTCTCCATAGGTGGAAGCCGGTCTCACCATAATCTCTGGTAGCAGTCCGGTCAGCTCCTCAGCCGGACTCTGCGGAGTAAATAAACTAATTTTTCCTGCACCGGCATACAGCGCCCCCTGTGCTGCCAGGAGTCCGGCTCCGGCCATTCCCTGAGATCCGGCGATGATTCCCAGATATCCATTGGATCCCTTATGGCTTATTCTTGTTCTTACCGGAATCAGCGGTTTTACATCAGCTGCCGTTACCCATTCCGCAGGAAATTCATCAGCAGCACCCCCAGGAATGCCGATGGGGCTTACTTTTACGCTGCCGCAGTACTCATTTCCAGGATAAAGGATATGCGCCCGCTTCAATGTCCCCATAGTCACCGTATAATCCGCATGGATTACCGCCCCTTCCGCCTGTCCGCTGTCACAGATGAGACCGCTGGGAATATCCACGGCGATACGTACCGCACGGCTAGCATTAGCCCGGTCAATAAGATCGGCCTTTTCCCCAGAAACGCCCTGACGGAGTCCTGTTCCAATCAGCGCGTCCACAATAATATCCGCGTCATCGAGGAAAGGCTGCGCCTCTTCCGCTTTTTTTATTTTCCTGACCGGAATCACCATTTTCTCGCATACCTGATAATACATGCGGGAGGCATCACTCATGTGCGACTCATCCCCCATGAGGAAAACCACTACGTCAGCTTCGGCCAGCGACGCATAGCGGGCGGTAACAAAGCCGTCGCCACCATTGTTTCCGCTCCCACAGAGAATGACCACTCTGGCGTCTTTCCAGGATACATCCCCTTCAGTAAGAGCAACGACAGAAGCTCCCGCGTTTTCCATAAGGACAGCTTCCGGCAGCCCATAGGTATTCATTGCCAGAGTATCCAATTTTCTCGCTTCATCTCTGTTCAGCAGCTTCATTTGTACCTCCTGTCATGATCACCACGGCGGCAGCCATCCCATCTTCGTGGGTAATGGATACCGCCATATCGATTATCCCAAGTTCATCAGCCCTCTTTTTAAAGTTTCCTTTGAGGTGAAGGATGGGAGCCCCATATTCTGACCAGCTGACATAGGCATCCTGCCATCCGGAGCGAAAAAAACCAATGCCCAGCGCTTTGCCAACGGCTTCACGCACTGCCCAGAGAGCCGCCATGGACTCATACGCATGCAGACCCTTTTTCCTGCAATGAGCCAGTTCCTCTTCTGTAAAGATGGTACCGACCCGCTGTGGATGCTTCTTCACCAGGGCTTCCCATCGTTTTGTCTTTGCCAGATCAATGCCTACCCGCATAGTCTTCCTCCTGTCTCTTCATCTTCTTAATATTGTACAAAAAGAAACGGCACTTGTAAAAACAGGCAATAAAAAAAGCAAAGATCAACGGACCTTTGCTTTCATTATGTTGTACAATTACTTGTCTGCTTTAGCAGCAGCCTGTACACGTGCGCTCAGACGGGATTTCTTGCGAGCTGCAGTGTTCTTATGAAGAATACCTTTTGCAGCGGCGGAATCGATTACGCTTACAGCATTGCGGAATGCAGCGTCCTGGTTTTCAGTAGCTGCTGCAGCAACTGCCTTCTTTACTGCAGTGTGGATCTGGGATCTAACTGCAGCGTTAGCAGCTCTCTTAACTGCGTCGGTCTTTACACTCTTGATACTAGCTTTGATCTGTGGCAATGTTTTCACCTCCCGTCGGTTTAATTCATACCATGTAATTTTATCATGTTTTCCATCCATTAGCAAGAAAGAATCGTGTTATTTTCGGCTCAATAACGCCGTGGAATTAATATTTTTTATTTAATCCTCTGTACGGACGATAAATGTGGCTATCTCTTCCGGTGATATCGGGCGGGAGTAGTAATATCCCTGAATGATATCGCAGCCGAAAGACTTAAGCCGCTTAGCCTGCCAGGCAGTTTCCACCCCTTCTACCACAATTTTCTTTCCCAGGTCATGGGCAAGAGAAATGATATCCCGGATAAATCGATCCTTTCCCTCTGCCTCCGCCTCTTCTGTGAGGTAGGAGTCGATAATGCTCTTGTCCAGTTTCAGATAATCCACCGGAATATAGGTAAGATATTTCAGCGACGAATAACCGGTACCAAAATCATCCAGACTGAGAGATATATTGGCATCCTGCAGTTTCTTAAGCAGCCGCTGAGTAACCTGGTTGTTCTTGAAGAACATGCTCTCCGTAAATTCCAGTTTAATCAGCGATGAAGGAATATGATTCTTCTCCATCAGCTGCAGCAGATAATCCACATATCCCGCGTCCCCCAGCTGACTGCTGGAATAATTAATAGATACCGGATACAGTGGTTCGCCGGCTTCTCGCCATCGGACAATCTGTTCGATAACCAGACGGGTGGTAATCCGGCCAATCCTCCGGATAAATCCTTCTTTTTCCGCTACCGGAATGAATAATCCAGGGGAAATCCGCTCCTTCTTCAGGCGTACCAGCGCTTCTGTACCGGAAACTGTTCCCTTCTGAATATCAATCTGCGGCTGATACAGCATGTAAAACCCGTCATTTTTCATCGCATCAAGAAGCAGATCGCGAATCCGGTTGTTCCGGTGAACATCTTCCTGCATAGCCTCTTCATACACACAGGCGGAATTACTACCTGCCTTTTTCGCTGTATTAATAGCTACGACCGCGTTCTGCACCAGTCTCCGGAAAGAGGACTTCCCATCCGATACCGCAATCCCTACGCCCAGATAGGTAACGAGAGATTCTATCTTATCCCCTGGCAGAATCGTTTCTGTCTGCATCAGTTCCTTCAGTGGAATCGGCTGATTACAGGACGCCAGCACTTCACGGACAAGCGCATCATCTTCGGTAAGTTTTCTGTTTTTCACTATCATCAGGAATTCATCGCCGCTGTATCTGGCAACGAAGCGACTCATCGCGTCCTGCTGACAGATATTCCAGATACGTCCGGAAATAACCTTTAATACGATATCCCCGATTTCATGGCCATACGATTCATTGATAATGCGGAAATTATCCAGATTAATGATGACCACGGAATAAGACTTCGTATCCGCAAGCAGCTTTTCAAACTTGGACATCGCCGTATCCCGGTTAAGCAAACCGGTCAGTCCATCATATTCATAGGCATAAATGACACGGCGCTGCGAATTGATAAGCATTTCATTTCGCTTCTGCACTTCCTGACCCCGGATGTTGCGAATAATGAGGAAGGCGCTTCCACATACGCCGGTTAGCAACAGCGCCGCGCAGATGAGCATGGATTCAGGTGACATTCGCTGCAGAGAGGTAGCGAAATCAGATTGCGGCGCTATGTTTGCTTGAACAATGGAAAGGAAATTTGTCCCTGTACTGTCTGCGGTTTCAGACAGGATATCTGCAAGAATCCAGTTCCTTTCACTTACACCGCCGCATAGGGAAATATTCTGCGTACTGGGAATGATGTCCATAATAAAGCGTCCATTTCGATGCTGGTTCATAAGCCATGTGGCCTGGGACATGGTCGTCACTACATGATCCACCTGGCGGTTCATCAGCGCCTGGTAGGCTTCTTCATAGTTAGGATATGTCCGTATCACATACTTTGTTCCTGCGTAGGTATAGCCGGAAGTCCGATTTTCTTCCGTTGTCGCGATGACCGGCACCTTCCGATCATACCGGAAATCTTTTTCTCCGGTTGGTTCATCCTGTGAAAGCATGGCCAGGTTTTCTGTCATAAACGGGGTCGACAGATGAATATTATCTGCTGCTGCACGGAGCACATCCATAGAGGTCATCCCCAGGATATCCGCTTCGCCTTTCTGCACAGCGGCTACCGCTGCGCTTACGGAAGGGTACTCTTTACAGGTAAAGGAAACCCCGGGGACCTGGCCCTGAAGCGCCATCTCTATTTCCCTGTAAAACTCAGGAATAATCCCGGAGTCAATTCCTAATTCCCGATAATAAAACGGATAATCCCCATGCACAACCGCAACAATAAAAGGCTTCCCCCGATGTGCCATAAGGTACGCCTTCTCCGCCCTGGTCAGTGAAAGGGCGTGATCTTCTTGCTGATTGTATTTTCCGTAGAGCTGAAGCTGAAGCAACGGATAATGTCCGGCCGTCATGGACATAGCATAATTAAACTGCTGCGCCAGTACCGAATCATTTGCAGGAAAGGCGGCATACAGCATCTTCGGCAGACTGACAACAATCCTTCGATATCCGTTCCGTGGCATCTTATCAAAAATAGCGGCATCCACTTTATGTTCCGTCACAGCAATCCGCAGTGTCCGGTCATCAGGAAAGGAAACAAGATGCAGATTCAGATTGTATCTCTTGCCCCATTCCTTAATAAAATGAATATACCCTTCATTCCCTGATATGCCAATCCGCATTTTTTCCACTGTTCGGAAATCAGACGGATTCAGCCGTTTCTCTGTATCAGGCACTACAATCTGAGACGTCCCCACAAAATATGGGCCATCGGAAAAGATCAGATGCTCTTCGTTTCCCCAGGCTTTATCTACGCCCAGGGCAATCTGTATTTTTCCTTCTTTTAACGCGTTAAGCAGGTCCTTACGGTTGGAATAAAAAACAAACCGGGGATCCCATTTGCCAAACTGAGCGACCCGTCCCATAAATTCCGTATCGTAGTTATACAGATATTTTCCGGATACATATACATCATCCGGATAATGAATGACTCCGACGCGGACAGGTGTAAATTCAGAAACCCCTTTGCCGTAGGCAGCCGTGGCAAGATCCGATACGCAGAGAAAGGACAACAGAAGAAAAATAAGCAGGATGGTACGAAACAGGAAACTGCCTTTTCTTTCCGTATCCGAAGGATTAAATTTACAGGCCATGTGTTTTTGCTCGCTTCCACATTGAAAATCACCGGATTTGTAAATCGGTGATTGAGGATAATTATGGTATAAGTATATCGTAAATCGTAAACTCCGAAAAGAGTGATAAAAATAATTTATAATTAACAGGGGCCATCGGAAAATATGGCCGCCAGGAAGGGCATAAAAAAAGAGCCAGGATAATCCCAGCTCTTTTTATTTACTGTAATAGAAGTAATTAAAATTACTTGAGTTCTACAGTTGCGCCAGCTTCTTCAAGCTTAGCCTTCATAGCTTCAGCATCAGCCTTAGCTACGCCAGTCTTAACTTCCTTCGGAGCGCCGTCAACGAGAGCCTTAGCATCCTTCAGGCCGAGGCCGGTCAGTTCACGAACAGCCTTGATAACCTTGATCTTGGTTGCGCCAGCATCCTTGAGGATTACGTCGAATTCAGTCTTTTCTTCAGCTGCTGCTGCTGCCGGAGCTGCTGCTGCTGCAACTGCTACTGGTGCTGCTGCGGATACGCCGAATTTGTCTTCAATTGCTTTTACGAGTTCGCTCAGTTCGAGAACGGACATGCTGCTAATGGCTTCAAGAATTTCTTCGTTTGTCATTTTTTAGATTCCTCCAAATAAATAAGTTGCGTTTAAATTACGCGGTTTCTTTCTGTTTACGCACAGCTTCGAGAGCATATGCCAGATTCTGAATGTTGCCGTTGAGGGCACGAGCCAGTCCGGTAATTGGTGCCTGCAGTGCAGAAGCAACCATAGCCAGGAGCTGTTCTCTGGACGGAAGGTCTGCGAGGGCCTTCATTTCTTCCAGGCCGATAAGCTTGCCATCAAGCAGGCCTGCTTTAATGGTAATGCTTTCGGTCTTGTTTTTCTTCATGAATTCCTTCAGTGCTGCTGCCGGAGCAACTGGATCGTCCTTGCTTACAGCAAGACCGTTAGCACCTGTCAGAAGATCATCAAGTCCGTTATAACCAAGTTCGTCTGCAGCGATGCGGGTAAGGGTATTCTTGATAACCTTATATTCTACACCGTGTGCTCTGAAGATACGACGAAGCTGGGTAGCGTCCTTTACTGTCAGTTTGTTGAAGCTTACGAGGGCAACGCCTTTGCTGGACAGTTTTTCCTTCATTTCTTCAACTACTGCCGCCTTTTCAGGGCGGATCTTAAGTTTGTAATCGCTCATAGTACACCTCCTCTGCTTGTAAGATATATATTTATCACGTTAGCTAAAACAACCTCGCACGTCCGGCGAGGTTGTGGTACTGCTGTATTAGTCAGTACTCAGCCTCGGGAGGCGGGCTTAATGCCCATTATAACATACCGCCGGTCTTAAGCTAAGCGTAAATAAACAAAAATTATTCAGCCTTTGGAGCTGCAATCTTGGTCAGGTCGAGGTGAACGCCTGGTCCCATGGTAGAGCAAATAGTAGCGCTCTTCATGTATACACCCTTAACGGATGCCGGGCGAGCTTTCACGATCTGATCGAACAATGCACGGATATTTCCCTTCAGCTTTTCTTCATCAAAGGAAGCCTTGCCTACGAGAGCCTGTACATTGCCAGCCTTGTCGGCGCGGTATTCAACCTTGCCGGCCTTGATTTCATTGATAGCCTTGGTTACGTCCATGGTTACGGTTCCAACCTTCGGATTTGGCATCAAACCCTTCGGTCCGAGAATACGGCCGAGACGACCAACAACAGCCATCATATTCGGGGTAGCTACAACTACATCAAAGTCGAGCCAACCCTGCATAATCTTATCTGCGTATTCCTTGCCGCCTACATAGTCAGCGCCTGCAGCCTTAGCTTCTTCTTCCTGATGATCCTTTGCAAATACAAGAACCTTCTTGGACTTGCCGGTACCAAATGGAAGAACAGTTGCGCCACGGATCTGCTGATCAGCGAACTTCGGATTAACATTTAAGTGGAAAGAGAGTTCAACAGATTCGTCGAACTTCGCAGTTGCTGCCTTCTTGAGCAGGCTTACAGCTTCGTCGAGGTCATAGAGCTTATGACTGTCAACGATGGCTGCTACTGCCTTCTGTTTCTTTGTCAGTTTTGCCATTATTTTCTCCTTTGTGGTCAACGGGTTTCCCCTGCCACGAATGATTCAGTCTTAGTCTACAACTTCGATACCCATGCTGCGAGCTGTGCCTTCTACCATGCGCATTGCTGCTTCAACGGTATTAGCGTTCAGGTCAGGCATCTTGGTTTCAGCGATTTCCTTAACCTGTGCCTTGGTGACCTTGCCGACCTTGGTCTTGTTCGGTTCACCAGAAGCTGTTTCAATCCCTGCAGCCTTCTTCAGCAGTACTGCTGCTGGCGGAGTCTTGCAGATGAATGTGAAGCTTCTATCTTCAAATACGGTAATTTCAACAGGAATAATCAGGCCCATCTGCTTTGCAGTACGGTCATTGAAATCCTTAACGAAAGCCATAATGTTGACACCTGCCTGGCCCAGTGCTGGACCTACTGGCGGTGCTGGAGTGGCTTTGCCTGCAGCTACCTGCAGTTTAACTACCTTAGAAATTTTCTTTGCCATTTTGTATGTTACACCTCCTTCTCCTTATTGGGAATGTGGTTGTTACGGGCTGTAACGGGCCCTCCCACAGCGGACAGGTCAAGTACAAGGCCTGCCCGCATCAGGCTGACGCCTGAATGTATAATTAGTTCAGTGGTTCAAAGAACCCTGCTTCTAATTCAATAGTACTTGTATTGCCAAAAGCGCTGATTTCTGCATGAATACTCTTGCGGTCTTCAGCTACTTCTGTAACGGTAGCCACATTATCCGCAAATGCCCCCTGGGTAATACGGATCTTGTCTCCCACCTTGACGCGGGTATGTACAGCCACCTTTTTCTGGTTAGCGTTGAGAATACGCTGAGCTTCTTCATCTGTAAGCGGAATCGGCTTGGTGGTTGTACCAACAAAACCGGTAACGCCTGGCGTATTTCTGACAACGTACCAGCTGTGATCATTTACTTCCATATGAATCAGAAGGTATCCCGGGAAAATCTTGCGGGAAACCACTTTCTTTTCCCCATCCTTTACTTCTTCTTCATCATGCATTGGGAGCAGAATTTCCTTAATGGTATCTTCCATTCCCATGGAATGAACCTTACGGGTCAGAGTATCCAATACCTTGTTTTCATATCCGGAATAGGTATGAATCACATACCAGCGGATATCCTTTTTCGGGCTTTCTGCCTTCTGTTCATCTACCGTATTCAGTTCGTCATTTTTAATCTCAGTCATGCTATCCTCCTCCCTTAGCCAATGGTTCCTACCAACAGCTTGGAGAGCTGCATAAACACGAAATCAACGATAACGATCAGGAAGGAAACAAGTACTACGGACGAGACAACGGCTATCGTATACTGCGTTAACTGTCTCTTCGTCGGCCAGATGACCTTTTTCATTTCCATTTTTGTTTCACGGAAGAATCGGGTCCATGCATTACTTTTTTCTTCTACAGATGATACTCGACGTTTCGCCATGCTTACACCCCAGTTCACTAAACAGATATATTACTTGGTTTCCTTGTGCAGGGTGTGCTTCTTGCACCATTTGCAATACTTCATCATTTCGATACGTTCCGCATTATTCTTCTTGTTCTTGTTTGTGCGATAATTGCGGCGCTTGCATTCTGTGCAAGCAAGAGTAATTCCATCACGCATTGTTTACACCTCACTTGAATCTTTCCGGTCAATCCTATTACAACATGCCTAGTAAGTATATCATACGCATGATTGCGAGTCAATTGGATTTTTCATTTAAAAAAGCCGGGTTTTTCCCAGCAGAATCATTCTAACATAAGAAACTCTACTAAGCAAGCTGTAAAATGCTCTTTTTTCACTTTTTTCATATATTTTCTGTCTTTACTGTATCTGCTGGGGCTTCCTCCCTGCCATTCCCTGTATTTATATTATTGTATTAACCATATATACATATACAGAAAGGCGGGAACAGGGATTCCGGAAAGCTTATCCTCTCCGGAGTCCCTGTTTCCTTTCCATACTGGTTCAATGTTTCATTTCCAGTATGCACATTTACGTGTGATGTATTATTTCCCAGCTCTGGCGGCGGCCTGTTTCATCGTCTTTACATATTCATACACAGGTTCCGCTGCCTCACTTCCATATCTGGCAATAATCTTCACAATGGCACTTCCCACGATGATACCATCGGCCTGAGCCGCCATTTCTTCCGCCTGTTCCGGCGTATTGATACCAAACCCTACTGCGCAGGGAACATCGGTCACCTCATGAGCCAGGCTGGTGATTTCCCGGATATCGGTTGTGATTTCGCTTCGTGTACCGGTAACTCCCAGAGAAGAAATAATATAAAGGAATCCTTCCCCAACACGGGCAATCTGTTTAATTCGGTCATGGGATGTGGGCGCAATCATGGAAATAATATCGATTCCATAGGTTCTGGCCACATCCGCAAATTCATTACGTTCTTCAAATGGTACATCCGGCACAATGACTCCATCCACACCAATATCTGCACACTTGTGGAAAAAGCGGTCATATCCGTAATTGAATATAGGATTTACATAGCCCATAAATACAACCGGCAGATCGGATTCTTTTCTGAATTCTTCCACCACATGGAAAGCGTCATCTACCGAGGTGTTATGCTCCAGAGCCCGCAAATCAGCTTCCTGAATAACTATACCTTCAGCAATAGGATCAGAGAAAGGAATCCCCAGTTCAATCAGGTCGGCACCGCCCCTTTCCATAGCTTTCATAAAGCGCAGAGTATCTTCCAGTGACGGATCTCCTGCAGTAAGGAATCCGATAAAGGCTTTTCCATTCTTAAATGCATTTCCAATCTTACTCATGTAAATCCCTCCCCTTATAGCGGGCAATAGCTGCCACATCCTTATCTCCGCGTCCAGACAGGCAGATGAGAATAATATCATCCCGGCTCATAGTCGGCGCAATCTGCATCGCATGATAAACCGCATGCGCACTTTCGATGGCACAGATAATTCCTTCGGTCCGGGCCAGGTATTCAAAAGCTTCTACCGCTTCATCATCCTTAACCGGAACATACTGCGCTCTTCCGGATTCATGCAGATACGCATGTTCCGGGCCGATTCCCGGATAATCCAGCCCTGCAGAAATGGAGTATACGGCATCAATCTGGCCCTGATCATTCTGGCAGAACAGAGATTTCATACCGTGGAATATCCCCATGCGCCCTTTAGCAATGGTTGCCGCGTGATAAGGAGTATCTATACCTTTTCCGGCCGCTTCGCATCCAATCAGCTTCACGTCCTTGTCCGGAATAAAATGATAGAACATGCCCATGGCATTGCTTCCGCCGCCTACACAGGCCAGTACGGCAGAAGGCAGCCGGCCTTCCTTTTCCAGAATCTGCTGGCGGGCTTCCTTGCTTATTACCGCCTGAAAATCTCTGACCATCATCGGGAATGGATGTGGTCCCATAGTAGAGCCAATGACATAATGTGTGTCATCCACACGGCTTACCCATTCACGCATAGCTTCATTAACCGCGTCCTTCAGCACCCGGGAGCCAGAAGTCACGGCGTGTACCTTAGCGCCAAGCAGTTCCATGCGGTATACGTTCAATGCCTGTCTCTTAGTATCTTCCTCTCCCATGAATACTTCACATTCCAGTCCCAGGAACGCCGCTGCCGTGGCAGTAGCCACCCCATGCTGTCCCGCGCCAGTTTCCGCGATGACGCGGGTCTTACCCATTTTCTTAGCCAGCAGGCACTGTCCCAGCGCATTATTAATCTTATGTGCTCCGGTATGATTGAGATCTTCTCTCTTCAGATAGATTTTGGCTCCGCCCAGATCCTCTGTCATCTTCTTCGCGTAGTAGAGAAGGGATGGACGGTTGGCATAATTATCCAGCAGGTCCTTCAGTTCTGCCTGAAAATCCGCATCGTGTTTATAGAAATTGTAAGCTTTTTCCAGTCGATGAATTTCATTCATCAATGTTTCAGGAATATACTGTCCTCCAAACGGACCAAATCTTCCTTCTGTCATAGGTCTTTCCTCCTTAAATACGTCTTGCTTCTCTGATGAACTTCTCCATCTTTTTCTTATCTTTAAAACCATCTGTCTCAATACCGCTGCTCACATCCAGAGCAAACGGATGATACCGGCTGGCTTCTTCTATACATTCAGCTGTCAGCCCCCCGGCCAGGAAAAACGGCCGCCTTATCTGACACAGCCATTTCCAGTTAAAGCGTTCTCCACTGCCGCCCCCGGCAGCCTCCAGGAGAATGTAATCCGCCCCGCTTTTCTCTGCTCGGGCCACATCTTCATCCCCGTTAAGCGAGAACGCCTGAATGATTGGACAGATTACGGCCTGCCGGATACGCCGTATATCCGCTTCGCCTTCCTGCCCATGGAGCTGTACTGCCTGAATGATGTCCTTCTGCACCAGGCGGATGATGTGCTCTGTCGGTGCATTGACAAACACCCCAACCGCTGGAATCTTCCTGTCCAGAAGCTTCCTCAGTTTCCGTGCCTGCAGGTCGGATATACGCCGTTTACGTCCCGCAAAGACAAACCCGACATAATCTGGCTGAAGGCGGTTCGCCCAAAGTACATCACATGGCCGCTTAAGCCCGCAGAACTTTACTTTCATCATCTTGTACCGTCCCTCAGGGTATCAAACATCTTTTCCTTGTCCGGCGCCCTCATAAATGTCTCGCCGATAAGTACCGCATCAGCTCCACATTGCTCCAGCGTTTCAATATCCTTCCGCGTTCTGATTCCGCTTTCCGCCACAAAGAGGACATCCTCCGGAATCAGGGAACTCAATCTGACCGCGTTGGAGAGGGAGACCGTAAAATCTTTCAGATTCCGGTTATTGATCCCAATAATCCGGGCTCCCGCGGCCAGCGCCCGTCTGACTTCCTCCTCATCATGCACTTCGGTAAGCACAGACAGCCCGAGAGAATCGGCCAGTGTCATAAAACGCTTCATCTTTTCATCCGTAAGGATGGCGCAGATGAGAAGAATAGCGGAAGCTCCCAGCGCACGGGCCTCATAAATCTGATATTCGTCAATAATAAAATCTTTTCTCAGTACCGGAATGGATACTATACTGGCTATATCCCGAAGATATTCCGGTTTCCCAAGGAAATATTTCCTCTCTGTGAGGCAAGAAATGGCAGATGCCCCTATCCGTTCGTACTCTCTGGCAATATCCAGATAAGGAAAGGAAGGAGAAATCATCCCCTTAGAGGGAGATGCTCTCTTCACTTCACAGATGAAGGAAATACCATCTTTCGACAGAGCCTTTTCAAAAGGAAAGTCCGGTTTATATGGAGAGGTCTCCGCCAGAGCTTCCATCTGTTCAGGGGAAATCGCCGCCTTATCCCCTTTAAGCGCTTCTTCAGCCGCCTTTACCAGATCATCAAGTATCATAGGTAGTCCTTTCACTGATTACTTACTGCTATGCACTTTTCCAGCGTTTCCATAGCTTTTCCACTGTCAATCATTCGAGCCGCCAGCTGAATTCCGTCCGCAATAGTCTCTGCTCTGCCGGCAGTAAACAATGCGGTCCCTGCATTAAGCAGTACAGCATTTCTTCTGGTTCCCTTAGTCTTTCCGGACAAGATATCCCGGGTGATCTGCGCATTCAATTCCGGCACACCGCCAACCAGTTCCTCCTTGTTCCCCGACGTCATTCCAAAGTCTTCCGGCCGGATTACTGTTGTACGGTAATAACCATCTCTGAGTTCACAGATGGTGGTCGAACCGACAGGGGAAATTTCATCCAGTCGCGCCTGTCCGTAAACTACAGCGGCTCTCTTTACACCAAGAGATGCCAATACCTTAGCCAGAGGTTCTACCAGATATTCATCATAGACCCCCAGCAGGAAATATTCCGGTTTTGCCGGATTGGTGAGCGGTCCCAGAATATTAAATACTGTACGGAACCCCAGCTCTTTGCGAATAGGCCCTACAAACCGCATGGCCGCATGATACTTCTGAGCAAACAGGAAACAAAAATTGGTCTTTTCCAGCATTTCCAGCGCTTTTTCCGGAGGCTGATTAATATTTATCCCCAAAGCTTCCAGACAATCCGCTGTACCGCAGAGAGAAGAAGCTGCCCGGTTTCCGTGCTTGGCCACTTTGACGCCGGCTGCTGCCACCACAAAGGCTGATGTGGTGGAGATATTGAAAGAATGAGCTCCATCTCCGCCAGTTCCTACGATTTCCATTACTTCCATTCCCGGATGCGGTACCGGAGTTGCCAGCGAGCGCATAGCCTCAGCGCATCCAGAAATTTCATCAATGGTTTCTGCCTTTGTGCTCTTAGTAGACAGCGCAGCCAGGAAAGCCGCGTTCTGTGTAGCCGTGGTTTCCCCTTTCATGATTTCCAGCATAACCTGCTTTGCTTCGTCATAGGTAAGATCGCCTTTATTAACCAGCTTGATAATTGCTTCCTTAATCATTTTTATTTCCTCCCTCTCTGATATTCAGAAAATTTTCCATCATCTGCCGTCCATCCGGTGTAAGGATGGATTCCGGATGAAACTGAAGTCCATATATCGGATAGTCCCTGTGGCTTACTGCCATAATTTCCTTCTGGTCCGTTTCCGCTATTACCTGAAGGCAATCCGGCAGGTTATCCCTTTTCGCTATCAGGGAATGGTATCTCCCGACTTTGGTTGTTTTCCCCATCCCCGCGAATATGGGGGACCGGGTGTCCAGATGCACTATGGACTGTTTTCCATGCATCAGGTGATCCGCATAGGTAACTTCCCCGCCAAACACTTCACATATGGCCTGATGCCCCAGGCATACCCCGAGGATGGGGACTTTCCCTGCAAAATGCAGAATAGCCTCTTCGCAGATTCCCGCGTCCGCCGGTCTGCCCGGCCCCGGGGAAATTACCAGGTAATCAGGATGCATAGCTTCAATTTCACTGACTGTCTTTTCATCATTTCTTACGACTGCGATATGTCTGTCCATCTCTCCCAGCATCTGGTAGAGGTTATAGGAAAAACTGTCATAGTTATCAACGAGCACTATCATCATCCAGACCTCCATTGCTTTCTTTTACGGCCAGAACTACCGCTTTGGCTTTATTGATACATTCCTGGTATTCATTTTCAGGAATACTGTCTGCCACAATCCCCGCTCCCGCGCGGATATATACATGATCATTTCTCTTATAAGCCAGGCGGATACCTATGCACATATCCATATTTCCGGTGAAATCAATATATCCGACGGCTCCGCCGTAGATTCCACGCCGACGTCCTTCCAGTTCATCAATAATCTGGCAGGCTCTGATTTTAGGAGCTCCGGACAGGGTCCCTGCCGGAAGCACCGCGGAAATAACATCCAGCGCGGTCTTGCCTTCCTGTATTTCACCGCTCACTGTAGAGCCCAGATGCATGATGTGGGAATACTTATGAATATCCAGATATCTTTCCACGCATACGGTTCCGAACCGGCTAACTTTACCCAGATCGTTTCTTCCCAGGTCGACCAGCATATTATGTTCTGCCAGCTCCTTCTCATTGTTTCTAAGCTCCTCACAAAGTCTGGCATCCTCTTCTGCCGTACTGCCGCGAGGCCTGGAGCCAGCCAGTGGAAACGTATATAATTTCCCATTCTGTAATTTGGTCAGGGTTTCCGGTGAAGCGCCGGCAATTTCCACATCACTCCCGCTGAAGAAAAACATATAAGGCGAAGGATTCAATGTGCGAAGCACCCGATATGTGTCAAGCAGGCTTCCTTTCGCCTTAGCTTCCAGCCGGTTGGATAAGACCACCTGGAAAATATCCCCTTCATGGATATACTGCTTTCCCTTTTCCACCATGCGGCAATAGGCTTCCCGGGAGAATAGCGGGGTAAACTCGCTCTGAAGAATCAGCGGATTTTCCGGTGCCGGATTTCCGTCCTTAATCAATGTCTTCATCCTGCGTATTTCCAGACATGCCCGGTTATAATTTTCTTCCGCGTCATCCAGTCTTACATTGACAATCAGCTGAATTTTCTGCTTCAGGTTATCAAACACAATGACCTTATCAAAAAGCATGAGATCCAGATCGGAAATACCTTCATCATCTTCCGCCGAAAGATGCAGCGACGGTTCCGCGTACGTGATAAATTCATACGAGAAATATCCTGTCAGTCCGCCGGTAAATGGCGGCATCCCCTCAATACGTGGTGCCTTGTTTTCTTCCAGAATCTGCTGAATGAGATCCTGCGGACGGGTTGTCTTTATGCTCACCGTTGTCCCCGTACGAATCCGCACCTGTCCATCCCGGCAGCTTATCCCCAGCTGCGGGTCGTATCCGATAAAGGTGTAACGTCCCCGATTGTGGCTGTCTTCCATACTTTCAAGAATATAGCAGTGAGAACTGATATTTCTCACGATTCGAAACACTTCCATCGGTGTCCGCACATCTGCGTACATTTCATCGGCCACTGGAACTACTTTATAGGCTCCCCGGTAGGTAAGGATTTCCTGCAATGTCATCATATAGATGTCCTCCTGAATACAAAAAATCCGTCCATGATAAATGTGATTTATCAAGGACGGATTTTATCCGCGGTGCCACCTTAAATTCAGAGAGTAAACCTCTCTGCTCTCGACGGAATACCAACATATTCCCGGCAACTTACGTATGCCTTCACGTCAGGGGATACTCAGCCTCAGCCTTTCACCCTGCCCTCAGCGGTCCATTTAACGAGCTGCGTTGACCGGTTCTCATCCCCTCCGGCTCTCTGTGCATGCACGACATCGTTTTTACTTCCGCGTCACAGGTTTATCATAGACGTATAAAAATTGTTGAATGTATAATACTCCTTATGCCATACGATGTCAAGAGTACATTTTTAACTTTTTATTTTCTTTCGACTCGATTCCGATGAGCGTTCTCATGCGGGCACAAAAAAGATGAGGAATGAATCCTCATCTTTTTATAGCGCGTTATTTACTGTTAATTACTTAACAATCTTAGCTACAACGCCTGCACCTACAGTGTGGCCGCCTTCACGAATTGCGAAGCGCTGACCTTCTTCCATAGCGATTGGAGTAATGAGCTTAACGTCCATTTCTACATTATCGCCTGGCATGCACATTTCGGTGCCTTCCGGCAGCTGGATGTTGCCGGTTACGTCAGTGGTTCTGAAGAAGAACTGCGGGCGATAGCCGTTGAAGAACGGAGTATGACGGCCGCCTTCTTCCTTGGTCAGAACATATACCTGAGCGGTGAATTCAGTGTGTGGGTGAACAGTGCCCGGCTTAGCCAGAACCTGACCACGTTCGATATCATCGCGGTCAATACCACGGAGCAGAGCGCCGATGGAGTCACCAGCCAGTGCCTGGTCCAGAGTCTTTCTGAACATTTCAACGCCGGTTACAACAGTTTCAGTTGGCTTATCCTGGAGACCAACGATTTCAGCTGCGTCGCCTACCTTCAGAGTACCACGTTCTACTCGGCCAGTTGCTACGGTACCACGGCCGGTAATGGTGAATACGTCTTCCACTGGCATCAGGAATGGCTTATCGGTATCACGTTCCGGAGTTGGAATGTATTCATCAACAGCCTTCATAAGGTCGCGGATGGACTGTTCATACTTCGGATCGCCATTGAGAGCGCCAAGTGCGGAACCAACGATAATCGGTACTTCATCGCCTGGATAGCCGTATTCGGACAGGAGGTCTCTGACTTCCATTTCTACCAGTTCAATCAGTTCCGGATCATCAACCTGGTCAGCCTTGTTCAGGAATACTACGATTGCCGGAACGCCTACCTGCTTAGCAAGAAGGATGTGTTCGCGGGTCTGCGGCATCGGGCCGTCAGCTGCGGATACAACCAGGATAGCGCCGTCCATCTGAGCTGCGCCGGTGATCATGTTCTTAACATAGTCAGCGTGCCCTGGGCAGTCTACGTGTGCGTAGTGGCGGGTTTCGGTTTCATATTCGATAGTAGAAGTATTAATGGTAATACCACGGGCTCTTTCTTCCGGTGCCTTATCAATGGATGCATAGTCCTGGAAGTTTGCCTTACCTTCTTCAGCCAGTACCTTAGTAATTGCTGCAGTCAGAGTTGTCTTGCCGTGGTCAACGTGGCCAATTGTACCAATGTTAACATGCGGCTTAGTTCTTTCATAATGTGCTTTTGCCATTTTCAATTCCTCCATATGAAAAAAATTTGCTGTATTCATTATACATTCTTATATGTGGTTTCTCAAGAATGATACATGAAAAAACATAAAAAAAAGACCCTTTCGGGTCAAGATTTTGTGTTGGTGGCGGTACAGAGATTTGAACTCCGGACACAGCGGGTATGAACCGCTTGCTCTAGCCAGCTGAGCTATACCGCCAATGGAGCTGATAACCAGGATTGAACTGGTGACCTTATCCTTACCAAGGATACGCTCTACCGACTGAGCTATATCAGCAAATATATTTAAACGAATATTCGTATAAAAAACATGGTTGCGGGGGTAGGACTTGAACCTACGACCTTCGGGTTATGAGCCCGACGAGCTACCAACTGCTCCACCCCGCGAAAAAAATGGTGGATGGAATAGGATTCGAACCTATGTAGGCGTGAGCCGGCAGATTTACAGTCTGCTCCCTTTAACCACTCGGGCATCCATCCATAATTGGAGCTGGCAATAGGACTTGAACCTACGACCTGCTGATTACAAATCAGCTGCTCTACCAACTGAGCTACGCCAGCAGATAAGTGACGAAATACATTTTACATCAGACAATTTATATTGTCAAGTGCTCTTTTCTTTCATCTTTCAGGCCGTGTTGGCCGTTCCTATCACGTTTATAGATTATAGCACCATAAACTTACGTTGTCTATACATATTAGAAAAAATAATTTACATTTTCCCTGATTTTCTGAAAAACCCCATTCTGCCTGGCTTTTCCCTCCTCTTATCTGAAAGATAATTTCCCTCATCCCCATCCTTTTCTATTTTTTCTTTTATACATCCTCAAAAAAAAGAAGCATTGATTTCTCAATACTTCTTTCTCACTTACCAGTCATTACCATTTTTCAGCCCATGGTGGATTCTTCGCTACGTTTTTCCAGTTCCAGCTTTTCATTCATATCCCGGTTAAGAATCTTTTTTGTCCCCTTTATGAATTTAGGCCTGGCAATGAGGACCATGCGGCCGCATCCACAGCACTTTACACGCATATCCGCCCCCAGCTGCATAACTTCCCACTCCTGAGAACCACAGGGATGTTTTTTCTTCATTTGCACAATGTCCCCAATCTTATACTGAATGAATTTCATCCTTTCCTCCTTGGAACTTCTATACTTTATCTTCTGCAGGGAAAGCCTTCTGGTCTCCATTTACAGGAATCAGCAGAAAACGGAACGGGAGATACGTAGCTCCTGCTACTGTGAAATGGATATGCAAATCATTGCCTGCATTCCATACTCCCATATTCCATACATCATATATGGTTTTGTTTCCAAAATATCCATTATGTCCTTCTACATTATATACGGAAGGAATAACCTTTTCCCATACGGTGAATGTACCTTCATAAATCCCTCCCAGGGGATTGAAGAGAAGTCGGTATTGTCCTGTTCCCTTTGTATGAACAGTGATATCATACTCCATACCAAAATTTCCTGCATTAGAACGATTGACCTTATCCAGTTCATCATAACCCGGATAGTAGGAATCAATCTTTCCATCGCCAATAACTATACTCCCCGGTCTCTCGGCCACATCCCAGGGCGCTTCATTTTCCTTCTCTATGGCCATCGGAAATACACCACGACGATTGTGGAAATCGGCCGGAAGGACCTCCAGATCCTTCAGTGCCTTTTCCTCCGCTTCCTCAGTATTGGCATCTGCCGGCAAAACGGCTACGCCAAAGGTAACCGACTTTTTCGTATTAACTTCCAGTATACCACTTACCAGCATCTGGTCCGGAATCGGATCCGGGCTGGCTGCCGCCAGTATCTGTGGCTTTTAGCCTTTATTTTTATCTTTTCCGGCTGCGCAGCTTCCACCGTGGCTTCCCGGTAGGACAATGTCCTTCCTGTAGAAATATAATCCATGCTGCCATCCCCGGTCAGATTTCTTTCTATCTGAATATCCGCATTCTTTTTGTTATCCGCATAGATCACCAACCGGACCGGCGCTCCAGAAGCATTAACATTGTAATAATAAATCCGTCCTCTTCCCTTAATTGTCCCTTTAGCCAGAATTCCCGCTGCATTTGGATACTCCGGGGAATCAGACACCAGCAATGTGCCTTCCTTCACTGTGGTTTTCATCGGAATCTCCTGATAGGACTCCGTAAACGGATTTACAAGATCTGCGGCACCAGCTGCAGCCGGGATGGCCAGCATGGCCATCCATAATCCTATTTTTCTTTTCCAGCGCACAATAACCGTCTCCTTATTTTCTTTCTTCTTTTTCTCTGGCCTCGAACTCACGGGCCAGTGCGGAAATTTTCTGAAATCTGTGGGCCAGTCCCGACTTACTTATCCCCAGCAGTTCCGCCAGTTCCCCCAGAGATTTATGAGGATTTTCCAGCCTTTTTTCTGCTGCCTCTCTGACTTTTGGGGGCAATGCCGAGAGGTCCATATACTTCATAACCAGGTGCACCTGCCTGAGCTGGCGAAGTGCCGCGTCCACGGATTTCTGCAGATTTGCTGTTTCACAGTTTACCTGGCGGTTTACCCGGTTGCGCATATCTTTCATTACACGGACATTCTCAAATTCGAGATAGCACTGGGACGCTCCGGTAATCTGCAGAAAGGCACTCACCTCATCGCCATCTTTTATATATACAATATAGTCATTTTTTCTGTCCGTCATTTTAGGATGCAGAGAGAGCACCCGCATGACTTTGCATATTTCTTCTGCAAATACCGACGACCTGGTCACCATCTCCAGATGATAGTCACTTTGCGGACGGCTCACTGTTCCACCGCCTAAAAAGGCACCGGCCAGATAAGCCTGTTTTTCCTCGGTCGTTGTCAGCTTTTCGCAATCATGAATCTTCCCCATGGACCAGATATCCATCTTTTCAAGGAAATGACTTCCCCCTTCAAATGGTAATACGGTCAGCGTGTACACATTTTTCTTTCTGAGCCGTCTTCCCTGCCGTACCATGACCGCAGGAGCCAGGCCGAAATCCTTCTTCAGCGAAATCAGCACCCTTCTGGCCACCGCACTGTTGCTCGTGGAGAACTCCATTCCCCATTTGCCACCGGCACCGGTTATTACAGAACCGCTCATCCGCAGAAGGGCCAGCAGTTCCGCTGCCCTTTCTTTCGGACTTTCTCTGTGTTTTCGCGCCAGTTCATTCTTCACATCTTCGGTAAATGACATTATTCTCTGATTCCTTTCAGATAGGCCTTAAGGCTATCGCTGCTTATAGACGCGTGGAGCAGATTCTGAATAGCCATAAGCTTTCCTGCCAGAATGTTCTGGTCATGGACAGCCCCGGATTCCACTCCCAGCAGATCAGCTGTAATAAGAAACGCCCCCAGCTTCTCCACCTTACCTTCATCTATCTTTACCGGATACGATCCTGCCCGGGCATATTGTTCCCGTATCTTTTCACTGACAGGCTGCTTATTGGCCAGTACATAGCCAATGACCCCGTCCCCGGTCACCTTTTTCAACGCTTCCAGATGATCACCTACGGTATAGCCGGTGGTTTCTCCCGGCTGGGTCATTACATTGCAGATATAAATGCAGGGCGCGCTGCTTTCCCGGATTGCCTGAAGCAGTTCCGGCACCAGCAGATTCGGCATAATGGACGTATACAGACTGCCCGGCCCCAGAATAATCATATCCGCCTGTTTGATGGCTTCCAGCGCATCCCCTACGGCAATAGGATTTTCAGGAATGGTGGAGAGGGAGACAATATCTGCCGGATAGGCGGCAATCTCTGATTCGCCCTCTACCACGCTGCCATCGGACATCTTTCCTACCAGACGCACTTCTTCCGTGGTAGATGGAATAACCTTGCCGCGAATCTTCAGGACCTTGCTGGCCGCTTCCAGCGCGTTTTCCGGATTTCCGAATTCCTTAATCAGCGCTGCGAGGAACAGATTGCCCAGGCTGTGGCCGGCCAGCTCGCCATTTCCTCCAAACCGGTACTGGAAGAGCTGTTCCAGTACACTTTCCTTATCTGCCATCGCCACCAGGCAGTTACGAAGATCGCCTGGCGCGATAATATCCATTTCTTCACGGAGTCTTCCCGACGATCCTCCATCATCGGCCACCGTCACGATGGCGGTCAGGTTGGATGTCTTATTCTTCAAACCTCGGAGAAGCATGGACAGCCCATGTCCTCCCCCAAGGGCCACAATATGCGGCCCCTTGGCCAGTTCAATGCGTCCCAGCACCTGCCGGGATACCCGGTTCTGATCATCCGGCACCACCAGCGCAATAAAACGTTTCACCAGTTTGCGCACCCCAATCATCATCATCAGTATGCCCGCGATGGAAAGGAATATGCCGAATAAGACCAGGGCCGTATAACTGTAGTTTCCGGTCATCTGATAGGCCAGCATAAATATTTCCTCTTCCAGAATGCCGAAAATCTGATAGTTCATCAGCATAGTCGCTCCGAATACCAGAGTCATCAGTCCAATGGAAAAGAGAAATAGCCAGCGCTTAATCTTCAGTCCGGGATATAGCCATTGTACATACCATTTCATGGTTACTCACCATCCGCATCATGTTCTACTTTATTGCGATGCATATCCCTGTGTTCAATATTGACATGGCTGTGTTTTTCTGCCAGATGCGCGCCCAGCTTTTCTGTCACAAACACGGAGCGGTGCATCCCGCCTGTACAGCCGATGGCAATGGTAAGCTGCCGTTTTCCTGTACGCTGGAACTGATCGACTACAAAGTCGATGAAATCATAGAGGTGAACCAGGAAATCCTTTGTGGTCTGTTCCTTTTCTATATAGTCGGCGACTTCCTTCACCCGGCCTGTCCAGTGCTTATATTTCTGCACGTAGAACGGGTTGATAAGGAAACGCACATCCAATACGATGTCTGCGTCAATAGGCACCCCGTACTTAAATCCAAAGGAGAAGACCGTGATGTCCATTTCATCATGATTTCTGTGGATGCCGAAGCGGCTGATTACTACCCCGCGAAGGTCTTTGGCCTTCATATCCGTAGTATCAATAATCATATCCGCCTGGGTACGGATAGCCGCCAGAATCTTGCGTTCTTCCTCAATGCCGTCCTGAATCCGGTTGCCGTGAGACAGCGGATGTGTCTTTCTGGTTTCCATGTACCGGCGGATCAGCGCTTCGTTGGACGCTTCCATAAATACCACTTCATGCGGTATTTCTCTCTGTTCCAGTTCATATAAGGCCTGTGGGAGAGCATCAAAGAACGTGCCTCCCCGGGTATCTGTCCCTACGGCCACATACTGTATTTTTGATGTGCTGTTCCAGCAGAGGTCGGCAAACTTCGAAAGAAGGATGGCCGGCAGATTATCCACGCAATAGTATCCGATATCTTCCAGATACTGCATCAGCGTAGTTTTCCCTGCTCCGCTCATACCGGTAACAATCACAAAGCGGAAATTATCCATTTTATCCATTCTTTGCCTCCTGCATCTTATTTCAATATATATTTTTCCAGTGCTTTCGCTACACCATCTTGATTATTGGATGCGGTTATAAATCGTGCCGCCTGTCTGGCGGACTCCGCAGCGTTTGCCACCGCAAATGACCACGGGGTAAGTTTCAGCATGGACACGTCATTCTGAGCATTGCCAAAAACCGCTATGTTCTGAAGCGGAATATCCCACTGGGCGCAAAGTTCAGTCAGCGCTTCTCCTTTAGAAGCCTGTTTGCTGTTCAGTTCAAAAAAATACCGGCTGGAACGGACATATCCTGCCTTGTCCCCATATTTTTCAATCATGACACGGCTGACCTCTTCCATAACCGCCGGATCGTTTTCATACACAAGTACCTTTAGCGGCGCCTTTTCCGGTACCCAGAACGCGTCGCCGAGCACATGCGCCGTAACCCCACAGTTCTTCTCATAACTGTCTGTCCGGTCATCCCGATAGGGTACATACAGTTCATCATCAATATAACTCTGCATATACCAGCCATGTTCCCTTCCGGTCTGCAGTATCTGTCTTGCTGTATTCAGATTCATCAGATGCTCATTAAGGATGGTGCCGCTCTCACAACGCGCCGTCATCGACCCGGTATAGACCACCATGGGCACATCCCCCAGGTTAAGGACCATCCCCCATGGACGGGCCGCCTTAAACATCCGCCCAGTAGCAATGACAATCCGTACTCCCTGCGCTTTGATCTTCTGCAGCACTTCTTTTGTATAGTCAGAAATGGAAATATCATCCCTGAGCAGGGTGTCATCCAGATCAATGGCCACAAGTTTTATATCCGCCTGCATACGATTCCCCTTTGTATTTATAAACAACAGATTATGATAAATTTCATGTGTAATCATTATACCACGACACGCCAGGGTGGGTGTGTATGAAAAATCACTAACCAGCGGAAAATTTCCGCCATTAAATTCTCCTTTCTTTCCGGATGTACAAAAAAAGATAACACTCTATGTTATAATGAAAACATCCGGATTTTAACCTATCTATTTAAGAAAGAGAGTGAATCATATGAAAAAATTTCTGATTGCATTAGGCATTGCCGCAGCTCTGACCACAGCTGGCGGAATTACTGCTCATGCAGAAACTTTCTGGAAATACAATGACACCATGACCATCGATATGGAACAGACCCATGTAAAGACCACAAAAGATGGCCATGAAGTTCTTGAATTTGTAGGGGTGGAAACCCTGCCGGACAATGGAACCTGCACCTATACCTACGTTTATGACAGAACCGCGGGAACCATTCAGGTCAAGGAAATGGAAAAGAGAACCAAGAAGCTGCACTACACCAGCAACTTCGCTCCGGAATCCATCAATTCCCCGAACCAGGTCATTAAGGATCGTGCCGCTATGGCAGAAGCTGTATATCAGAGAAAGACCAGCCACAACAAGAAATAATTATGAAAATTACAAACAAACCATCTCCTGAAGATATTTCAAAGGATTTAATTCACTTTATCGCGAAGAGCCCGTCTCCGTACCATACCGTACGAAGCATGAAGGCCGCTCTGACCTATTCCAAATTCACCGAACTTCGTGAAGAAGACGAATGGACCATCGAAAAGGGCGGACATTATGTGGTAACCAGAAACGGTGCTGCGCTGATTGCATTTACCGTTCCGGAAGAAGAACCGCAGTCATTCCGCATTGTGGCTTCCCACGCGGATTCTCCCACATTCCAGATTAAGGAAAATCCGGAACTCCGGGACGGCCCGTATATCCGTCTCAATGTAGAAGGATACGGCGGCATGAATATGGGGTCATGGCTCGACCGCCCGCTTTCCGTGGCCGGCCGCGTCTATGTCAATGACAATGGCCGCATCGTTCCTCATCTTGTTGCCATGGATGGCACAACACTGGTTATTCCATCCACGGCCATCCATATGGATAAGACCGTAAACAAAGGGCATGTCTGGAATGTACAGAAGGAACTTCTCCCTCTGTACGGCACATCCAGCACAGGCACCTCCTTTATGGATATGATTGCCCGCGCCGCCAAAGTAAAGGCAGAAGACATTCTTGGACATGACCTGTTCCTGTATAGCCGTGTACCCGCTACCATCTGGGGCGTAGAAGGTGAATTTCTTTCCTCTCCCCGTCTGGATGATATGCAGTGCGCCTTCGGTTCCTTCCGTGGGTTCACCATGTCAAAGAAGGATAAGGACATATGCATGTATGTATTGTTCAACCACGAGGAAATCGGAAGCGGCTCCAATGAAGGCGCCGGCTCCACATTCCTGGTAAATACGGTATTCCGCCTGGGCCAGGCCCTTGGATATTCCATGGATAAGATTATGGCCCTTACCGCCAGAGGTTTTATGATTTCTGCCGATAATGCCCATGCCGTACATCCGAATCATCCGGAGCTGGCCGATCCGGTGAATAAGCCGGTATTAAACGGCGGCATTGTCATTAAGTACAACGCCAACCGTCACTATGCTACCGATGGATTCACTGCTGCCCGTTTCCGCAGACTCTGCCAGACCATTCATATCCCGGTTCAGGTATTTACCAACCGTTCCGATATGGCCGGCGGCTCTACGCTGGGACATATTTCCAACACACGGCTCGCCATGCCCACCGTGGACATCGGCCTTCCGCAGCTGGCTA
This sequence comes from Dialister histaminiformans, assembly GCF_900103425.1. Taxonomy (GTDB): domain Bacteria; phylum Bacillota; class Negativicutes; order Veillonellales; family Dialisteraceae; genus Allisonella; species Allisonella histaminiformans. The sequence goes on along the minus strand of NZ_FMXA01000004.1, from coordinate 20,466 downwards.
TGCACTCTTCATATGAAACCTGCGGCGTCAAGGATACCTCTTATCTGGTAGACGCTGTCACCGCATTTTTCGACCATATGTAAACTTCATCCGTTCAAGATACAGAAAAGGACGGGAAAACGAAATGTTTTCCTGTCCTTTTTTCTATGCCTTCAGAGTCTGTCCATATCTATCCGACGGTCCTGATACACCTGAATCGACTGTCTGGCCTTATCCACCTCATTCATATCGAATTCCACCCGGAGAATCTGATTTTCCTCCTCATGCAGACAGCGCATGCTTCCCAGCGGTGTTACCGCCATAGAACCGCCGCCATACATCGTACCGTTCACAAGCCCGGCCTGATTAACCGCCAAGACAACCATTTCATTCTCAATGGCCCTGGCCTGGTTTAAAATCTTCCAGTGTTCAATCCGTCTGAGCGGCCATGCCGCAGGCACAAAGAACAGTTTAGCCCCTTCCAGCGCTTCTCTGCGGATGAATTCCGGAAAGCGGATATCGTAACAGATGGCCATAGAGCATGGAATATCGTCCAGAAGAAAATGTACCGTACGATTTCCTCCGGTAAACAGCTTCTGTTCCCCTGCCGGGGAAAATCCATGTACCTTGTCATATTCAGCAGTTACCTGTCCTGACCGGTTTACCACATAGGCCCGGTTATAGTAACAGCTTCCTTCTTTTACCAGTACGGAGCCGCCTACGATATTCACGCGATAGCGTCTGGCCATTTCTGACAGAAAATTTTTGGCCTTACATCCGTCCACATCAGCCAGACTGTCCAGATTTTCCGAAGGGAAGAATCCAGTATCCCAGAGCTCCGGAAGTACCAGGATGTCTTCCGCCTCTTCCATAGCCCGGGAAACGAGCTGTTCCACCTGTTTCCGGTTTGCCTTCGGGCTGGCCCATTCCGGTCTCATCTGCAACAGTGCCGCCTTTTTCTTCATACACGGGACCTCATTTCGTTATCTGTTCAGAAATTTTTCACGGGCATGGCTTACTTCTTCAATATGCTTTGCCACGGTGCGGCAGCATCCCCCTACCGCGGACGCGCCGGCTTCCATCCATTCCAGTGCCCACTGTTCATATCGGCCACTGACAAAATCCCCATGCCAGGTCTTGGTTACCGGATCATATATTTCACCGCTGTTAGGATATACAGCCACCGGCAGTGAGGTTATACTCTTCATACGGCGGATCAGTTCGGTAATGTACTGTGGATGCGTGCAGTTTATGCCCACCATCTGCAGATTCGGATACTTGTCCCTCTGCTCAAATTCCTTCATACATTCCTCAATCGGCGTTCCTTCGCAGGTATGTCCACCATCCTGACAGCTGAAGCTGATCCAGTACGGAATTCCCATATCTTCCGCAATCCCTGCTTCCACTTTAGCTTCTTCCAGAGATGGACAGGTTTCAAAAAGAATCAGATCCGCCCCGGCGCCCCACAGGATTTCCACTCTTGGACGGTGGAAGGCTTCCAGTTCGTCCCGGGTAATTCCATAATGTCCGCGATATTCTGAACCATCCGCCAGATACGCGCCATAAGGTCCCACCGCTCCAAGGCAGAGAGGATATGTCCTGCCAGATTCGCGGCCTTCTTCTTCCCACCACTCGCTGCGCGCTTCTTTAAAAAGCTCTACTGCCCGGCGTATGAATCCTTCCGCTTCCTCTCTGGTTGCCCCTTTGGCCATAAATCCTGGAATGGTGGCCTGATAGCTGGCCGTGATTCCACAGTCAGCACCAGCCTTAAAATAATCGCTGTGTACCTGTTTAATCTTTTCCGGAGCTTCCGCCAGTATCTTGGCGCTCCAGAGAGAGTCCGCCAGATTGCAGCCCAAGGCTTCCAGCGCTGTGGACATCGCCCCATCAATCACCATGATGCCTGTATTATGTAATGTTTCTTCCAGTGTATGACGCATAGGGATTACTTCTTTCAGAAATAACTGATAAGTCTTTTTATGTTGAACCTATCATACTCGAATTGCGGACTTTATTCCACCTTAATCTGTTCCTCAGAAATATAATCGCCCATCAAAAAACAGCCCGCAGGCTGTTTTTCTGATTTTATTCATTTTCAATGCCCAGTTCCTGCTGAACGACGGACGCAATATCATTAATAATCCGTTCCAACATATCCAGGGAGCTGGCTTCCCCCATAACACGGATCAGCGGTTCGGTTCCAGAGGCACGGACAAGGATGCGGCCTTCGCTTCCCAGTTCCTGTTTTCCAGCTTCAATGGCTGCCTGAATGAGCTCATTGTCTTCCCAGCCAATCTTGCTGTAAACCTTTACGTTTTTCAGAATCTGCGGATACGTGGTCATGAGGTCACGCAGTTCAGACAATTTCTTTCCGCTTTCCTTGAGCGTAACCAGTGTCTGTACTGCCGTAATCAGACCATCCCCTGTGGAATTGTAATCCAGGAAAATAATGTGACCGGACTGCTCTCCCCCGATGGAATAGCCGTTCTTTCTCATTTCTTCCAGTACATAGCGGTCCCCTACCTTGGTGGAAACCGTATTAATTCCGTGTTCCTTAAGCGCTTTGCCAAATCCCAGATTACTCATAACCGTGCCTACCACCATATCATGGTTCAGACGGCCTTCCTTCTTCATACGCAGGGAATTGATAAGCATGAGATGATCCCCATCCAGGACCTGTCCTCTTTCATCTACAAAGAGACATCTGTCCGCATCCCCGTCATTGGCAATACCGCAGTCTGCGCCTTCCGCAAGCACGCGTTCCTGCAGACTTTCAATATGGGTGGAACCGCAGTTATTATTGATGTTCACTCCATTTGGCTCTCTGTGGGTGGCAATGACTTCCGCTCCCAGTTCTTCAAGAATCTGCGGGAGATAGTCACTGGCTGCCCCATTGGCGGAATCCGTTATAATGCGGAAACCGGACAAAGTTGTGCCTGCCGTGCTCTTTACATAGTTGCGATAAATGTCGGCCAGATCATGTACATGGCGGATAACCCCTACTTTTTCTCCGGTCGGTCTTGGTATTTCGTCGCTGTGCCTGAGAAGCTCTTCAATCTTTTCTTCGGTCGCATCTGGAAGTTTGAACCCATGGCTGTCAAAGAACTTAATCCCATTGTCCGGGAACGGATTATGGGAAGCAGATATAACTACCCCGGCATCATAACCCTTGACCCGGGTCAGATAGGCTACCCCTGGTGTTGGAATAACTCCCACAATATCCACATCAATTCCGGACGCACAGAGACCGGAAGCCAGTGCCGCTTCAATCAGAGTGCCGGAGATACGGGTATCCCGTCCTACCAGAAAACGATGTACTCCTGCCTCTCCGCTAAAATAAGCACCAGCCGCTCTTCCCAGCTGAAATGCCAGCTCCGGAAGCAAGGTTGCATTAACAACACCACGGACGCCATCGGTTCCAAATAAAGTAACCATATAAATCCTCCCCAAATTGTACAGGTCTTTGAATCGCTCATACAATACAACTGAACCATAATAACGCTTTTTTCTGATTTTCGTCAAGAACTACCGGCTGGACGGACCTATTTCGACTGACACGCTGGCTGTCGCAGGCGAAATAGTTGCATTTTCCGGTATCGGTATAGTCACATCCCTCTGTACCGAGGCATTGGCCCCTGATACATCCACAGGTGGAAGATTAATCTCTTTCAGTGAAGCAAAGAGACTTACCGGCGCAGTTACCGTAGCCATAGCCGGACTAGACACTACTCGATGTACAGAGTATCCCAGCGCCGGGGTTCCGGTGGTGTTTACCACAAGAGGAAGAGATGCCGTTCTCTTATCTTCTGTTACCCCTATCGCAAGCTGTACCTGTACCGGCATAATCTGCAGCCCTTTGACTGCCCGTCCGGATGCATCAAGCACATTGACCGTCTCAAATTCGGTAAAGGATTCCGTCTTGTTCGCCACATTGACAGATACCACGGCCTTAGACGCCTTAGCCACCTGACTTCTGCTGCCGGCAATAGTAATAGTATCCGGTGTCACCTGCTGTACGGATGGAGTAAAGCTTTCAGTCGGTGTTCCGAAGAAGTATACCGTAACCGGCAGACTCTTCACTGCATAAGGTTCTACCCGGATATCCACACTCTTAGGATCAATGGAAACTACAGTTTCATCAGAAGAAGGAAGGACAACCTGAATCGGCACTCCCTTTACATTCCCTGCATCTGCCCGGGTAAGATCAACATATGCCTTAATATCATCGCTTCGGGTATTAATCATCTCACTGCGGGACATGCGGACAACAATTTTTACCTTTTCGGGTAAATCCACTGCCACCAGGGATCGATCCAGGTTCCGTACCTCTACCGGTACGGTATATGTATTTTCAACCTGTGGGTTCTGTTCATTCATTACATAGACCCATAAAGCGCAGGCAGCAATGAAACATAATATTTTCGGAAGCCACCAGTGTAATTTAGTTATTTTCATTTCTTAAGCGGACTCCATTTCTGTATCACATCACTGACACCACGGCGATGTCCCTGCATAAGGAAACCACGAAGCCGGTTTCTCAGTGTTTCTGCATCCATATGGCGGTAAATATGTCCTCCATAGGTATAGGAAATCGTCCCGGTTTCTTCACTGACTACCAGCACCACACAGTCGGCCTGTTCAGAAATACCAATGGCAGCCCGGTGACGGGTCCCCAGTTCTGATGACAGCGAGCGGTCTCTGGTAAGCGGCAACAAACACCCTGCTGCCATAATCCGGTTTTCCCGGATTATGACTGCTCCATCGTGAAGTGGTGTATTCACAATAAAAATATTGCCCAGCAATTCTTCCGAAACAAGTCCTTCAATACGGATCCCCGTATCAATGTAATCATCCAGCCCCACCGTACGTTCAAATACCAGAAGAGCCCCTATCTTTTTTTTACCCATTTCCACTGCCGCATCCACAACGTTATCGATAACGTTGGTCCATTCCTGCTCTGTCATAATGGGAGATGATACATAAAACTTGCCCCGTCCAATCTGCTCCAGTGCCCTTCTCAGTTCCGGCTGGAATACAACCGGCAAAGCGACCAGTATCATGGTCATCAGCTTCTCCATAATCCAGCTGACCGCATGAAGCTGCAGCCACCCGGCCAGAAGTGTGAACAGCCCAAGAAGCAGCAACCCTTTAAGCAGGGCCGTAGCACGGGTGTTCTTTATAAGTACATAAAGGTTATATAAAAATAACGTAACTACCAGAACATCCAGAATATCCCAGGCACGCATTGTCATAAATAAAGCGGTTATCTGATTCAGCATACATTCCTCATTCCCCGACATGGGATGGTTCCCAATGAATCATAAGCACATCCAGCCGGAAATTCCGGTGAATTCTCTTACATTTTAACACACATTAGTATATAACCTGGCCTTTTTCCGTAAAAGGCTGTCCGAAAATCCAGCTCTTCCCTTTCCACCAATACAAAAAGCCTGCCGCCCTTTTCAGCCACAGGCTTTTATCCTGCATACCGATTATCGCAGGAATGCTCATTCCCCGATAACATTTTCATGAAGCAGTTCCAGATGTTCTTTTGTGAATTCAATCCACAGCCTGGTCGCCCGGGACAGATAACGTCCTTTTTTCCAGATAGCATACAGATGATGGGTCATCCTCGGTTCCGTAAGCGGCCGCACAGAGACCTGGTTTTTCCGGGAATCCACAGCACAGAGCCTGCTCGGCAGAATGGCCACTCCCAGTCCGCATCCCACAGTCTGCAGCATAAGCTCCCGCTGGCTGGTTTCAAATACGATTTTCGGAGTAAAACCAATCTTCCGGCAGTTGCTGAGGATATCATCATGCAGATTGAAATCGTCCCGGTACAGAACCAGCGGACAATCGGCCAATGCCTTCATCGGTACTTCATCATAGGCTTCCAGCTTGTATCCTTTCGGCATAACCACGCACATACGGTCTTCTGAGAGAAATAAGGATTCAAAATTCTTGTTTGGAATCGTGCAGATAATACCTACATCGATAACCCCTTCCTGCACAGATGACTCAACAATCTTGGAACCGTGCTCATACAGCTTTATAGCCACCTGCGGGTAAACCTTCTTAAATTCTCCGAGCAGCTTGGCAAATACATGGGCATCCGTTATTGGCGGAAGTCCGATTTCCACCGTGTCCTGCTTAAGATTGAATTCATTTTCGAAGTCAGATTTGAGGTGTTCAAATACAAACAGTGCCCGCTTGGCATAATTCAGGAAAATAGTCCCAGGCGCCGTCAGTTCAACCGTTTTAGCATTACGGAGAAACAGAGTAACCCCCATTTCATCTTCCAGTGATTTTATCATACGGCTGATAGCCGACTGGGAAATATGCAGACTGCGGGCAGCTTTGCTGAAACTCTTCTGCTGTGCTACTTCCATAAAATATTTCAGATGACGGTAATCCATACAACCAGCTCCTTCATTGAGGTCCGTTCTATCCCACCTGATACATACAGGTCATGGGCAATATAATAGTACTCTTATATTGTACTTACTCTTTATTTATCCTATAATATACAAGGATGTGTCGAAAAATGACGTGTTCGGCGTAATAATAGTAAAGTATGTGACATCGTATTCATTATACGAAAAACTGTTAGTTCTTATGATATTTTATCATACTTGTATGAGCTAACTCAATTTACACAGACATCCATTGCATTGAAAAGGAGTGTGCTCTCTTTGAGAAAGACAAAAACTATGGACGGGAATACTGCGGCAGCGTATATTTCTTACGCTTTTACTGAAGTAGCTGCAATTTACCCGATTACCCCTTCCTCCCCTATGGCCGAAATGGTGGACGAATGGGCTGCCCACGGAAAAAAGAATATTTTCGGCGATACTGTACATGTAGTAGAAATGCAGGCGGAAAGCGGTGCTGCCGGTGCCTTCCATGGAGCTCTGGAAAGTGGTGCCCTCACTTCCACCTATACTGCATCTCAGGGGATGCTGCTCATGCTGCCTAACATGTATAAGGTAGCCGGAGAACTTCTTCCAGGTGTTTTCCATATTGCTGCCCGCGCATTGGCCAACCATGCGCTTTCTATTTTCGGTGATCATCAGGACGTAATGTCCGCCCGTGCTACCGGCTGTGCCATGCTGGCTGAATCCAATCCGCAGGAAATTATGGATCTGTCCGCTATTGCCCATCTGGCAGCCATCAAAGGCCGTGTACCATTCATCAATTTCTTTGATGGATTCCGTACCAGTCATGAAATCCAGAAGGTCGAAGTCCTCAATTATGATGAACTGGAACCGCTGATCGACAAAGAGGCACTGGCCCGTTTCAGAAAACATTCCATGACTCCGAACCATCCGGTTATCCGCGGAACCGCTGAAAATCCGGATGTATATTTCCAGCACTGCGAAGCAGCCAACCCATTCTATCTGGCTATTCCGGACATTGTGCAGGGATATATGGATGACATTGCCCGCCTGACCGGCCGTCACTATCATCTGTTTGACTATTATGGCGCAAAGGATGCAGAACGTGTCATCATTTCCATCGGCTCTGTTTCCGATATTGCCAAGGATGTCACCGACGCTCTGCTGGCTAAAGGCGAAAAGGTGGGCGTCATGAACGTTCATCTGTACCGTCCGTTCTCTGTAAAGCATTTCCTCAGCCAGCTTCCGGAATCGGTAAAGAAGATTGCCGTACTGGACCGCACACGCGAACCAGGTGCTATTGGCGAACCGCTGTATCTGGATGTACAGAGTGCTGTAGCCGCATCTGACAGGGATATCCGCGTCATTGGCGGCCGTTACGGACTCGGCTCCAAGGATGTCATTCCAGAAGATATTATGGCTGTATTTGAACATCTGAAAGCCGATCGTCCAAGACATAACTTTACCCTTGGCATCACCGATGATGTAACCCATCTTTCCCTGGCTCCGGTTTCCTTCCCACAGCCAGATGATGGGTGCATTGCCTGCAAGTTCTGGGGCTTTGGTTCCGATGGTACTGTCGGTGCTAACAAGAATGCCATCAAGATTATCGGCGATAACACGGACATGTATGCACAGGGCTATTTCTCCTATGACTCCAGAAAGTCCGGAGGCGTAACCATTTCCCACCTTCGTTTCGGCCCTAATCCGATTCGCAAGCCATATCTGATTACCCAGGCTAACTATATTGCCTGCCACAGACCATCTTATATTTATAAGTATGATCTGTTGAAAGGACTTAAACCAGGCGGTACCTTTGTACTGAACAGCCGCTGGAGCTCAGAAGAATTGGATCAGGTACTCCCTGCTTCCATGAAGAGAAAGCTGGCTGCTCTCCACGCCCGTTTCTATATCATCAACGCTTTTGACATTGCCCGTAAGATTGGCCTGGGTGGACGCATTAACATGGTTATGCAGGCTGCATTCTTCCACCTTACCGGTATTCTTCCGGATGACAAAGCCCGTGAACTGCTTTATGCATCCATTGAACACTCTTATGGCCGTAAGGGACAGAACGTAGTCGATATGAACTGCCATGCTGTAGATGCAGGTATGGAAAACATTGTGGAAGTACCGGTTCCGGCAGAATGGGAACATGCCACCACAGGCGGCACACTGGCCCGCATTCCGCGTCCGGCCTTTGTCTCCGACGTATGTGATGTCATGAACCGCCAGGAAGGCGACTCCCTCCCGGTATCCACCTTCACTAACCATGAAGACGGCACCATGACTCCAGGCACCACCAAATATGAACGTGCTGCCACGGCAATTAACGTACCAGAATGGATTCCTGAACACTGTATCGGCTGTAACCAGTGCTCCGTTGTCTGCCCACATGCAGCTATCCGCCCATTCCTGGTAACTGAAGACGAAGCGGCTAACGCACCGGAAGGATTTATTGTAAAAGACTTCCGTGGCCCGGTAAAGGGACTCAAATACCGTATTATTGTAAGCCAGGAAGACTGTGTAGGCTGTGGACTCTGCGCTAATGTCTGCCCAACCCGTGAAAAGTCTCTGGTCATGAAACCGATCGATACACAGATTGAAAAACAGAAGTACTGGGATTATGCCATCTCCTTGCCGGCGAAGGAAAATCCTCTCCGCCCTGGCACACTACAGTGGTCTCAGTATCAGCCATCTTATTTTGAATTCTCCGGCGCCTGCGCAGGTTGCGGCGAAACTCCATATATCCATATGGTTACCAGCCTCTTTGGTGACCGCATGATGATTGCCAATGCTACCGGCTGCTCCTCCATTTATGGTGCCAGCGCTCCATCCATGCCATATACCACCGACCACAATGGCCACGGTCCGGCATGGGCAAATTCCCTCTTTGAAGATAACGCGGAATTTGGACTGGGTATGCTCCTCGGAGAAAATAAACTCCGTGAACGTCTGACCCGCAAGGTAGAAGATCTCCTTCCATCCGCAGAAGGCGAAACCAGAGAAGCCATGGAAGACTGGCTCAGCCACAGAAGTGAAGGGGCCGGCACACGCCAGCGCGCACAGCGTCTGGAAACAGCACTGGAAAGCGCGGCAGCCGCTCATCCGGAATACAGCCAGTTGCTGGAACTGAAAGACCACTTCATTAAGAAGAGCCAGTGGATATTCGGCGGCGACGGCTGGGCTTACGATATCGGATTCGGCGGTCTGGACCAGGTTCTGGCTTCCGGCGAAGATATCAATGTCCTCGTTCTGGATACCGAAGTATACTCCAACACAGGCGGTCAGTCCTCCAAGTCCACTCCGGCTGCAGCTATTGCCAAGTTCGCCGCTTCCGGCAAGAAGACCAAGAAGAAGGATCTGGGCATGATTGCCATTTCCTATGGATATATTTATGTAGCGCAGATTGCCCTCGGTGCAGACATGAACCAGGCATTCCGTGCTATCGCGGAAGCTGAAGCTTATCCGGGACCATCCCTTATCATCTGCTACAGCCCATGTATCAACCATGGCATCAGAAAGGGTATGGGCCATTCCATCCAGGAAGAAAAGGAAGCCGTTCAGTGTGGTTACTGGTGCAACTACCGTTACAACCCACAGCTCAGAGAACAGGGTAAGAACCCATTCCATCTGGACAGCCGTCCGCCAAAGGGCAATTTCCGTGACTTCCTCCTCGGAGAAGTCCGCTTCTCTTCCCTGCAGAAACTCTTCCCGGAAGAGGCCGAAGCTCTCTTTGAAAAGACAGAACGGGATGCGATGGAACGTCGTCAGAATTATGTAAGACTTCAGAAATCCTTTGATATGGAAATCAAAGAACGCAAGGAAAAAGAAGCTGCTGAAAAGGCAGAAAAATAATTTATTTCCATAGCCAGCTTAGATGATAAAAAACAGCCTTCGGGCTGTTTTTTATTGCCTTACTTATCCGATACTGCGTCATCGAATAACTGTCTGCAAGATTCCCTCTTGCTCTTTTCCTCTGCATGCATATACAATAGTCTTAATACTATGTTGCTTGGCAAAAGGGGATGAATATATGAAGAATACAAAATATCTGGCTGCCGGGTTACTGGGTCTGGCCTTTCTCTGCTGGCCCTGCCCGGGAATTCATGCCGCAGAATCCCGGCACCTGGCTCAGATGTCCCATGACCCCGGCGGCTTTGAGGAACTGACATGGAATGAGACACTGCCATCGATGCAGAAAAAATTTGTACTCGAATATCTGGGAAAAGAAGCCGCAGGGCAGCATTATGCAGCCATCCTTCCCAATAAAAAAAATGAACTGGGTATAAAAGGCCCCATTGCAGCGGAACTCATCTTTTACAGTCAGAAATTAAAGGCTGTCATAATCTATATGTCCGGACCGTACACTCACCGCTATGAAGCAGTTAAAGAGCTTTACGGCACCCCCGCCATCAAGGGAGATGCCTATGCCTACTGGGAAGGGCCTAAGTCCTATATTTCACTGAGTCAGGAAGATTCCTATATCACTCTCCGGCTCACCTCCCGGAAAATAGAATAATCACAATATGGAGGGGCCCCGCTGCCTGTCGCCAATCAAAAAAGCTTTGAATAACGCTATGTGTTATTCAAAGCTTTTTAAATTACCTTTGTTTCTGTTCACTCCAGCAACAGGTATTTAACCCAATGGAATCACTGCAGAATCCGGAGCCTCTGTCCGGATTATACTGTCTGGTTGCACCAAGAACATACCGGAACCCCATATAAAGCAGCGGAATGTTGCAGTACACAATAATGATATTTCCCAGATCCGAAAAGGCCCAGAGATTACTCAGATCATATCCGGCAATATTGCAGAAAATACCAAAGGCGGCTACAAATACACCAAGCAGACGGATACTGTAAATCAGTGCCGGAGTGGAAGAAATACGGTTGGCCGCAATTTCTGAGAATGTAATCATCCCTACCATGGTCGTATAGGCAAAAAGGCAGAAGCACAGCGATACCAGGAACATAGCCACCGTATCCAGCGCCCCTGGCGCCATGGCATGAATGGAAAGCATGAACTTAGGATATGTCCCTGCCGCTTCCCAGCCAGCGGGATTGGCCGACCACTGCTGTGCCATAATGACTACAAATCCTGTCATGGTACAGATGATATGGGTATCCAGAAATACTCCCAGAGCCGCTACCAGTCCCTGTTCACAGGGATGTCTGGCGTCCGCAGCCGCAGCCGCCATGGTTATGGTACCCTGTCCAGCTTCATTGGACATAAGTCCACGCTTAACCCCCTGAACCAGAGCCACACCAAAGGCCCCGCCAAATACAGCTTCCGGCTTAAAGGCCCCGGCAAACACCGCTTCAAAGAAATAGGGGACCCTATGCAGATTGGTAACAATAAGGAAAAGCACCGTACCTACATACACAACCGCCATAACCGGCACCATGGCATCGGTCGCCCGGGTTACCCGCCTAATGCCCCCAAAGGCAATCAGCGCGGCCAGCCCTACCACCAGTATGGACACTACATAATAAAAGGAAGACTGTACCGGTATGGATGTTCCTGTGGCCACTTCCGCCATAGCTCCGATGGATGTGACTACATTAAATCCCTGGGCAGGAAGGCAGAACATGGCATAGAGAATATATACACAGGACAGCGCCACGCCTATCCAAGCTCTATCCCCCAGGAGTTTGCGCGCGTAGAAGGGAAGTCCTCCCACAAATTCATCCCCGCGCTTTTCCTTAAACAGCTGAGCCAGAACACTTTCCGTATAGGCGGTAGCCATACCGAAGAAGGCCGAAATCCACATCCAGAAAAGTGCCCCCGGACCACCAGCCGCAATAGCCCCGGTAACCCCGATAATATTGCCCGGCCCTACACGCATGGCCGAACTCAGAAAGAAGGCCGCCAGAGGGGAAATCCCTGAATCGGACCGGCGCCTGTGCACCAGAAGCCGGATCCCTTTCTTAAAATACCGTACCTGAATAAATCCAAGCCGGAATGTGAAATAAAGCCCGGAACCGACCAGCACAATGATGGCCAGTGAGAAATTTCCCAGAATCGGTATCTGCTGATACCAGGTAAAATTCTTTGGGAAATCCCAGAAAAAATCGGATACCGGTGTAATGAAAGAAAGCACCGCGTTAACGGCGGCAAACAGGCTTTCCATAAAAAACCTCCTGAAAAAATAATAGGGCAAAGCACAATATATGTGCCTTACCCCATCAATAATCTGCTTCCCTGCAGACTTTATCCTGACACTTACTGTCTGACACCCACTTCATCCATTGCTGCTTTGAGCTTGCCAGCCAGGCCCTGCATCTTCTTCTTGGAAACAGAGCATACAGCCAGACGGATTCCCTTTTTCAGCGGAACCATGAAAATATTATCTTCCTGCAGCTTATCGCATACAGCCTGTGCCCCTTCCATAGGAATGGTAATAAAGAATCCGGAAATATATGGTACATACTTGATTCCCAGTTCATCCGCTTCCTTCATGAAAATATTGGCTCTCTGCTGAATCATTTCAAAATAGAATTTACGTTCTTCATCCAGTTTTTCAATCTTAGCCGGATCTCTGCAGATAGCAATCATAGCCTGCTGCGGAGCAGAGTTGCAGTTAGACCAGGTAGCACGGCTGGAATACTGATTGATATCTACAAATTCCTTAGCTACCCCTTCATCAGATGTAATCCCAATCATGGCACCCATGCGCTGGCCATACAGGGTAAAGCCCTTGCTCAGTGTATAGGCAACAATGACAAGAATATTCTTTGGCAGATTGCCAAAAACCTTGAAGAACTTTCTGCATTCCTTCTTTTCTCCGCTGTAGTCAAGATAAGCCACATCCGGAACAAGGATTACATTCTTATCTGTATTTTCCACTGCTGCTCTGATGGCATCAACCGCTGCCTGCCATTCAGCTACGGTCATGCAGTACCCAGTCGGGTTATTAGCAATACCGTTGAGAAGGATAACCGTATTCTTCTGCTTAGATACCAGGTCATTAAGCTGAATACGGAAATCATCCAGATCAAAATGGCCTTCCTTGTTAATAAGGGAGAACGTACGAATCTTACGGTTATTATCCTTGATTACACTGTCATAAGCACCCCAGTGCCAGTCGGTGATAAGGATTTCATCCCCAATTTCACTGTAATTATGTACTGCATGGTGAAGAACACCTGTGCCGCCAGGAGTGGAGCATGCGCGGATATATCCGGCAGGGCGGGATTCACCAAAACACTGATCAATGCAGTCATCCAGATATTCAGCATATCCCTGGATCGGCGCATAAGAAGAATACTGGCGTGGAGTCAGCTTTTTATATTCTTCCTGTACAACATCCAAAACCACCAGATTGCCATCTTCATCCAGAATGGAACCTACGGTGGCGTTAATGACTTTATCATTTCCCAGCTTATCTGCCAGCGCTACCGCCTTGTTATTCGCTGCAAAAATATTATCCTGTGCAAACTTTCCCTTAGCCTGCTTTGCTGCAATACTATACATGAAAAACCTCCCATGTGACATGAGCCCTGGATTACGGTCTCCTTACATTTATTACGATTACATTGTATCATTACGTCTACCATTGTTCAATACTAAATTGCATTATCTTTACGTTTTATGCACACTTCTTTATCAATAAATGTACGTTTATTAATCTCGCAATAAAAACACTCAGAGAATGGCCTGAACTCTCCTCTGGGCTCCCCCGAAGGCAACAAAGCTTCTGTACAACAATCCTATTTCATTGAAAACGGCTGCACAAATCATTCCTTCAGAGCGTACAATGGCAATTTTTTCTCAAACTTCCACGCTATTGAACAACAAAAAAGCCCTTTCCTGATTTTTATCAGAAAAAGAGCTCTTCGCCAGCCTGCACTTGCAATAACTTCAGCCATTACACAACATAGCTGTGTTATTTCAACATATCCAGTTCTGTTTCCAGCGGAATACCTTTATACTTATCTTCATTTCCTGCATTCCGGGCAATAACCGCTGCCACCATATCCATAGCCTGCTTTACAGAATCCTTAAGCGGCATACCATGGAGCATATGCCCTAGTACCAGAGATGAGAAAATATCTCCGGTCCCTGGAAAACGGACAGGAATCTTGTGAAATGGAATCATAAACCAAGAATCTGTCTTATGTTCATATCCGCAAACCACATCCTGACCTTCTACAACAGCACTGGTGATAATTATGGATTTACTTCCAGCCTGTCTGAGCTTTTCAATCAATTCCACCATAGATTTTCTATCTATACCTTCTGCCTTATATTCCACACCGGCCAGCAAACAGGCTTCTGTATAATTAGGTACTATGACATCTGCACAGGCAGTCAGGTGCTTCATATGCATCAATGCACTCTCTGTCACCCCATTATAGAGTTTCCCGTCATCTCCCATGATGGGGTCGGTAAAAATAAGGGTTCCCTGCTTTTTCTGTTCCTCACAGTAATGGGCAATCAGCTGAGCCTGCTCTTCAGATACAATAAACCCCGTGGCAACGGCATCATAATGGAACCCCAGATTCTTCCACACTTTCAATGTGTTTTTCATATACTCTGTGGTTTCCATAATTTCAAACTGACCATAATCCAGTGTATTCGATACCAGCGCCGTAGGCAGTGTATACAGAATATGCCCCATATGAGCCAGTACCGGCATCATAGCCGCCAGAGCTACCTTACCATAACCAGGAAGATCGTTAATCAGTAAAATCTGTTTGCTTTCCATAATATGTTCCACCTCAGTCAGACAACCTGTTATCTCTATTCCTTACTTCAGCCCAGTGGAATGTGTTTCATCATCTATAATTTCGCCACTTTCCACATGCGGCATAACAAAATGTTTAAGTGCATAGTCCCATAGCACAGAAGAACCTTCTGCCGTATGCTCATTTCTCTTCATAATCTGTGACAATCTCACCTTATGCTCCTTCCATGCTCTGCCATCCGTAGCTGCATTGAGCATCATTGGCTGAATTCTGTCCATAGTTCGGGCAAACTGCGCTTCCGGGGATTTCCCTTCTTCAAATTCCTTCCACAGATTCATGAAATAAATTCCCTGCTCCTCGGGAAGCATACCATATAACTTTTCAGCTGCTGCGTATTCCCTCTGGTGTATCTCTTCGGCATCCACCCCTGCATAGGCATAGGTATCCCCGGCATAGATTTCTACCAGATCATGAATAAGCAGCATGGTCATGGTTTTCAGCTTGTCAATGGGATGTTCCGCATATTCGGAGAGAATCATACACATAACAGCCATATGCCAGGCATGCTCTGCATCATTCTCCATACGCGATGCATCGGATACATAGGTCTGACGAAATATATTCTTTTCCTTATCTATCGCTAATATAAATTCAAGCTGTTTGTCCAATCTATCTTTTTTCATTTTCTTTCCCCTTATTATACATGCATCTTTACAACCAGTATATATTCTCTTCCATTATGAGGAAATAAGTCACTGCAATCAATTTCTTCAAGGAATTCTATTTCTTCCCGCATTTTCAACATTTCCACATAAGATGCAGATGGATAGTAAAAGAAAAGAAGCATGTTCCTTGGGGATATTTTACAGGATTCCCTGAGATTATCCAGCACCTGACACAAAATATCTGTGCAAAATGGATTAAAGAAAAAAGCACGGTCGACTGCAGGAGTAACTAAAAAATCCACAGCATCTCCCAGAATAAATTCCGTTCGATTTCCTGAAGGGGCCTGCTTTCGGTTCTGCAATGCCCGTTCATACAGACGGGGATTATATTCAATGCCTATAGCATGGCATTTGGTATGAAAAGCTACAAAGAAATCCACGCGTCCTTTTCCACAGCCATAATCCACCAATGTATTGTTCTTCCCTATATACCCGCTTTCACACAAACGGGCAAGTACCGGATAATCTGTCGGCTCATAAGGATACCGGGTGAAATCAGATATACTGTCATCCCTGCCAGTAGTCTTAATATGCAGTATTCTGTCCCAGACCTGATTTATATCATCCATATTGACCTCTTCCGCCATATCGGCTCACAATCTTCCGGAACTGCCGGCTGTTATTTCTTTCTGCTGCCGGATGATGGATGTTCTCCTAAAAACTGATAAACTTTCTGTTCATATTCTCCTGTATCTGTCTGATAAGCCATGGCATGGCTGGCTCCTCTGGCAAAATAAATCTCCTTCTTCTGGCTGGTGCAGGCCGCATACAGCGCCCTGGCCTCCTCCGGCAGAACCAGTGTATCATCCGTCCCATGAATAAACAATACAGGTGATGTCATATGCTTCACTGCAACTCCAGGATCATAATAGTCCAGCATATGGCCTGTATGAAACCAGGTCGCAGCTTCTACAAATGGTGTAATTATCTTTACCCCTTTTATAAGCGGGCTTTCGGAACGGATAGACTCCAGCTTCCCCGTGGCCATGCTCATAATGTTTCCATATGAACTGTCAGCTACATAGAATGCAATCGTATGTCCTCCATCCGTCTGAGCATACAGAAGTTCCATCGCTGCCCCTAAGGAAACGCCATGCATTCCAATCTTCACCTGGGCATCCTTCGTACGGAGCCATGTTACCCACGCATTAATGTCCCCGATTTCATACGTTCCCCAGGTGGTACCCCTGCCGCCGCTTTCTCCAAATCCACGATGATCCACAAGCAGCACATTGTATCCCAGTTTCCGGTACATAGGAACATACGTAAGCGACATTCCCCGATTATGATAGATTCCATGAAAAATAATAACCGTCTTGTGCAAATCTCTGGCTGCCGGTACGTAAGTACCTGCCAGACGCGTACCATCCGGAGCCGTTATAAATACCTCTTTCCACCTGTATTTACTTTCTGCCGCTTTTATCACCGACATATCCCTGGAATCATCGTTAACACCAAGAACCACGTCCCATGGAGCCGTCATAAATTCCGTATATATAAGATTCCCCACATAAAGCCCGCCAGCCAATCCTACAATCAGAACGGCCAGGGCCATAGCCTTAAAAAACTTACTCATTCAATAGCCCCCCATATATGCTTATTTTTAGATTGTATACCATATAGCGAAGATTTTAAACAAAAAAGAGTCCGCAAACTTGGTTTACAGACCCTGCCATAAATTCATACGCAAATTCAAAAGATTTCAGATTTTAGCATTTCATCAAGATATAATTACTTCACCCAGCCAATGCAAATATTCCTCAATAACTAACTACGTTAGGTGCAATTTAATTTATTTTTCTTACTGTTCCTCAGCCTGAACACTCAACATAACTCCTTGGTGAGTTTCTGCAGAAATAAAATTTCTGGTGAGAATAAACCGTCTATTGTTCTTAAAATTCCAATAGGTTCCCATTCCCTTCTTTAAAGCATCCAACATTGCGAATGTCGCATTAGATCCATCCTCCTGCTTATCTTCTCCCAGAGTAGCCAGTGCTATTCGCATTTCAGTCATTAATAACTTCCATGATGCTTCCATATCTTCCTGTGAGTCAACATATACGGATAACAGTCTTATTCTATTCAACTTATCAATCCCCAAAATAATATATGGAGAATACATTCCATTGGCGGTCTGAAAATTCTCATTCCCATAGCAATAAAACCATGATATTTCGCCTGGTTCTTCAGCCTTTGTTTGTTCCACCTTTGAAAGTTTCACGTAACTCAAATCCCCAGCATCCACTGCATTAAATGATTTTTCAAAGCCATCTGCTGTAATTGTGTCATTTAAAGCCACATTCGTTCCATATGCATAACCAGTCTGACCACAGATTACAAATACCAGCAAGCTCAACATAAAAAATATACGTTTAAACATGTTCCTCGTCCTCTCATTCAAACGTCTGATCATATGCAGTTAAACGAATATAAAACAAGTTAACCGTGGTAGGTGATGGCCCATGTTCGACCAAAATATTTCGGTTGGATTGTTCATTCCAGATTGCTGTTTGAAATGGCGGATTCTGTCCTTCCAGAAATGACATAAAATCCTGATCCGTTGCATCATCTATCCCTAATACCCCTAAAACAACATATTCCCATTTATAAGCCGTACTCAATGCAGTTCCACTATGTGCATTTCCCTGAATAGTAATCTTGGACACATAACCTGATTTGTTGGTAAAAAGACCGATAACCACTGCATCATCCCCTTTGCCACTGATAATAGCATGTATATCATACGGCTTGTTTGGTTGTATTTCATCTATCATTTCTGACATAGGTAAATTAGTCTCTTTCGCTGCATTATGTATTTTAAGTCCCTGATAAAATTCATTGGCCGTATAATCAGAAATCTGTACCAGCTCAGGCTCAGCCGCTCCAGACCAAAACGCCGGGATTAATATACATACACATAGAATTAGCAGGCAATTTTTTAATAGTCTTCGAACGTCACACATTTTTTCTCCTTTCTCTGATTGCGGATAAATGATAAGCGTAAAAAAACAAAGTAATTAAGGAATTATACTGTGTCTGTTTTTTCATCTTTTTTCTCTATTTTCTATATCGTATCAAATCCAATGTGTAAAAATTCGGCCATTCATGATGATACAATAAAGATAATAAATTATTCATTTATATGTATAGCATAAACATTATTCGCACAGTGAGGTACATCTTATGAAAAAAATCCTGATTATCCTGCTCGCTATCCTGTGTATTCCACTCTCCAGCTACGCCATAACCTTGTCCACGCTCCATAATAATCCGGACAGATATTTAAAGGTAGATGAAGACTCCACCGCTGCAATGTATCTGGATACATATTCCGTCAAATCCATCCGTTATTCTCCACCATATTACACGCTGAGTGCCAAAACCTATTTTGTACTTTACCCATATGATTACATCAGTCTCTGCACCCAGACTTTTAATTATGACTATAACTACAGTATGCACTACACGTTAACCCGGATTGTTTCTGATATGAATCAGAATGGTGAAACGCTTGATGACGATGTAATTATTTCCAGGGCACAAACTGCCGTACAGGAAAATTCTGGAATTACCTATAGCATGACATACCTGGCATCCTGGAAATTTAATGGACAGTTGTTAAAAGATTCTGCCCATGAAACTATTTCTGATGATGCTGCTTATCCAGAAAGACCTTATTGGATGGCACAAGCCGTTTTCAAAACCTACTACAATCAGGACTTTTAATTAGTTATACCTCGAATATTTGAACCACTAAGGAGTATCTTTATGAAGAAAATTATGATCATACTGCTCGCTATTCTATGTATTCCGGTCTCCAGCTTCGCCATATCCCTATCTACACTGGAAAATAATCCGAATCGATATTTAAAAGTAGATGAAGATTCGGTGAATGCTATGTATCTGGATACCTATTCTGTTAAATCCATCCGTTATGCTCCGCCATATTATACACTGAGCGCACAAACCTATTATGTAAATTATAAATATTGCATGATAGCCTCCAATTCAGTAATCTTTAATTATGACTACAACCATAGTGTTAAGACCACACGTAAGCAGATTGTCTTGAATATGCTGCAGAATAATAAAACATTGACTGAAGACGCGATTGAATCAAATGTAGAAAATGCTCTGCGAAAAGATTCGGGGATTAATTTAAATTATCAACTTCAGGATACTTGGACTTTAATTGGGCAGAAAATCAAAGGTCAGGCAGGAGACCACGAAAATATAGATATATCCTATGATTCGCAAGGTTATGCACTGGCTCAAAATATATTTCACTCATACTATAATCAGTTTTTTTAATGGAATTAACCCTATCATCGCAAAGCATTAAATTAACGCAGATAAAAAGCAGGAAATGAAAACTTAATGTTCTCATTCCCTGCTTTTTTCATAACTCATGTTCTTAGGTCTGCAATTGTCATGGAATATTTCACGATGTACAAAAGTTACGGAATAAAAATGTACAGATAATCCAGAAAAGTCTGTACATTCTTAAGTGAAAGTTTTTGTACATCCTTAGCCTGCTATTTATAGTAAATCGGAGACGATTTCAGCCCGCCTGCTGCTTCACTGCTGGTAAATCCGATGCCAGGCGTAACCTTTTACAGCCCGTCACCGAATTTACCAGCGTTCAGCGCATGCAGACTAAACTCACTCCGATTTCC
>NZ_FMXA01000034.1 GCF_900103425.1 Dialister histaminiformans | reverse complement strand
TAAAGCTCCTGACTCTGGCTGCTCCTAAGTTCTTTCAACCTCTGCTTAACCACATAATCAATGTACTCACATACCCCTGACAGGTTCGTTAATATCTCTTTATTCATAAATCGTAATACAAGAATACCAAATTGTTTCATAAAAACCGTTCTTCGGTAATCATGAGCTGCCCCATCTTTCATAAAATGCTGCGAATCATCAATTTCTATAACCAGTTTAGCTTTTCTACAATAAAAATCCGCAATATATCTTCCAATAGCATACTGCCTATGAAAGCGAATAGGATACTTTCGAAGATAGTACCCCCATAATATCTTCTCTTCCCGTGTCATTGTCTTACGAAGATGTCGAGCATGATTTTTCGCCTTGGGCGTTCTATAAATAGACAAATAAATTCCCCTTTTCCCCATATGTCCCCCTCTATACATAAGCAAATTATGACTCAAAGCTTCAGCAATATTCCCCTTTGTTCTAACATACAGAAATCTACTTTCCCCCACCAGCCAGCAAAGACCGGGCTGTCAATATTATTGAAATCAAAGATTTCTTAAGGTTATGGACTTACAGCCAATGACGACAAGCCCTTGTCGTCATTCCACCCTTTCTCTCCAGAACGGGAAACCTTCGAGCCCCTGCCCTTATCAATTCAAATTCATTCTGTGAGGCTGTAAGTCCATAGAATTATGAAATCTTTGATTACCATATAATCATCCCCCTGGGCCAGATGATTTGAGCATCCTTACGCCCCCTGTGTTGCCGGCTCCTCTTTGTCATAACCCATCATCTTTTCCCATTCCAGAAGGGTGGGTATATCCCCATTGTGGTATGCGTGATACAGCTTATCCATTTCTGCATACTGGCGGATCATCAACTGCTGCCGTTCCTGAAGGGATTTTTCCTGGAGACTTTCCAGTTCCCGCAAATGCTTGGCCGCCAGTTTATACATCATATTCCGCTCGGTTTCATTTTCAATACGCCGCAGGCTGTCTTTCAGGCTGGCCACCCGGTTGCATTTCCAGATAGCGTGCTGGAGCTGTTCTTCCTTGAAATGTTTATTCATTATATGCACATGTTCATGGAAAATTTCCGGCAGTTCACTGGGAGAATGCAGGATTTCCTTAATGGCGGAAATCGGATCGGAATCCACGACGTGGTACAGGACGGACCCGAGGAATGGCATAAGAAATACGGTGAGAGCTCCGGCGGCGATCAGCACAGAGGCAACGTCCTCATGCATCAGGTGCTGCCTTACGGCAATCCCGGTAATCGCCACAATCAGCGGCAATGCGGTGGTGCAATACAGAGCAATGGACGTGCGGTTGTGCAGGGAGATTTCCTTTCTTGTGCTCTTGCGAAGGGAAAGGGAAAGGATAATCGGGATAGAGCGGACCAGCACCAGCGCAGCAATGAAGATGACAAGATATCCCGGCATGGCGGCCACTTTTTTCAGATCCACGGTGCATCCGGATACGGTAAAGAAGAGAGGAATAAAGAAACCGAAGGCCATGCCTTCCAGTTTCGTTTCCAGTGCATGAGATCCTGCGGGAATAATGTAACGAAGCACGAATCCGGCGGCGAAAGCGCCCAGCACGATATCCAGATCAAACACCGCAGAAAATGTAACCAGAAGGATAAGGAGCAGCAGGGTAACCCGTACCGGTGTCTGGGAAGAGGCTCCGGCCTTGGAGTCGAGGAATCGGTACAGCGCATTGCCATCCTTTACCGATTTGGATCCCATCAGGGCAATCCAGACACAGAGGAGGAACAGCCCTCCCAGAATGGCGGCGGTCTGCCAGGTGGCTCGGGTGGACAGAAGAACGGCTACGCAGAGTACCACGGCCACTTCCCCCCAGGTGCCATAGGAAAGGATGAGGTCCCCGATGCGGGTGCCCATGAGGCCGCGCTCTTTGAGAATCGGCATGAGCGTCCCCAATGCGGTGGTGGTGAGCAGTAAGGCCGTAGCCAGGATACCTTCCCGTCCCTGCGCAAAAATAGGGACAGCCATAGCGGCGCCAACGGCCAGGATAAAGGTGACAATCCACGTATACAGTCCGTGACGTCCATCTTCCCCGGTTACAGATTTCGGGTCGATTTCAAATCCTGCCAGAAGAAACAGCAGGGCACATCCCATTTCTGACAGCAAATGAATGGAATCTGCATGAGAATCGATGATATGGAAGCCATGCGGCCCCAGAAGGGAACCGGCCAGCAGCAGAAGTACTGTTTCCGGCACCAGGCGTCGGGGAATACTTTTGGCAACCATGGGAATAACCGCCGAGATAAAAGCTATCACGGCCAGAGAGATGAATTCGTTATGCATAGCAATCTCCTTTGGAAGTCTTATATGCGGTGTGCTACAATTTTCATCCTCATTATACGCTAATGTGGAATCTTGCGCAGACAATTCTTTGACAACTGTAAATGTTAGAGTTACAATTAGGTACCTGGAAAATTAAACAGGAAAATCAGCAATCAGTACATCATCGTATGTACTGGTTTTTATTTTTTGCTTTTCTTTTGTGAAACTGTCCGTGCACAGCGGCAGTACTATGGAGGTGCTGACATTGAACTGGAAAAAGAGTCTTTTTACTATTGCAGCGATTCAGGTAGGGACCGGAGTGAGCATTATCGGGGTACTCTCGTTTATACCGCTGTTTCTTGTGGAAATGGGGGTTAAAGATCCCGGGGAGGCGGCCTTCTGGGCCGGGCTGATTTCCGGTGTCACACCGATGATGGTCAGCTTTTCTGCCCCGTATTGGACAAGAAAGGCGGAACATTACGGGGGACGCCGCATTCTTGCGCTGATTCTGGCTCTGATTACCCTGGTCACCTTTGGCTGTGCCCTGGCCACCAGGCCGTGGCAGCTGTTCATACTCCGTATGATTCAGGGACTCATAGGTGGTTTTGTCCCGATATGTGCCGCTATGACCGTAGCGGTAACGCCTAAAGAAAAGAGAACCTATGGTTTGGGCGTATTTCAGGCCGCCAATGTGATGGGCATTATGCTTGGACCGGTTATTGGCGGGGTGACTGCCGATTTATTTGGCTATCGCATGCCGTTTATCCTCTTTGGATCACTGGCCTTGGTAAGCTGTCTGGGCGCTTTGTTTCTGCTGCCAGATATCCGATCTCATAAGAAACAGGAAGGCTCTGTATGGCAGGATATGAAATATTTTCTTTCCAACCCTACGGTGCGCCTCATGATTTTCCTTCAGTTTCTCTGTAACTTTGCCATGACCGGCATCGGCCCGATTCTTCCTCTGTATATTCGCGGAATGATGGGCGGCGATGCCAAAGCGGTGGCCACCATTGTAGGAATCATCATATTCCTGGCCGGAGGCTCCAGTGCCATGGCCTCGCTCCATGTGGACCGTCTTACCGCCCGTCATCCTATGCATCAGATTCTCATCAGTGCATCGGCAGTCTGTGGAGTGTTGTTTATCCTTCAGTATATGATGCCCAATGTATGGGGACTGGGTTTCTTCCGTGCATTGACCGGTATGTTCATGGGCATGATTATGCCGATTTCCAACACCATCATTACCCTGGCCGTTCCGGAAGAAAAGAAGGGGACCGTATTTGGCATTACCACCAGTCTGGCCCTGTGGGGCAACGTGGCCGGGCCGGTATTCTCTGGAGCCCTGGCTATGAAATTTGGCTACGGATCTGTATTCTGGAGTACAGCGTTCATTTTCTTTTTTGTTACCCTGCTCATACGCCTGCAGCATAAGAAAGTTCGTGAGGCCCAGGCCAGAGCCTGACCTGTCATACACAGATGACGCCACCGTATGGCTCCCTGTATAATAAATAGAAAGTATTTTGCCATAGGAAGGCATTCAGATAAAGGACAGATTATGATGCATACACAGGGTGTGGACATGACTCATGGTCCGCTCAGCAGAAAAATATGGCTCATGGCTATCCCTCTGGCACTGACCGGAGTGATTCAGCAGTTTTTTAATGCGGCCGACATT
This sequence comes from Dialister histaminiformans, assembly GCF_900103425.1. GTDB lineage: Bacteria > Bacillota > Negativicutes > Veillonellales > Dialisteraceae > Allisonella > Allisonella histaminiformans. The sequence continues at coordinate 1,325 of NZ_FMXA01000034.1, read as the reverse complement.
GCCATGATTGGCCGCTTTGTGGATGAACAGTCCATGGCGGCCGTAGGTGGATGTGCCCCGCTCATCACCACACTTCTCAGTCTGTTTATCGGACTTTCTATTGGGACTAATGTGGTGCTGGCCGGATTTATCGGACAGGATAAGTCGGATAAGGTGAGGGACGGAGTGCATACTTCGGTTACCATGGCCTTCCTCTGCGGACTGGCGCTCACACTTATAGGGGAAATGGCCGCACGGCCCATGCTGCTGTGGCTTCAGGTTCCCGCAGAAATTATGGACATCGCCGAAATCTATCTGCGCATCCTGTTCCTGGAACAGCCATTCCTTCTTCTCTATAACTTTGAATCTTCCATATTCCGTGCCGTCGGCGATACCCGGACACCTCTTCTGGCCCTCTCCCTGGGCGGAATCTGCAAGATTCTTCTCAACCTGGTCATCCTTCTCGTCTTTCATGGAGGAGCCGGTGGAGTCGCTATCGGCTCCATTGTGGCCAACCTGATCAGTGCCCTGTTCCTTCTCTGGAGACTTCATCGCACGGACAGCATGCTTCACGTGAACTTTCACCAGCTCACCATGCACAGAGACATTGTTCGACGCATCCTCAAAATCGGTCTCCCGGCCGGACTTCAGGGCATCGTATTCTGCCTGTCCAACCTCATAATCCAGACCGCATTGAACAGCCTGGGCCCGGACGTTATGGCCGGATCCGCCGCCGGGTACAACATTGAAATATTTGTCTACTTCATGATGTACGCCATGGCGCAGGTCAACACCACCGTGGTAGGGCAGAACTATGGTGCCAGGGAACTCTCCCGCTGCCGAAAGGCCACACGTATCTGTTTTAAACAGACTGCCATCCTCTCCGTAATCCTCATCGCCTTCGTACTCCTCTTTGCCGACCCACTCCTTCACCTCTTCACCACCAACGATACCGTAATCGCCTACGGTAAAGTCCGGCTCCACTGCGTAGTCTGCTTCGAATGGCTCAACGCTATCCTGGACCTCTACGCCGGAAGCCTTCGGGGCTACGGAAATTCCCTCATTCCCGCCATCATCTCCCTCATCGGAATCTGCGGAGTACGAATTACCTGGGTATACACCGCATTCCCTCTGTTCCCCACCCTGCAAACCCTCATGCTCTGCTATCCCGCAAGCTGGGCAGTGACCGATGTGGTGCTGGCGGGGGTGTATGTGATGTATATCCACGCTCTAAACAAATAAATCAAAATCAGCACAAGGTTCACGCATCTTCTGCGTCAGACCCGGATGGGAAAGATCATCGCGTATGTTCAAATACAGCTCAGACTTCCCCATCCGGGTCTTTC
>NZ_FMXA01000036.1 GCF_900103425.1 Dialister histaminiformans | reverse complement strand
GCACACCGACCTGCCATATTGAAGTTAAGGCACCGACCTACATCCGTTCAGGATGTACCGACCTGCGAGCCTCTAGCTCGCACCGACCATGAGCCAAAGGCTCATCTTTGTATGTTGGGATAAGGGAAAGCATGCAAATGTTCTGAGTTCTTTCAGTCTGATAGGAAGCCCCTTGGGCTCCGTTCCTCGTTATTCACACTATTCACATCACCGGGACTTCGACCGTATCGGCATTCCAGGGTAGCATCGCTATTTTTTGAGGGGAGTTATCCACCGTTATGAACAGAGTTATCAACATGTTGTGGATAAATCTGTGAATAACATGAATAAACCACAACCGGAGCCTTTTCCTGTGCATAAAATTTCCTGCTGCATGAGCTGATGGCAGCAGAAGAAAAAATGTGGACAGAAAAGAGGTCACTCATCTGGCGAAAGGGAGATGAATTGACCGCATGGCCGGGCCTCGATATAATACAGAATAATAAAGAAAAACCAGAAATTTTGGGGGCAGAATCGTATGTACATGACCGCACAGCGCAAGTTGTTATTCCGTTATTTTTCAGAACATCCTGACGTGTCCGTTACTGCACGCCAGCTTTGTGATGTGCTTAATAACGGAGATCAGGTGAAAATCGGGCTGAGCTCCATTTACCGGAATCTGGCAGCGCTCACTAAAGCGGGGTTTATCCTGCAGACCATCTCTCAGGACAGCAAGGAAGCCCGGTATCGTTATGTGTCTCCGGAAACCTGCGGCCATCGTCTGCATCTTACCTGCCTTCGGTGTGGAAAGACCTTCCATATGACACAGAAACTGTCTGACAGGTTGCTCACAGATATACTCCGGGTGGAGGACTTTGCTGTGGATGAGAATCAGACCACCGTGTACGGACTTTGCCGCGATTGCAGGGAACAGAGAAACTGATCCCTTGCACCCGTCATGAGCTGGGGTCTGTTTTCTCCAGGTTTGCCAATTTTTTACCTCATACTCCAAATCCCCCAGCCAGTCATTTAATGCAGCTCCGGCGCGTCAGCCTGTTTTTTTATTTACACCTTCTTTTTGCAGTGTTAGAATTAATTCAACTAATAAAATATATAGAAAAACCGACTAAATATAAATGAGAATCATTCCCTTTATCGGGAGGATGCATGGATACGACAATATTTCATGAGAAAAATTTTGCAACCTTATATGCAGTATACTTATGCGGTATAATATAAAGAAGTATGTGAAAAATGCACACTGCAGAAAGGTCGAACGGGTATGAAAACAAGGAACCACGAATGCATATGGACCGAGGCAAAGATGAAGAAAGAAAGCCGGCGGATACTGTATATCACCATGGATGTATTCGTGGTTCTTCTTTGCGTGGTTATGACTATGGTCAGAAGTTCGTACCTGGAGAATCAGCAGCAGTCCCGGGAATCGGCGAGAAAGATTCTGAATATGTACTCCTACAATCTGCAGCAACAGCTCAGAAAGAGCGAAAAAATTGCAGAAATCATGAAGGGCGTTGTTATCAGCCATGAGGGAATTCCGGATAATTTTGATGCGGTGGTAAGACCTCTGTATTTCCAGCAGAGATGGATAAACAATGTGGACCTGGCACCCAATGGCCGGGTGGCCGTGGTGTATCCGGAACTGGAAAAGAGATATACGGTGATTGACCTGTTTCATGACTCCATGACCGGCGCCACGGCGCAGTATAGCCGGGATAAGGGCGTCATGGTAGCCAAGGGGCCTTATATCCTGGACGATACCTACCGGCAGGGAATTGTACTCCGGGATCCCATCTATTTGCATGATGAGAAGGGACACCGCACGTTCTGGGGGTTTTCCGATGTCAATATCAATCTGTCACGGATTGTATCACCCATTATGAAATCCATGGATGCCAATGGGTTCAACTACATGCTGTATAAGCAGATGTCGCCATTGAGTGAGGATATACGGCTCATCAGTCATTCGAAAGTGTTCCCCCGGAAACCGATTCAGGTGAATTTTGAATGGGCTTCCTGTACCTGGGAACTGTATCTGGAACCTAAGGGTGGATGGAGGGTGACGCCGTTTACGGAAATCCTGTCCATCACCGGAATTTTGATTTCCCTGCTTATTACGGCGCTGGTGAATATCCTGCTCCGCCTCCGCCTGAGGAACCGCTATGTGCGCCAGCTTGCCCGTCTGGATAAACTGACCGGGCTCTACAACCGCCGGGGATTTGTGGAATCGGCACGTCACTATCAGTCCGAACATCCGGGCCGCCCCATGGCTCTTGCCCTGCTGGATGTGGATAATTTCAAATTCTTTAATGACCGGTATGGCCATGAAATCGGGGATAAGGTGCTGCAGCACATGGCCGCTTCCATGCGCCGGGTACTGGGAGAGGAATCCATTCTGGGACGAAGCGGCGGAGATGAGTTTATTGCCCTTATGCCAGTGGCCGATGGAAAAGAAGCAGAGGAGAGACTTAAAGCCTTTATCCAGTTGCCCCTCAAACTGCTGGTGGGAGATCGCAGTTTTGGGTATACCACATCGCTTGGTTATGTCATGTATCCTGACCAGGCAGTGGAGCGAGATGATATGTACCGTTTTGCCGATATGGCACTGTACGCTACCAAACTGCGTGGAGGAAATGATTTTTCCCGGTATGATCCGCATATGAATACCCAGGAACGGCCGCAGCTGGGGTTCACACTGAAAGAAGTGACAGGAAATATGCCCATGCCGCTTCTCATAATGAGAGAAGAAGGTAAATCTCTGGAACTGCTGTTTGCCAGCGATCAGGCACTGAAATTCTTCGGATGCCGGGATATGGAAGACCTGATAACCTTTGCTCATGGGGATATGGCCAGTCTGGTTTCGCCGGAGAATGAAAAGAAGATTCAGTCTATAGCCAGCCTCCAGATGGACATGGATGTGAAGACCCGGAATGGAACAAAAACCGTCTGGGCTATTATCCGTCGTACAAGCAGCATCTACTATGGACACACCCGGTATGTAGCTCTTGTAAAGGAAAGATGAGAAGGGGTAATGAGCTGAAAGCCAAAAGACAGGTTTGAGAATGGAGGGGAGATTAAGCTCCTTCCCAGAATGAAGAAACCGTATTCTCTTCCTTGCACGCCCCGTTCGTTTAATGCCTGCTTTGTATAGTACGCTATACAAAGCAGGCATTTTTATATATCATGGTAATTATCTATAATAGAAAGAATCATCATCAGACCATCGGGGCAAAGACGCTTCGGTTTCTGGAATACAGGAGGAATATATGATACTGGATAGAATAAACGGACCGAAAAATCTTAAGACACTGAGCGCATCGGAAAGAAAAGAGCTGGCGCAGGAAATCCGCCAGGCTATGCTGAAGCGGGCCAGCATCCATGGCGGCCATTTTGGTCCGGATTTTGGCATTGTGGAAGCCACCATTGCGCTTCATACGGTGTTTGATTCGCCAAAAGATAAGATTGTATGGGATGTATCCCATCAGGTATATCCGCACAAGATTCTCACCGGGCGCAAACAGGCGTATCTGGAAGAGGAACATTACGACGATGTATCCGGCTATTCCAATCCGGCAGAAAGTGAACACGATTTCTTTGAAGTAGGACATACATCCACATCCATTTCCCTCGCTTCCGGCCTGGCTATGGCCAGAGACCTTCGAGGAGGCCATGAAAATATCATTGCGGTGATTGGCGATGGTTCCATGAGCGGCGGCGAAGCGCTGGAAGGGCTCGACACAGTGGGCGAAATGGGCACCAATATGATTATCGTCCTCAATGATAACCAGATGTCTATTGCCGAAGTACATGGAGGCATGTATAAAGGGTTTGACGAACTGCGCAGAACCGGTGGAAAGAGCGAACATAATCTGTTCCGCGCCATGGGACTGGATTATCGCTTCGTGGCGGATGGCAATGACAGTGAAGCGCTGATTAAGGTATTCCGGGAAGTGAAGGATATTGACCATCCGGTAGTGGTGCATATAGTTACTCAGAAGGGCAAGGGATATAAGTTTGCAGAAGAAGATAAGGAATCCTGGCACTGGCACATGCCCTTTGATATAGAAACCGGCGAGGTAAAACATCCCTATGTGGATGAAGCAGCGGAACTGACAGCCACCTATCTGCTGGACCGGATGAAGACAGACAAGAAACTGGCCGTTCTGACTGCGGCGACTCCGTCTTCCTTCGGGTTTACATCAGAACGGAGAAAACAGGCAGGAAAACAGTTCATCGATGTAGGGATTGCAGAAGAACAGGCCGTAGCCATGGCCTCCGGTCTGGCCAAAGGTGGCGCACGCCCAGTATTTGGCGATTATGCCACCTTCTTCCAGCGGACCTATGACCAGATTTCCCAGGACGTATGCATCAACAACAATCCGGCAGTATTCCTCGTATTTGGCGCATCCATGTATTCTATGAACGACGTAACCCATCTGTGCATTTTTGATATTCCCATGATGGCCAATATTCCGAATCTGGTATATCTGGCTCCGGTAAGTCTTGCGGAATATAAAGCTATGCTGGCATGGGCACTGGATCAGACCGAGCACCCGGTAGCTATCCGCGTACCCGTTCTCCCGGTACCGTCTGAAGGACGAGTTATCCGTACCGATTACAGCCAGCTCAATACTTATGAAGTAACACGCCGGGGAGAAGAGGTGGCCATTCTCGGTCTGGGCAATTTCTACGGTCTGGCAGAACAGACAGCAGCAGAACTGGAAAAGAAGGGCATTCATGCCACCATCATCAACCCAACCTATATTACCGGACTGGACACTGACCTGCTGGAATCCCTCAAAAAGGATCATCGCCTCGTAGTGACCATGGAAGACGGAGTTCTCGATGGCGGTTTTGGAGAAAAGATTGCCCGATTCTACGGTAGCAGCGATATGAAGACCTGCGCATTCGGTCTGGAAAAGAAATTCTACGACCGTTACGACTACGAAAAACTGGCAGAAGAATATAACCTCAAGCCAGAACTGGCAGCAAAGAAGATCCTTGACCTCATAAAGTAAGCCGACAATCAGACACAGAGTCGTTAGACCAATCAGACCTTCAGACTAAACTTAAGGATAAAAATAGACCTCAACGAGGTCTATTTTTTTGCATATATAGAGAGGATGCAAAAACTTCACTAAAAGAAATATGGCAAAACGTTTCCCATTCTGGAGAGAAAGGGGGAAAGCTGCAAACGTTGTCTGTTGTCGGTGCAATCCTTGCAGATTGCAGGAATGAAGCGGAATGTTCTCTTCTTGCAAAGGGCAAGCATGCGAAAGCTGATTAAAGGAAAGCATGAGAAAC
>NZ_FMXA01000014.1 GCF_900103425.1 Dialister histaminiformans | reverse complement strand
CTGAGTCTGTACCGGATGACGCCGTCCAGGGCGGAAGAGTGCATCGAATTTACGAGGATACACCCGTTTCCATGCCAACACGGAAGTTAAGCTTGTAAACAAATACATAGCGATCTTAACGCATCTTCTGCGTCACTGGAGACAAATCCGAACTCGGACGTAGCAGACTACAGTCTGAGTCCGAATTTGTCTCCGTTCCTTGAATCTGCATTAACCTTGTATGTATTTGCATCTCTGTTCTTACGCTGGGGAGTCATGCACTTTTACCGTTGTATTTGCTTCTATCCTCCCAGATCGCTTCTGGGGAGCATGCTATGTGAGAAAATACAAGCTTAACTTCTAACCGTGAGTTGTTAGAAAAACGTAAAACACACCCATTTGAGGAAATTGAGGCTAGTTTGTCTCAGATATGGCTGAAGCCGGATAACTCCGGTGTCAGCCTGTAGGCAGCTACGGCTGGCGACCGTGAAATATTAGAGAAATGTAAAACACACCCATTTGAGAAAATCGGAGTGAGTTTAGTCTGTATGCGCTGAATGCTGGTAAATTCGGTGACGGGCTGTAAAAGGTTACGCCTGGCATCGGATTTACCAGCAGTGAAGCAGCAGGCAGGCTGAAATCGTCTCCGATTTCCCAAATGGGGCCGAAAGTACTTGCTGGGAAGTCCTGGGAGGGGACAGCTTCCAGAGGATTCATTCTCTGGAAGCTGTATGTTTTCAGACCGTAAAACAGGAAATCCGGAGGATTTCCCAAAGGATATTGCGGCCGGCAGATAAAACTCCATATTCTATGCATCACAAAAGAGACACCTGAAACGGTGTCTTTTTTATTTGGCAATCTTGGTAACTCCCAGGCCAGGTGCCTATGTAGGTAAAATAGTAAAAGGATACAAAGGGAAAATGCGAAGGCCTGGTGAGGCGCGAAGACAAAGTATTGTTATCATATGTTTTTTAAAGAGTCTTATAAATTTACAAGCAACAATAAGCATGTTACACTTAATTTAAGTTGTAGATATATTTACATGTAGGTTTTATTGAAAGAGGGATATTTATGCCTGCATTCCCCCTGCGTTTATTTGTCCTTTTAGCATTGGTTCTGAATGTGTCTTTTATTGTTGACCTATCACATGCAGCAGAACCTGCCCCAAAAATTGTTCGCATTGGCTATGCTATACCTAAAAATTATAAGGGCAATCCCGCCAGGATTCATAAGTCGGGATATACATATGAATATATGAGGATGCTTGCTTCTTTCAATAACTGGAGATATGTTTATGTATACCGAACCTGGTCTGAATTGCTGGGGGATCTGGCAGCAGGAAGAATTGATATAATGGATAATGTTTCCTATACGCCAGAAAGGGCTAAATTGTATGATTTTTCTGTTTTTCCTCTACGGAGTTTGGCCTATTACCTGTTTGTGCCAAACGGCCAGGAAGACCGATATCAGCGCATGGAGGATTTTCGTGGAAAACGTATTGGAGTTGGTAAAGATACCACTGTGGCCAGCCAGCTCCGTCAATGGAATAAAGAGCATGGACTGAATCTTAAGATTGTTGAATATAGTGATTATGAATCTCGTATTGTGGCATTAAGGCGTGGAGAAGTGGATGCATTGGCAGACTTTACTGCCAGGCTGGATACCGTTAAGGGAAATGTGATTCCTGTGTTGCGCTTTGGTACAGATAATTCCTATGTCGCCGTATCTAAGAAACGACCGGATCTTCTTAAAGAGACTAATGAGGGGCTGTCCATGATTAGCACATATATCCCTGATTTTAAAGCGCATTTGAAAGAAAAGTATATCCTGAAAAACTCAGAAAGTATTGTCCTGACGACTGAGCAGAAAGCCTGGTTTAAAAGACATGGAACAATTCGAATTGGATATATAGATACGATGGTTCCTTTTATTTCTACCGGTCCTGATGGACAGGCTCGGGGGATGTTCAAAGATTTAATCAATTACGGGTTTAGAAAATTTAATTTAAATGTGCCTGTAACTTATATTCCTTATCAGGATATGCAACAGCTGATCAAGGATTTACAGGAACATAAACTTGATGCTGCGATTCCCATTTACGATACTCCGTGGGAAGCGGAAAATAAACATATATTACTTACCCCTAATGTAGTACGGATGAAGATGTATGTTCTTAGTCGTAATGGAGAGCCTTTAAATCAGGATACCCTTTTTGCTGTGGTAAAATCATTGCCTCCGCAGGAAAAGTATATCAGGCAATTTTTCCCCGGGCATAAGATTAAATATTTTGAATCGCCAGAAGCTTTGATAGAAGCTGTGGAAAATGGAGATGCCGGGGCTGCTGTGGTAGATCCGTACTTTATTTCTCTGTATATCCAGAATAATGATCTTCAGGTTACCAGTCTGGAGGATTCTGAAGATTTAACCATTGCGGTAAATCCGGATAATCATCCTCTGTTTTTGACGATGAGTCGAATGGGGGAATTATGGGGAGACAGTAATATTGCAGATTCACTTTTGAAGCATACGGATGAAGCATTTACGCCTGGATTTGCATATTATGTACAGCATAATTATGGGAAAGTTATAGTGATAGCGATTATTGGGACCGGTGTGCTTACCGCTCTGGTTGGAACTATTATCTTCAGAAATCGGCAAAAAGAAGCAGCAGAACGCATGGCTTCCATAGATTTTCTGACAGGTCTGCCAAATCGCAGAGCCTATGAAGAAAAGTTGTTGGAGGAAGAGCATGTGCATAGTGAGCAATTTGCGGTCGCTGTATTTGATATTAATGGATTAAAAAAGGCTAATGATACCCTGGGCCATGCAGCAGGAGATGAATTAATTAAAACCATGGCAAAATTTCTGATGAATTTAAAGGATGAATCCAAAGAGAAACTTCCATTTTTTCAGGGGTATCGTGTAGGGGGAGACGAGTTTGTCGCGTTGATGCAGGTAGACGATAGGCAACGCCTGCTTTTACACCAGTCTTTACTGGATCAGATGAATAACTGGAAAGGCGCATTCAATCCCCGCATATCCGTATCTGTTGGAGTTTCCAGCCGCAGTGAATTCCCAGACAGTTCATCCAATGAGTTGGTACGCATTGCTGATAATCGAATGTATCAGGATAAGTTAAATTATTATCGCTCAGCAGAAGAGAAAAAATAATCGTGCTGTTGTAGAAGCGGGTATGTAGTATTGGGGCTGTATAAAAGCAGCAAAAACGCAGACTGAAATGGATGGTTCATAAAGAATTCAGTCTGCGTTTTAATATGTAAAAGCAGGGCCAGCAGATCATCCGAAATGGGGCGAAGATTTCGGTATAGGTAAAAATACCTGCCAATCGATTAAATGTCAGCCAGAAGCTTCACCAGTGCCTTAACACCTTTGCTTGGAGATTTAGCACAGTAAATACCAATATTTCCTGCATCAATGTCAGAAGGGACTACATGAAAATATGGCTTAAAATTATTGGCCCATGAGGAATGGATGATGGTCAGGACATCTCGGTAATAGCTTTGGAACCGGGTTTCTGTATTATAAGCATTATCCAGTTCCTCAATTTCAGCATAAGATGGCAATGCATCCTTGAAAGGCTGAGCAATGCCATCGTAATGGCCGGTGATGATATGTTGATTCCGAAGGTCTTCTTTATGGATAATAGGTAAGCGGGACAAAGGATTCTCTTCCCTCATCAGAAACGAATAGGTATCTCTCATAAGTGGAATAAATGTGAGGTTCTTTATGTATTCCGGACGATATTCTGCTGCGATACTTAAATCTACATCTCCATTGGCAATCGCTTTCAGATGGGTGGAAAAAGGGAAGAAAGGAAACATGATTTCACTCTGGGGGTATTCCTGGCGAAATTTCCGGAAAGCGCACAGGAAACGGGTAGGCAACCCTTCCTCTGGTAGTGCAACCCGTATATGGTAGTGTTGATTCTTATCATTATTTAAGCCATAGTATCTGGCCTCTTCATACAGAGAAATTATTTTTTTAGCACTGGTTAGAAAATGGACTCCGTTTTCCGTAAGCGTTACTCCGTGATTGGTCCTGTTAAACAGGGGAAAACCCAAATCACGTTCCAGAAGATTAATTTGCTGAATAAGTGCCGCCGGGGAGATGAATAATACAGAAGCGGCTTTTGAAAAACTTCCTAGTTTGGCCGTTTCAATAAAAGAAGATAACTGGCGATCGTTCATAATGTCTCCTTGTTTGAAGAAAAATGATATCTCTATCCGGATTGTTGCCATATTCATCCTGGAAGAATCTGACCAATATATGGGGTCAGACAATTCTGTACTCCTGTTTTTATTATACCAGTATATAAGCTGGCGTAAAGCTTTTACTTAATACGGATTTAAATTTATGAAATTCCGCATAAATTTAGTTCATTTTATAATAGAGCCAAAGGGGGGATGAATATGAAAACATTCCAGTTAAATGATTATACATTGCATGTGTTTTTTAACGATGCAGTAAGTTTTTTTGTAACTATGGCAGTCCTTGAAAAAGATGGACATGCGGTACTGGTTAATACTGGCTTTACCCAATCGGCAGCCAAGAAGGTTTCCTATTGGATTAAGGAAAAAGGACTGATTCTGGATAAGATCTTTATTACCCACTTCGATCCGGATTATTATTTTGGACTTGAAACGGTGATAAGGGAATTTCCAGAGGTCATAGCCTATGCTTCGCAGGAAACAGTGGATAAGATTTGTACCTCATTGTCTGGCAAACTGGACGCATGGAAAAATGTTCTTAAAGAAGATGCACCAGTTAATCCTGTAATTCCTAAGGCTATGGAGAAGGGGCCGATAGATTTTCTTGGAGTTCCCTTTATATTTAGCGGAGAGAATGGACGGATAAATCTCTGGGATGAAAAGAATCGGGTACTGCTGGGAGGCATAGATACTTTTAATGAAATTCATGTATTCCTGGCTGATACAGGGTCCAGAGAGAAGCTGGAGGCATGGATTAAGCGCCTGGATGTATTGGACGCATTACATCCTGAAATTCTGATTCCATCACATGCTGTCGAAAATGGTACCTTTGATACGGAAGCACTTAAACATACCCGGGAATATCTGAAGAATGCAATAGATGGAATTTCCAGGGCAGAAAACAGCAGAGAATTGACAGATTTTCTGCTTGCGGATTATCCGGACAGAGAAAATAAAGGGGTAGTAGAACTGGGGGCTAAAGTACTTATGGGAGAATTGCAGTGGGGCTGATTGTCACATAAAGTAAAATGATTGGATTAGAAAGGAGCAATATATTATGTTTTTTGATTATGTAAAAAATAAGAAAGTTTCTGTGCATTATGAATCCGGCTTTGCTTTTGATATTGTATACCCGGAAAAGGATGTACTGCAGTGGATTCCAACCAGTGATAAAAGCCTCGCTCCATCTGGGAGAGAACACTATGAAGTAGAAGAAGTAAGCGATAAGATTTTTTATGTCAATTGGGTGGAAGAAACAGGTGTCGTAGTATCGCAGATTCTGAATTTCAATTCTAATAAAGTGCTCGCATTCATGACCTGGAATGATGAAAAGGGACGCGGTGGCAGAGCATCCATTTTTCATAAAGGAACCTTTGAAATCAGATAAAGGCAGAAATGTACCTGTCGATACAGCAGGATAAAATATAAAATCAAGAACTCCTGATATACCATTAGTTTTTCGGTATATCAGGAGTTTTATGTAACTTCATGCCCAGGAAAATAAAATCCCACAGGGCTTATGTTTTTAAAACCATTAGCTTACCCATGCGTCCACGACCGGATTGTTTGGCATCGTAGAGAGAAATATCTGCCAGGCGAATCATTTTATACAGCGCTTCCGTGGTTCGAGGGGTTCCATAGCATTGTCCAATGCTGAAATTAACCTTTCTGGTTATGTTTTCAATGGAAATAGACTGAGTCAGCTGTTCGAGCTGGGTCAATTTGGCATTGAATATAGTTAAATTTCCCTTAAAAATGACAAGGAATTCATCACCGCCAATACGATAGGCAGAATTGCCAAAGACATGTTTCATATGACTGGCAGCCTGTTTTATAACCAGATCTCCGGCAGCATGGCCTGCTTCATCATTAAATTCTTTAAAGAAATCAATATCCAGCATAGCCACAAACAGCGGATGATGAATAAGTTGCGCTGTATCTGCATCCAGCCCATCTCTATTTTTTAGCCCGGATAGATTGTCAGTCCAGCTGGTCAGCTGCCATTGCCTGATGGTTTTTTCTGCGGAATCATGATCCAGTTGGAGAGAAGCAATGATAAGAATAAGGGCCCACAAAAAGTTGGAAATTTTAAGATAAGGATAGTAGATGTCCAGTAAGTTACACGTTCCATAGATAAAGCACATAAGCAGCAGGAAAATCCAGGAAAGGAGGGAGAAATGCTTGCGATGAAACAGGACAACAAGGAAACTGAATGCCATATAGATATACAGATAATTATCAGCAAACCATACCAATGGGCCATGATGGAATTGCCCGTCAGGAGTCATGTAAAAAATCCAGTGTCTGGTCCATGGAAGCAGGAAAATAGTAGTAAGAAACAGATAGGGGAGTGCACAAACCACTTTTTGCCAAACAGAGAGTGTTTTGTTTACACCGGTAAGACTTAAAATGTACAGAACAACCAGGTAAATTAACGTGGTGTTCAGTACATATCCGGAGAAATTCACCAGATTTCCAGTCTCCGGTGAAAAAAGAAGCGGATTGTTTCGCATTACACAGGAAAAAGCTTCCAGCAGGCTGGTAATAGCCAGAAGAATGGTAGTGGCAATTAACAGATGCATAGAGTGACTTTTCCTTTTGATTTGAAGCAGGCGGAAAATAAGGATTACGGAAAGCATGAGAAAGGCGCTGATATCATAGCCAACGTTGTATTCGCCAATATCATATAAAATGTGGACCATAAATAAAGCAGACCTTTCAAATATATTAATTATTATGAATATAAATAAGCTGATAAAACATAGATCGGTTGCTCACACTATAACACGAGAGCAGTTATTTATTCAATGGAAGCAGCTGCGTATGCTGTGAATCTCCTTCTGTTACATGGAGTTGACAATCTGTGCTAAAAGGAGAATAATGGGCAGTGAGATTGCATATTTTATTGATAAGTCTGTTAATCAGAGCGGGGAACGACCGCATGGATAAGATTTGATATGATACAAGGTAAGATTTGGGGCCGGTGTCTATAATTACAGGTATGGTAACAGGGGTGAATCATTTGGATTATAGAAAGCAAAAAGGTTCTTCGGCAGCAGTTCGAAAAAAGCAGCAATATCTGCTGGTATCGGTTGTTTTTTCTTTTCTCCTTGGGATAGGGTTGCTTATGGGGGCGATTTACGGGAGTCGGGCACATGCTCGTCATCTGGCCGAACTTTATCTGTCTGATGTGACCTGGGAGTTGGGGCAGGGAATAAAAACGACAGATTCTCTGGGGGAAATATTAAAAGACTCAGGTGGAAAAACTGATAGTTTTTATACGGGAGCCCGGGCATTGCAACTGCAGAATCCGGTAGTAGAACTATTTGCCTTCGAACTGCCGTCAGGGCAGCGGTTAATAAGCCCGGCAGGTAATTATGTGACTCCGCCTGACTTATATCTGAAGGATGTGCCAGTTTCCGGAATGAGTGGGCATAGGAATGCGGCAGATACCCTGTTTTTCGGTCCTTCTCCGATTTCTGACGCAGACACCGGGATATACATTCGTAAATCAGTATATGCAGGAACAGAAAAATATGTGGGTACTGTCACTACCATATTAAGCATAAATAAACTGCTCAGGACAGAAACTATTTCAGAGCTGGCTCGTCAGGGATATGATTATCGGTTGCTGCAGGTAGTTGGGGGAAATGTCCGGGTTATTACCACCAATCTGGATAAACCGCTGTCTTATCCATTGACGGTGACAGAAAATTATGAGGGACAACGATGGGAATTACAGGTTATGCCTCATAATGGATGGATGACTCCGGAAATCTTGCTTCTGGGGGTAACCGTTATGGCTATGGGAGGATTTGTTCTATATACGGCATATGAATGGGTAAAACTCAGAACTCGGAATGAAGAATTAAACATGGAAACCAGAGTGCTGAGGAAGGAATCAGTGATTGATCCATTGACACAGATTTATAACCGACGTGGGTTTGAAATAGAGGCTAATCATCTTCTCCGGTCACAGGATAAGGCCATTCTGGTATTTCTGGATATTAATGATTATAAGGTATATAACGACATTTATGGGCACGAAGCCGGTGACAGAGCTCTGGTTTCTCTGGCCAGAGAACTAACGGCACTCATGAAAAAAATGCATGGGCTTACGGGCCGTATGGGTGGGGATGAATTTGCAATGCTTATTCCTGGTAATTCGCAGAAACATATTGAATTATTGTCGAAATGGGCAGACAAAAAACATTTTTTTGTGCAGAAGGGGACAAGTTTTGAATTTGCAGTGAGTGTTGGATATGCGTTTTATCCTGATCATGGCGTGGGTCTCATGGATCTCCTCCATAAGGCGGATAAAGCGGCATACCACATTAAGCGAGTAAAGGGAATAAATAGTTTTTGTTACAATAGCGTTCTTGAAAAGGAACACCGATTGAATATGGGGTTCAGCGTCAAAGATCTGGAATATGGAATGCCGGCAGCCCTTGTTATCTGTGAAGCAAACTATCAGGGGAGGATATTATTTGCTAACCGGGAGGCAGAACAACTTTATGGATATGAAAATAACTCCTCTTCATGGATGGGGAAGCGTTGGGCGGATATGATTGCTCCGGAGGAGCTTCCCCGGGTTCTGATGGAAATAAAAGGGTATAGAAATCGTCATGGAGCTAAAGACATGAATGGGAACTACCCAGGACCGCGAAAACCCATTAACTTCCACCTGATAAAAGCCGACGGAAGCCGGAGAAAGGTCAGCACACTGGGAAGAATTGCCTATAATCAGCACTATGGAGATATAATGTTTATTCTTATGTTTGAATAGTGAATTGCAAAAACGCAGGAAGTCTGATGGAATGCTTCCTGCGTTTTTGTATAAAAACCAGTAGGATGGTATAGTGAATTATCTTGCCAGGTTGAGAGCTTCTCTTACTTTTTCTGCTGTTACCTCATAGCTGTCCCCGGGATGTGCCTCATATACTTTTGTTTCATCCACAAAAATGGATGGGCAGTAGTAATGATCAAACCCTTTGGCAGATTCCGGGTGTTCATCTTCATAAATCCATTCTGCAGTCATTCCCTGATAAGCTTCCTGCGCAGTAAGTTCTTTCCAGGCTTTCATTGCATTGTGGCAATATGGGCAACCGTGAAGAATAAAAATTTTAATATTTTTCATAGGAACCTCCTTTGAACGATAATCGTATTAATCCTTATAATTGTGGCGCTTCATCCATATGTCCATATAAGAGCAGTGGGAAGCTACTTTATAATGATGAGCCTTAGCCCATTGATACGTGGGGATTGCCAGTTTTCCTGCAATCCCCTGTCCACGCATACTTTCTTCCACTATAGTATGTTCTACAGTTAGTACATCTTCTTCCAGCGTATATTCAATATAACAGGAAGGGAAATGCTCCAGTTCAAACCGATGACGCGATGGCTGGTGGATGATATTCATAAAAAATCCTTTCTCAAATCAGAACCCCGGAGGATGTTGTCCTGCAGCATGGCAGAGAAATCCATCTGAAGTGTGTTGTGAGTATTTCAGGGGGATTAATCACATTATACATCCATTGACCGGGATTGAGTATAAATCATTTTTTTCGGCTTTCCAGCCAAGGGGAGGAATGTTCGCAGACAGTTTTTTGGTATGAGAGCGAAGAGTAAACTTTTCCTGGACAGCTGAAATGGGGACAGGGAAAAAGAAGCTCCTTGATAATGTATTCAATACCTGACAGAGCATAGTAAGGATTTTTCTTAAGTCAGATATTTTAGTAAAAAAGCGTACTGAAATATACAATCTATCCTAAAAAACACTACTGGGGCTCTTGCTTGCAATCATAATACGTATTGGTAGTTTCCCTTATGGTGATTTGTTATAATAGTAAAAATAGTATGGCATATGGTGCGGCGAAAGTGGCATATACATATGGTAGTTATCTTTAAAGTGGTGTTGAGGTAGAAATGAGTGCATACACAATTGGATTTTTAAAGCACAGTGGGTTTTACCTGGAGCTGGATGACTGTATTCTGGTCTTTGATTATTATCAGGATCCGGAAGGAATCCTGGATTCTCTGCTGGCCGATACAGTAAAGGATGTGTATTTCTTTGTATCCCATCGGCATTATGATCACTTTAATCCGGAAATTGCAAAATTTCAGAATAAGGCAAAGTCCTATTTTCTGCACAGGGATTGTGAGTTTTCTATAGAGGATATGGATAAGGTGCATTTCCTTAACGTAGGCGACTCTTATCATGCCAAACACTTTTCTGTGCGCATGTATGGCTCTACCGATATCGGAGGGTCTTATCTGATACAGTATAAAAATAGGAATATTTTTCATGCCGGGGATTTGAATTGGTGGCATTGGTCTGGTGAAAGTGACCGGGATAATATGGCGGCACGTGCTTTCTATTTCCGTGAGCTGAAAAGATTAAAAGGACTGGAAACAGACATACTGTTTTTTCCTGTAGATGCAAGACAGGGAGAAGCCCGGGAATGGGGGGTCAGGCAGTTTATGGAAACGGTTACTGTAAAACAATTGCTGGTGCCGATGCATGCCTTTGGTCCGGCATGGAAACGTTCCTACGCATTTCGGTGGAGATTTCCGAATGTTCCGGTATGGATTCCGCAGCATGATGGTGAAAAATATAAGGGAGAGTTGGTATGAGTTCAACCTGGATTATCATTCTTATCGGTATGATTGGGGGCAATTTCCTTCTGAATGTGGCTCCTGTGGGATTTTATGTAGAAGCGGTAGTAATTATCAATCTGCTGATTCTGGCACTGGCATTTTTTGCGTTCAGGCGGGATCCATTTATTGATATGCGGGCAAATATGCTATTCATGATTGGACTGACTGTGATTAACATCATGACAGAGCTGGGGATGATGTCTACTACGTTATCCTGGGTGGCTTTTGGGGCATTGTTTATCTGGTCTATGATGGGAGGAGGAAGGTCACGCTGATGAAAAACGGAAAAGTAGGTATGGCGGATGGATTGCTGGTGCTTTCCATGGCGCTGTGCCTTTTTTCATATATGTACATGGAAACATCCTGTGGAAAACTGCTTTTTCATATGGCACTGGCGGCTGGGATTGCAGGGCTTGCTGACTGGTATGCGGTAAGGTCATTATTTCATAAGCCGCTGGGGATTGGTTTCCATACGGATATAATCAAGAACAGCCGGGTAAAAATGATGGCAGCGGCAAGAAATATGCTGATGGAACAGATTTTTACAGTACCGGCCTTATACCGGCTGTGCAAACTTCATCCGCCGCTTATGGTATGCCGTCAGTGGATACAGGAAAATCAGGAGCTGTGTACAGCATGGCTGGCCCGGTGTATTCAGGTTGTCCTGGAACATATGGATCTGGAAGCCTCAATACATGGAAAAGGGGATGTGGATCTGATAGGGTTCGCGGGACCGGCGGTTACCGGGACACTGGAGGACATAAAAGGGGACCCGTTCTGGGACGCGGTTACCCGGGAAGCCAGAAGATTATATCATCTTCCGGTGATGGAAAATATGCTTAACCGTCTCTTTGAAGAAGCTGTTGCTTATTATGGAGAAGGAAGTACCGGAAGGAAGATGGCGGGAAAACTTCTTCTGAGTAAAAAGGAAGAACTGCTGAAGCGGGGAGAGGAAAGGTTCCTTCAGTCGCAGATTATAGCTTCCCTGGTTGAACAGGCGTGGTCTGTCTGGCTTCAGTCATTGACCGGAGAAAAACGACAGCAGCTGAATTACCGGTTGAATCAGCTGTTTATGAAATGGGTACAGAATGCTGTCCGTGAAGAAACGGAGAGGGACGATGCAGCTCAGAAGATAGCTGCTGCATTAATCGACTGGATTCTTGCACTTTCAGGCAACCGGGAAAGAATGCTGGAACGCAGTTTTTCGTACTGGCTTATCCGGAAGATTCCGGATATACACCAGTTAATGGACAGGACGGTAATGCAGTGGATGGAGCGTTACAGCGGACAGGAAATCTCAGATTTCATGGAACAGTCGCTGTACCGGGATCTGCAGATTATCCGGGTAAACGGTACGCTTATCGGCGCAGTGCTGGGGTTCCTGTTTGAACTGGCCTATATGGCGGCAGGAGGGATATAGTATGAAAAATATAAAGACAGCCAATGTGATACTCATACTGTCAGGTCTGCTCCTGATACCTCTTTTCTTTCTGCGGCTGCATACCCCGTCATCTGTGTTGGATGCCATTTTCTTTCTGGTACAGTGTGTATTTATCGGCAGTGTGGCAGACTGGTTTGCGGTAACGGCATTATTCAGAAAGCCTCTGGGCATTTCATTTCATACGGAACTTATTCCACGGAACAGGGATAAGATTATAGGTGGAATTCGTAAGGCCATTGAAAAGAAACTGCTCACCAGAGAAACAGCGGAAATGATGGTGGCCGATTTATCTGTGGAAAATCTGATTTATTCTTTTATGAATAATGAAGAACGCCGCACCCGGTTAATTCACCAGACGGCGGAAATGCTGGCGGAAAAATTCATGGATGCCAGACCTGTACTTCTGGAGACCGGTAGAGAAATGGTGGTATCCAGAAAGGAAGAAATAGCCGGATTTATCTGTGACAGTATAATCAGCCGCTCCGATATCCTGCTGGACAGGCTTCTTGATCTGGCAGAGAAAAAACTGGAAGAGGAAAAGACGGACGAAGTTCTGGCGGCCAGACTGAAGACCTATGTTATGGAGGAACTGGCACCGGGAAATATGATGATTGGGCTGGCCCTCCTGACCGGAGCAGTTAATTTTGAGCATATGGCAAAAGCCATTTCCAGAGCAGCGCGGGAAGAGCTTCAGCATCTGGACCGGGCACAGGTATACGGAGAATGGAATACCTCTCTGAGAGCACTGGCAGCAGACCGGCGGGTGATGGATATGCTGAAAGCCAACGTAGTCCGCCTGGCACATACAGACAGGGTACAGTCCATTCTGTGCAGTCTACCCGGATATACGGATGAAAAGGTGCTTGCCACGGATATGGCTGGCGCGATGGAGCAGGGGCTCTATACGGTGATAAATGACAGGGAAACCATGCAGAAGATAGAGGAAAGTTCAGTTTCACTTTTCAGGAAAGTGCTGAGTTACGAACAGTCTTTCGCCGGGACAGAGGCGGAAAATATTCTGAAGCGTTTTTCGAAAGTGAAATTCAACCGGTTTCTTTATGAGAAAACGGCAGATGAACTGGGGTGGATCCGTATCAATGGTGCAGTGGTCGGATGTATAGGCGGTACGATTTTTCTCAGTGTACTGTGGCTGGTAGAAAAAATTTCCGGCTGACTGCGTAAAGAAATTTTTCTGTAACAGCTGCAAACCTGGATAATCCGTTCTAAGGAGTCCGGGAACAGGTCTTCCGGAGAAGGAAAGGCAGATACACAAAGAATCGGATACAGGTAAGAAAATGCGTTGTGCATTGAAGCCTGTGTCCGGTTCTTTTTGTTTTATATGGAAAGGAGTTAGTCGCCCATGGCCATTTTTACAGTATATTTCTGAAGTGGCGAAGGGAACCAGACTCTGTCAGGGAAAAAGAAAGCCAACGGTAATCAGAAAGGAAGAAACACAGGGAAAGCCAGAAAAAAGGACGGCATGAGAAGGGAAAATGATTACTTTATCGCATAGAATGAGGGAATATAGAAGATGAATACATATAATCTTGACAATATTTTAATAAAAATACTAAAATTAATTTAGTATATCATGCATTTTTGCAGGATATATGTATTTACACTTAGATAGACTGAAATACATATTTTTACAAGGAAAGAGAGGTGAAGTCTTTGAGTTTAGATAAAGTAATGCTCTTTATCTGTATTACCGGTATTATTGCCGCCGCCATTGGCTGCGGTATTGGATATATACTGAGAAAACGGCTGGCAGAAGCTAAAATTGGCTCTGCAGAAGCAAAAGCACAGCAGATTGCAGACGATGCCAAACGTTTATTAGATAATACATCCAGAGAAGCACAGAACCTGAAAAAAGAGGCGATGATGCAGACTCGTGAAGAAATTCATAAGCTTCGTGAAGACGTAGAAAAGGAAAATCGTGAACGAAGGGATGAACTTCAGAAATATGAGCAGAGACTGGTACAGAAGGAAGAACATCTGGATCGAAGAAGTACAACATTAGAAGAACGAGAAGACGATTTATCAAAGAAAACAGAGCAGCTGAAAGCCAGACAGACGGAAGTGGATGCCGTATATGAACAGCAGAGAGCCCGTCTGGAAGAAATATCTCAGATGACGCAGAGTGAAGCCCGCACTATGATTATGGATAAGGTGGATTCTGATCTGACCCATGAAAAGGCTGTCAGAATCCGGGAAGCGGAAGCGGATATTAAGGCGGATGCGGACCAGATTGCCAGAAAGATTCTGGCAACCGCCATCCAGCGTAATGCGGCGGATACCGTTTCTGAAACCACGGTTTCGGTTGTTTCTTTGCCTAATGAAGAAATGAAGGGGCGCATTATTGGCCGCGAAGGGCGCAATATCCGTGCTCTGGAAACACTTACCGGGGTTGACCTCATTATTGATGACACACCGGAAGCGGTTATTCTGTCCTGCTTTAACCCGGTACGCAGGGAAATTGCCCGCGTAGCCCTGGAAGCACTGGTCAAGGATGGACGAATCCATCCGGCCCGTATTGAAGAAGTAGTGGCCAAGGCAAAACGGGAAGTGGATAGAGCCATCATCGAAGCCGGTGAGGCAGCGGTACTGGAATGCGGTATCCGCGGTATTCATCCGGAACTGGTTAAAACTCTGGGTAAGCTGCGCTATCGCACCAGCTATGGACAGAACGTCCTTCAGCATTCCATTGACGTATCCTACTTTGCAGGGGTTCTTGCCGCTGAAGTAGGAGCTAATGTGGATCTGGCCAAGAGAGCCGGCCTTCTTCATGATATAGGCAAGGCGGTAGACCGTGAACGCGAAGGTACTCATGTAGAGCTGGGCGTAGAACTGGCTAAGCGGTATCATGAACCGGAAGCGGTTATTAATACCATCGCATCTCACCATGGGGACTGTGAACCACAGTGTGTGGAAGCCGTTTTGGTAGCGGCAGCGGATGCCATCTCGGCAGCAAGACCGGGTGCACGCCGTGAAACACTGGAAAACTATATCAAGAGACTGACAAAACTGGAAGATATTGCCAAGTCATATCCGGGAGTTGAAAACTGCTACGCGATTCAGGCTGGCAGGGAACTTCGGGTTCTGGTAAAACCGGAAAAGATTTCTGAAGATCAGGCCACCATTCTGGCGCATAAGATTTCTCAGCAGATTGAAAGTGAATTGCAGTATCCTGGACAGGTCAAGGTTATAGTTATCCGTGAAACCCGTGCAGTAGATTATGCTAAGTAGCTAAGCAAAAAATCCGTAAGCTGGATTTTCCGGCTTACGGATTTTTTATTTGGATGCTACGGGATATGACCTGATTCATCCAGGGCGGGAACTTTCTCTGATGTGTTAAAATAGGTTTACGCTGAAAATCCTTTCAATCGTTTATACGAAGTGGGGGCTTTACTTTGAAAAATAACAGAAAATATATAAATAACAGCAAAGGACGATTTGATAAAAGACTGGCCGTTATCCTTCTTGCAGCTATCCTGATTGGCGGGGTAAGCGGATATAAATTAAATACACATATGCATCCTGCAGGAGATGAACAGGGCACATATACATGGAGCAATGACTCCAGCGCGCCGGTGGAAAGTACCCTGCCGGCTTCCAGAAATACTGCGGTAGTGGAAACTGCTAAACGAGTTGGCCCGGCAGTTGTCGGGATTACATCTGAAGTGTATGACCGCGACATCTTTAACCGGAATGTGGAAGTGGGGCAAAATGTAGGGTCCGGTGTTATTTTTGATAAAAAAGGATATATTGTTACCAATAACCATGTAGTAGGTAATAATCGACAGGTCAACGTAGCACTCTCTGATGGTCAGGTAGTCACAGGGAAGGTTATCGGAACGGATGCGGTAACCGATCTGGCGGTGGTAAAAATTCCGGGCAGTGATAAACTTCCGGTAGCTGAATTTGGTAATTCCGATTCCCTGCAGCCTGGGGAAACCGCAGTAGCCATTGGTAATCCGCTGGGCCTTGAATTCAGAGGTACCGTAACGGTTGGGGTCATCAGTGCGCTGAATCGTACACTGGATGATGTAGAACAGCAGATTAAACTTATTCAGACAGATGCGGCAATTAATCCGGGCAATTCCGGAGGAGCCCTCTGTACGGCCGATGGAAAGGTTATCGGTATCAACAGTGCTAAGATTGCAAAAGCCGGGGTAGAAGGGATGGGATTTGCCATTCCAATCAACCAGGTGAAGGCTATCGTTTCTCAGCTCATCAGCAATGGGCATGTTACCCGTCCATATCTGGGCTTATATGGGATTGATAAGACACTGGCAGCTAGAAACGGCATCTCCTGGGATCATAACGGGGGAATCTATGTATACAAGATTGCTGACGGCAGTCCTCTGGATGGAAGCGATATTGTACGCGGAGACTATATTATGCAGATTAATGGAAAGGCAACCAATTCCCTGTCTGAACTGAGAAATGTAATGATGAACTATAAACCAGGGGATAAGGTAACCATCACCTATGAACATAGTGGTCACACCAGAACCGCCGTGGTAGTTTTGGGAGAGGATGACGGGAAATGAAATTTTCTGTAATCGGCATTGGGAAAATCAAAGAAAAGTGGATGAAGGCAGGAATAGCCGAATACACTAAACGGCTGTCCGGGATGGGCAGAGTGGAATTTATTGAGCAGGGGGAAGAACGGGTTCCGGATAATCCTTCTCCCGCGGATATTACTAAGGCACTGGATCGGGAAGCGGAAAAACTGTTGAAATATGTTCCGGAAGGAGCCTGCGTGATCCTTCTGGATACAAAGGGAAAGGAAATGAGTTCAGAAGATTTTTCCCACTGGATGGAAAAAAAGATGGTAACAGGAAGCAGCCATTTCTGTTTCCTTATCGGAGGTCCTTATGGTAACAGCGATTTGCTGAGGAAAAGGGCACAGCTCAGGTTCTGTCTTGGCCAGATAACACTGACACACCAGATGGCAAGGCTGATTCTGACAGAACAGATTTACCGGGCGATGAAAATCATGAGACATGAGCCATATCATCTCTGATATTGACTATTGTATGATATAATATGATTATCAGATGATTCTGTTATAACTAAGAATTCAGGTGGATATTATGACTTCAAAAGTGTATAAGGCAAAAGATTTTATGTCAAAGTATGTCCTGTCTGTACCAGCAGATTGCACAGTACAGGAACTGATTCATTTGTTTGTATCCCATCCTATTGATGCGATTCCGGTAACTGATGGCGACAATAAGCTGCTGGGGATAGTTTCTGAAGGGGATTTGCTGTATAAGAAGGTACGTCCTTATGTTCCACAGTATGTGGATGTACTGGGCGCCAGCCTTTACTATTGCGGATATGGCCGTTATGAAAAGTCTTTCCGTAAATTACTGGCAACCAGAGCAGATGAAATCATGACCAAGGATGTACGTTGTGTAACTCCGGAAACGGATATGGACACCATTACTTCCCTTATGATTGATGAACATCTCAAGACGGTGCCGGTAGTAGATAAGAACAACCGGCTGGCAGGCATTGTGACACGCCATGATATCTTGGGGGTTATTGCCGCTACGGATGCAAGAGATCTGATTGATGGTGTTGGTGAATCCGTAAAGAATGCTATGGATTCCAAAGCAAACAAAGAAAAGTAGTCTGCAGGACGGCAGATAAGGAAAAGCGGGACATGTCTCGCTTTTTCTTTATCTCCGGATAATGATAAGATAAAATGAAACATGCAATTATTCCTTTATTTATACCCCACTGGGGATGTCCTCATCAGTGCGTCTTCTGTAATCAGGTACGGATTACCGGACGGAGTACGTCGGTTACGGCGCAGGATATAGAAAAGATTATCAGAGAATATGTGCCGGTTCGCGATGATAGCCGGTACTGGGAGGCCGCTTTTTATGGCGGATCCTTTACAGCGCTTCCTGTTAAAGTTATGGAAGAACTGCTGAAGCCGGCGAAACAGGCGCTGGATGAAGGAAGGATTCGTGCCATACGGTTGTCAACCCGGCCGGATTGTATTACGCCGGAAATCCTCAGGCTCCTGAAGAGATACGGGGTTAAAACCGTAGAACTGGGAGTGCAGAGTCTGGATCCCCAGGTACTGAAAAAGGCGGAACGGGGACATACGGCAGAAGACGCCAGGCAGGCCGCAGCGCTCCTGCGGCAAAATGATTTTTCCGTGGGATTGCAGTTTATGATAGGGCTTCCCGGAGAAGACTGGAAATCCATGCGCTACACAGCGCGGAAGGGAGTCAGGTTAAAACCTGATTTTATACGCATATACCCCGTGTTGGTTCTGGAAGGCACTGCACTGGGACAGATGTACAGGGCGGGAACATATCGCCCTATCCGGCTGGAAGAGGCAGTATGTAAGGCTGCCTTTATGAAACGGTGGTATAATCACCATGGTATTGGAGTTATACGCGTAGGCCTTCAGGCTACGGATGAATTGGATACAGGACATTCCCTTCTGGCGGGGCCCTACCATCCGGCAATGGGGGAGATGTGTGATCAGTACATCGCCCGTCATGTCATTACGCCATGGATACGTCGTGCAGCGGGACCGGTAGAAATCGTATGCTCCCGCAGGGACCGTTCAAAAGTTATGGGGCGGCGCAGGGAGTCCTGGATTTTTTATGAAGAACTTATGCAGGGAAAAGGAACGATAACCTGCAGAGAAAGCGCGGATATAGCTGTGGGAACGGTACGGATTTACTATGGAGATAAACACGTTACCGTAATGATTGATGAGAATGTTCCACTGGAGAACTGACGCAGGCAGCAGTGATTCAGCAGGACAGACTATACAGGAAATGAACGGGTCATATGATGAAAAGGAAAGGAGAAAGGACTCATGATAAAATCCATTATTTCAGCACTTGGATTCTTTCACCGGGGCTTTCTGATTATGGCCGGTTTTGCCCTGTGCATGCTGTTCTGTGCCTGTGTTCTGATGCTTCCTGTCTCACAGAATGGCGGGGTGCATCTGAGCTTTCTGGATGTACTTTTTACCGCGGTCAGCGTAATCAGCGTGACTGGGTTGTCCTATATCGATATTGAAAAGGAATTTTCTCTGTTCGGCCAGATATTCATCATGATAATGAGCGAAATCGGTGGGCTGGGCATTATGACAGCTATGGCGGTATGGGGAATCAGTACAGGGAAGCGGATTCAGCTCAGGGAACGGCTTCTGATAAAGGATTCTTTTAATCTGCAGACCCCTTCCGGTGTAGTCTGGCTGGTAAAACGGATTGTAACTACCACCCTGTGGATTGAATGTATTTCCAGCATTCTCCTTTCTATTTACTTTGTTCCACAGTATGGATGGAAAGGAATTTATCTGGGATGCTGGTACTCGGTGGCCTCATTCTGCAATACCGGATTTGATATTCTTGGGGCAGAAGGCGGAGTGGCCGGACTCATGTCCCATCCGTATCCGCTTATAATTATTTATCTGACCTCATTGCTGGGTGGAGTAGGTTTCCTGGTTATCAATGATGTCATTGATAAGAGGTCCTGGCGGAAATTCCAGCTGAATACGAAGATTGTCATCACCACCGGATTGTTTCTTACGGTGGTAAGCACCGTGGCCTTTCTCTGCCTGGAAGGTGAAAACCCGGCGTCTATGGCGGCTCTGTCATGGCCGGATAAGGTGGTAAATGCTCTCTTTATGGCATCATCATCCCGTATGTCCGGGTTCTCCATGGTGGATATGACCGCGTTGAAACCGGCGACACTGCTTCTGATGATAGCCCTGATGAGTGTGGGAACCGGGCCGGTATCTACCGGGGGCGGAATCCGTACTACTACGCTGGCTGTGCTTTATCTGTCCACAGCCTCCTGGCTGCGGGGCAGACATCAGGTGGTAGTCTATCATAAGAGGATACCCATGCAGGTGCTCTATAAGGCACTGAATATATTTTTTATTTACAGCGGCTTTGTGTTTTTAACCACATTTGCCATGCTTGTATGTAATACCGGAGGTTTTTCTTTCGGTCAGATTTTATTTGAATCGGTTTCCGCGTTCAGCACCGTAGGGCTTACGGCAGGTGTGACCGCACAGTTAAATACATCGTGCAAGATCATTCTTATGATTGCCATGTTCATAGGCCGTGTGGGAATTATGACGCTGTCTATTGTTTTTGGGGATAGAAGAAAGAGAAATCTCCAGTTCCCGGAAGAAAATATTTCGATTGGCTGAGGGTATAAATGAATAAAAAACTGATATTTTTTGTAGCTGGGCTGGGTCGTTTTGGAGAAAGTGTAGCCACCACTTTGGAAAACATGGGATATGAAGTTATGGCCATGGACCTGGATGAGGATGTTGTTCAGAATCTTTCCTCAACACTGGGCTATGTTGTATGTGCCGATGCTTCAGAAGAAAAAAACCTGCAGGCTATAGGGGCAGGGAATGCCGATGTGGCGGTAGTGGCACTGGGGGATATGTCAGCCAGCCTTCTGAGTACACTTATCCTTAAGGAAATGGGCGTAAAGAAAATTGTCGTCAAGGCATTAAGCAAAATGCACGGTAAGATGCTTACTAAAATCGGGGCAGACAAAATCATTTATTCTGAACATGAAATGGGAATTCGGGTAGCTCACAATCTGGTGAACCCGGGACTGGTAGATTATATCGAAATGGATAATGATCTGTCGGTGTTCAGTATCAGGGTGCCTTCCGGGTGGGTGGGGAAGGATCTGAAACATCTGAATGTCAGAAATAAGTACAATATCACAGTAGTTGCCATCCGCCGGGGAGAGAAGACCATGGTTAATCCGAATCCTGAACTTAAGCTGCAGGTGGATGATATGATGATTATTCTTGGGGATAATGAAAGTGTAAAGAAGGCAACAGAAACAATCGGGAACAGCTGATAACCGGAATCAGTGTCCTTGAAATGGACACTAATCTTTGCTATGATATCTATGAATTTTTGTTCGATATACACAAAGTAATATTCTTTTTGTAATAAAAACGATGTGTCGGGTTCTGTTTAAATACAACAGATTTTAAGTACAGGAGTGATTCCTTTTGGAAAAATTAATCATCAGGGGCGGCCGCCCTCTGCATGGACATGTGCGTGTGTCCAGCGCTAAAAATGCAGTTTTGCCTATTATCGTTGCTACATTGCTTCCGGATAGCCCATCCACTATCATTGATGCGCCGCATCTGGAAGATGTAAAGACTATCTGCAGTGTTATTGAATCTCTGGGCGGAAATATCCTGCTGAGAGATAACGCTATGATTTTTGATACGACAACGGTAGATAAGACAGAAGCATCATATGAACTGATGAGCCGCATGCGGGCATCCTTCCTGATTATGGGACCGCTTCTGGCTAAAAAACGTCACGCAAAAATTGCACTTCCAGGCGGCTGCATGATTGGCAGTCGTCCAATTGACCTGCACCTTAAGGCCTTTGAGGCCATGGGAGCTAAAGTTACGGTAGGTAATGGATATGTGGAAGCTTCTGTACCGGAAGGACTTAAGGGAGCTACCATTTATCTGGATTTCCCGAGTGTCGGAGCTACAGAAAACATTCTGATGGCAGCGGCAGTGGCTGATGGAAAGACTATTATTGAAAATGCTGCGGAAGAACCGGAAATTGTGGATCTGGTCACCTTCCTTAACAGCATGGGAGCCAATATCAAGGGCGCGGGTACCAATGTCATCCGTGTAGAAGGGGTTAAACATCTCTACGGCGCATCCCACACCGTTATTCCGGACCGTATTGAAGCGGGAACATTTATTATTGCAGCGGCTATGGCCGGCGGCGATGTAGTGGTGGATAATGTGCTTTCTGAACATCTGAAACCGCTTCTGGCCAAGCTTGGTGAAGCTGGAGTCAAGGTTATTAAGGATATTGACAGTGTACGGGTTATCAGTGACGGACATATCCATTCTACCGATATTAAGACGCTGCCATACCCTGGATTCCCGACGGATCTGCAGGCACAGTTCATGGCCATGATGACCATAGGGGATGGAACAAGTACGGTAACGGAAACTGTATTTGAAAACCGGTTTATGCATGTTGGCGAACTGCGTAGGATGGGTGCCAATATTGAGGTAGAAGGCCGTAAGGCTATTGTTCATGGGGTTCCGTTCCTTCAGGGGGCCTTTGTCAGAGCCACTGATTTGCGTGCAGGTGCCGCATTGGTACTGGCAGGACTGGCGGCCCATGGTGTAACTGAAGTCGGAGATCTTCGTCATATCGATCGTGGATATGACCATTTGGTTGAGAAGCTGAGAGGCTTGGGAGCTGACATTATCCGTGTCGACAAAGATTAAAGGCGTTAAAAATAATTTACAACTGTCCATGCCCGGAGGGTCTCTGGTAGACTGGCTTGGTGGACTGGGGGCTGAAGATATCGGAGTGGATCTGGGGAGCTCTAATGTAGTTATCTACATAAAGAATCAGGGACTGGTATTTCCGGAATCTTCCGTAGTGGCTGTGCGTGAAAAGAACGGCGAATTCGTGGCTTCCGGTACCAGGGCAGAAGAAATGGAAGGACGTACACCTAAAGGTATTTATACGATACGTCCTATAAAAGAAAGTGCCATTGTGGATTATCGGGCAACGGCACATCTTCTCAATTCCATCATTAACCAGTCATACCTTAAGCGGATGTTTTTCCATCCCCGCCTGATTATCTGTGTTCCGGTAGGAATTACCGGGGTACAGCGCAGGGCACTGCTTGAAGCCGCTTTTACCATGGGGGCAAGAAAGACCGTCCTCATCGAACAGCCTATAGCTTCCCTTATGGGGATTGGACTGGATGCATCCCATATGGAAGGGGCCATGATAGTCGATGTTGGCGGAGGTACCACTTCGGTATCGGTAGCCTCTGTCCATGGTATCGTGGTGAGCGACTATTCCCGTATGGCCGGCATGGCTATGGACCAGGCAATTATAGCCCGTGTCCGGGAAGTATATAAGGTGGAAATTGGAAGAAAGGCTGCGGAGCTTGTCAAGATTGCATTGGGAGCCCGCTGGCATATTGATAACAGGAAACGAAGCACCTCGGTGTGCGGTACATCCCTGGTTACCGGGCTTCCGGTGAAAATTGAAGTAACAGGAAAGGTGGCAGCCGAAGCACTGACACCAGTTCTTGAGCATATTTTCCGGAAGGTAAGGAGTGTCCTTCAGAAAACACCTCCTGCACTTCTGGCTGATATCCGGGATCATGGCATCATGATTACCGGCGGGGCAGGGCAGCTGAAAGGTCTGGATCAGATGATTACGAATCTGACTGGAATCCCTGCCTATGTAGTGGAACATCCTCTGTATGTCAATGCTATTGGCGCTGGCACAGCACTGGGATATATGAATGATCTCAGGGATTCCATGCAGGATTTGCGATAATTTTAAGATAAAAAATTCAAACTGAAAGATTGCAGGCCGTATCTTCTGCGTAGCGGAAGGTATGGCCTGCAGTTTTTGTGTTACAGGGAAGATAAGGGCAGATTACCCAAATTTTGTGCAGAAATGGTACAATGAACAAAAGAATAACTATCGGTAAATGAAAGGGAGTAGAGTATCTATGAAAACCAGATATAAGATTATGGCAGCAGCTGCTCTGCTGGCGGGAGCAATTTCTTTTGCATACGCGTCCGGTCCAGTTGTACAGACCTCGATGCTCAGCGGTACTACCGTCAGTGTAGTGGCACCTGGAACAAAGGTTAAAGAAGGGGATGTGCTGGTTATGGTGGATTCCCTGGTGGGACCAGTACCGGCAGCCCGCGCTACAGCGGATGGAACAGTAAAAGAAGTTAATGTGACCAAGGGACAGAAAATTGTACAGAATCAGCAGGTGGCAGTCATTGCTGATTAATTGGCTGGGGGAATGGTAATGAAATCTAAGTGGATCAGGAAATATAAACTGGCAGTTATGGTGGGATGTGCACTGCTTTTCAGCGGAGCTTCGGCATGGGCCGATCCCTTCATGCCGGTTTCTTCCGTACGGGAAGGTATGCATGGATTGGCTAAAACCGTTGTTCATGGCACGACCATAGATACATTCAATGTGGATGTACTTGGTGTGCTGAAAAATAAGGGGGCCAATGGGGGAGATCTTGTCCTCGTAAAAGTATCCGGACCACTTATTGATAAGACTAATGGCATTGCCCAGGGGATGAGCGGAAGTCCGGTATATATCAATGGGAAGCTTCTGGGGGCGGTGGCTTATGGCTTTCCACAGTCCGGCGGCCGTATCGGCATGGTTACGCCTATTGAGGACATGCTGAAGCTCTGGGCTATTGATGATAACGAATCCAGCACTATGGAACCGGATGTTAACCATCTGATTCCGCTGGAGACACCACTGATGGCATCGGGATACACCGCCGATGGGATGAATTTCCTTTCGGAAAAAATGAAGGGATTCCATATGACACCCTATTCGGCAGCCTCTTCCGGAGAGGATGACCGGAAACTGCCATTGTATCCGGGAAGCTCCGTAGCCGCCACCATGATTACAGGCGATTTAAAACTGGGAGCCATAGGGACGGTAACCTATGTGGATGGTGACCATATCCTGGCTTTTGGCCATCCGTTTATGAATGCGGGAAATACTGGGTATTTTATGCATAATTCCTACATTTTCACGGTTATACCCAGCACGAATACACCGTTTAAACTGGGGTCAGTGGGAGCGGAAATCGGAGAAATCAATCAGGACAGAGGTACAGGAATCAGTGGTGTCAGCGGCGAAAGTCCATCTTTTGTTCCGTTGCATGCCCGGGTAACAGATGAAGACCTTCGTTTTACACGAAATCTGGACGTACGGATGATTAAGAGTCAGAAACTGCTTCCTACTCTTTCCGCGACCTCTGTATATAACGCTATCAGCAGTACCATGGACAGAAGCGGTGAAGGAACAGTAAAGTTCACATACACTTTCTATCCGGCGGATAATGCGCAGAAACCGTTTACACGGACCAATATGTACTGGTCTTCATCGGACATTGCGTCCCGCAGCGTAGATGAGATTTATGATGTACTGAAGATTCTGGCTGATAATCGATTTAAGGATTATGACCTGCGGAATATCGACGTTAACATGTCGGTGACAAAGGACAGAAAGACAGCGAGAATACTGGATGCAACAGCAACACCGATGATTGTAAGCCCTGGGGATACCATTTATCTGCGTGTCCGCCTGCAGGCATACAGAGGTGATGTATTTTATAAGGATATGACATTTACCGTACCGAAAGACCAGCCATATGGAAAAATGATGCTGGAAGTGCGCGGTGGTGGTGTAATACCGCTTCCTTATCTGTTGGAACAGCAGAAATATAATTTGTCGGATGAAGTACTGGATCGCCTGCGTACATACAAGAATTTTGACGATCTGCAGAAAAATATTATGGATGAGGATCAGAATAATCAGGTGGTTATAGAAATTCTGGATCCGAATGTCAGCATGATATCTAAAGAAGATGATGGCAGGGCATCAGCGGAGATTCAGGGGAAAAAGGTGCAGGATACTCCGGACTACCTTCATAAAGAGGATAATAAGTCCAACAAAGACAGTGATAATGCGGAAAGGCCAAGAAGCCGTGCGGATACCGACTATGTGATTTACGGAGATGGTCAGTTTACATTTACTGTATTGCCTGAAGCTAAAAGAGATGCAGCGCTGAAAAAGATGATAAACAGCCGGAAGAAAGCGGTGGCAGAGATGCATGCCGATAACGAAAATGAAGCTCAGGATGCAGATTCAGGAAGTGAAGAAAAAAAATAAATAGTCTGCTATCTATTTTTTATGATATTTGTTATACTGGTCTATAAGCAATAAAAGGGAGGGAAAAAGCGCATGATGGAAATGCTGGAATGGCTTGGCAGAAAGACGCTGGGGATATTCGATCAGCTGGGTGCGATTATCCTTCTTTTTGTTGCCGCAGTGAAACAACTGCCGAAAATCAGTTTTCATGAGACCGCAAAACAGAGTCTTGACCTGGGGGTAAAATCTTTTTCCATTGTCGCGTTGACTCTCCTTTTCACAGGGATGGTACTTTCCGTACAGATGGCCGGTGTACTTACTAAATATGGAGCCGCTTTTTCCATCGGCGGGATTGTAACCATAGCCATGGGAAGAGAGTTAGGACCGGTTCTCTGCGGCGTAGTGCTGGCCGGCCGATGCGGCGCGGCCATTACGGCTGAACTGGGGACCATGCGGGTTACGGAACAGATTGATGCCCTTCGCTGTATGGCAGTCAATCCTGTGGCCTATCTGGTGGTGCCCAGAATGGTGGCCTGTATGACCATGCTTCCCGTACTTAATGTATTTGGGGTGGCAATCGGTATTGTAGGAGCCATGCTGGTTGCCGCGTTAAAAGATGGGGTTTCCGCCTACACCTTTTTCCATTCCATTCAGGTTTTCTGTGGAACGGAAGATATATCGGCCGGTATCATTAAATCGGTGATATTTGGCATGATTGTGGCTCTGGTGGGGTGTGACCGTGGGATGACCTGTGACGCAGGGGCAGAAGGGGTTGGCAAGGCAACCACACAGTCGGTAGTATATTCTATCGTTATGTTATTTGCAGCTAATTATCTGCTGTCATCCGTATTGTTCTGAGAATAGGAGTTATCTTGATTAGTGTTGAACATGTAAGTAAGTCCTTCGGCACAAGACAAATACTCCGGGATGTAAGTCTATCCGTGGGAAAAGGAGAAACGATGGTTATCCTGGGAGCTTCCGGCTCCGGGAAATCCACACTCCTTAAGATGATTATCGGCTTACTTCGCCCCGACAGTGGACGTGTGATGGTCAATGGACAGGATATTACCCGGATGAATGAAGACGAATTAAACAGAGAGCGGATACACATGGGCATGGTATTCCAGTACTCCGCATTGTTTGATTCCATGTCGGTCAGGGAAAACGTAGCTTTTGGACTTCGCCATCATGGACATTTTTCTGAAGCGGAAATTGATTCCATAGTCAGGGAAAAACTTCACCTGGTAGGATTGGATGGTACAGAATCCCTTATGCCGGCCAGTTTGTCAGGCGGCATGAAAAAAAGGGTAAGTCTGGCCAGGGCCATCGCGCTGAATCCGGAAATTATCCTGTATGATGAACCGACTGCCGGGCTCGATCCGATTCGGTCGACGGACATCAGCGCGCTGATTAAGCGTATGCAGGAAACTATGCACGTAACCAGTGTGGTAGTAACCCATGATTTGAAGTCTGCGTATTATGTGGCAGACCGGATTGCATTTCTGTATAAGGGGCAGTTCCGATTTATAGGAAAGCCTGAGGAAATCAGGAATTCAGACGATCCGACAGTTCAGCAGTTTATTCAGGGACGGGGATCTCTGACAGAAGATTCCCATACAGGAGGTGACAGAGGATGAAATGGTCTACAGAAGCCAAAGTAGGCGCGTTTGCATTGGCCGGCATTGCTCTGTTCTCCGGGATGATGGTTGAGCTTGGTAATGTAGTTCTTTTTGGGAACAAGGGATTTGATGTCACCGGGTATTTTGAAGACGCAGAAGGCATAGAGCCGGGCAGCTCCATTCAGTATGCCGGAGTTGAAGTAGGCCGGGTTGACAGCATTGCGGTGAAAGATGGACAGGCTGTTTTATCCCTCCGGCTGTATGAGGGTACACAGATTCCTAAAGATGCGGAATTTTCCATTCAGGACAGCAGTATTATGGGTGGAAAAATTGTCAGAGTTACCGGAGGTACATTGAGTGAAGGGTACCTGGGCCCGGGAATGGCTATACAGGGGGATTCCGGCGGGTCGATGAATGCTGCTATGGGGAAGATGAACAAGCTGATGGATTCGGCGCAGACCATGATGGATGGCTTGAATACCATTGTGGCGGATCCAAAAGCACAGGGGTCAGTCAAGAGTACTCTGGCTAATGTGGACACGATGACACAGAATCTGGCCAACATTACTGCACAGGGAATTGCCATAGCTCATCAGGTGGATGGGATGACACAGCAGATGAATGCCATGCTTCGTCAGTTTAATGGAGATGGTAAGGCGGTCAGCGATGCAAGGACGATTCTGGACAACCTGGCAGCTACATCGGCAAACGCGAGGTCGCTATCTTCTCAAGCGGCACAGATGTCCGGAAAATTAAACAATTTCATGAGTGGAGATAATTTGTCGGCTGACGCTTCCATGTTATATAATGTTAAAGACAATGAATTTTCACCGGATTTCAGTGTGAAATTTGGTGGAGACAGGTTTTTCCAGCTGGGAATAGAGTCTCTGGGAAACGGTTCTCTTCTGGATGCTTCATTAGGACAGAAACGAGGAAGTTTTGATTTCTATGGAGGCATTATCCGCGATAAAATCGGCGGTGGTGCAGCCTACAGAAACGGAAGATGGAAATTTAACACAGATTTATATGATCCCAATGATTTAACAATCCGTCTCCGCGGTGGATATGAATTCTCACCGAATATTTCAGTGGTGGGGCAGTCCATTCTGCCGCATAGCCGTGAAGGTGGCGGGGAATATATTGGTTTGGGTTATACATATTGAGACTCTGAAGAAGGGATGGAAATAAAGAATGAATAAGAAAAGATATGCAGTACTTGCATCAGCAGTGATATTGTCCTTAGGGGCCGGATTTAACGTTATGGCCGCAGATTCTGTACGCACAACTACAGATCCGGCTATTACCAGCAGAGCATTGAAGAATGATGCTGCAGAAAAAGAAGCTGCCCGTAAAGTGGACTTTACCAATCGTCTGCTCGCCAAGAATCTGGGAACAGAAGATGTAACCGCAGTAAAGGCTCCGGCTGCAAAGGCACTCAACATCGATCTGAAGGGTGCAGTTACTACAGCTCTTAATAACAACAGAGATATCCGACTTTCTGAATACGCACTGGAAAAGGCTAAAGCTCAGGTCAGTGAAGCGGCTGCAGGCAAGAATCCGCAGGTTTCCTATGACTGGAAGGGCGGCAGAGCCAAGACAAATCAGACAGTCAAAGTTATTTCCAATTCTTACAGCAATGGAATCAATGTAACCTGGCCAATCTGGACCGGTGGTGCTGTAGAAGGTGCCATTGATTCAGCACGCTATGCAGAAGATGCGGCTAATGTAGCTGTATACCAGCAGGAAGCAGCAACCAAGCTGTCTGCGACAAAGGCATACTATCAGTGGCTGGAAGCTATCAACCTGGCCGATGTAGCGGA
Source organism: Dialister histaminiformans (assembly GCF_900103425.1). Classification (GTDB taxonomy): domain Bacteria; phylum Bacillota; class Negativicutes; order Veillonellales; family Dialisteraceae; genus Allisonella; species Allisonella histaminiformans. The sequence goes on along the minus strand of NZ_FMXA01000014.1, from coordinate 20,772 downwards.
TGAATCTGTGTCTAATCTGGCTGGACATCTGTCCAACGTAAAACAGCAGTTTAATGCAGGTATTGTAGCCAAGTTGGATGTGCTGTCATCTAATGTGTCTCTGGCTAATGCCAAGGAAGCTGATATTTCTGCAAAGAATACACGGGATGTAGCGGAAGCTAATCTGAATAATGTTATGCGTATTCCCATGAATACCAAACTGACCCCAACGGATAAGCACTTTCCACAGCCTGACATCACCATTACCATGGAACAGGCAATTGCTATGGCGGAAAAGTACCGCTGGGAACTTGTACAGGCAGATTATAACGTAAAGATGGCGGAAGAAGCTGTCCGTATTGCCAGAGCCGGATATATGCCGACAGTAGCACTTACCGGTGGATACAGCTGGAATGATGACGATTTCCCGGGATTCAAGCATGAAGGCTGGAGTGTCGGTGGTGGCTTAAGCTGGTCAATTTTTGACGGCGGGGCAACTGATGCCAAAATCCGGGAAGCAAAGGCTGATCTAAAGACAGCGGAAGAAACACTTCTTAAGTCCAGAGAAAGTATTGAACTGGAAGTTCGCCAGGATTATCTGAATGTTTTCTCTGCTAAGGAAAAGATCCGTGCCACCGAAGCAGCAGTGGCAGAAGCAGAAGAAGCTTATAAGATTGCTACAGTTCGCTATGCATCAGGTGTAGGTATCAACCTGGACGTACTGGATGCTCAGCTGCAGCTGAACCAGGCGAGAACCAATTATATTACCGCCCTGTACGATTACAATATCGGACTGGCAACTCTTGAAAATGCTATGGGGATTCCTGCAGTTATTCATACGGAAACAACTGTTAAGTAATTCCGCTGATAGTCAAATTTAATATACGAGTGGGGAGCGCCTACTGTTGAAGCACACATGGATTAAGCGATTGGGGATTTTGAGTGCCATACTTGTAGTACTGGCACTGTTGACCGGTGTACTGGCTCATTATTATGCAGTTCCTGCAATTAATGAGGCGGTGGCATCGACAGCAAAGAAAAAAATTAATGGACAGCTTACATGGCAGTCTATGGAATTGACCCCTGGCCTTGATATCCGAATTAATGAGCTGGATGTAAAGGATAAAAAAGGGAGGGATGTCTTAAAGTCGCCTCAATTAACAGTCAACTGGTCTGTGTGTGCTTTAATGCGCTCTTTTTTTGATGACAGAGATACCCTGGCTGCCATTACCAGCATTGTGGCTGACAAACCGGCAGTTCAGGTATATAAAGATGGAGAACAGGGCTGGAACGTCTCTCATCTGATTATTGTGGATAACAGTACACCGGCTTCCAGATTTTATGGCCGGGTCCTCATTCATGACGGAAGTGTGCTTGCTGTACCGGCAGCCGGTTCAGCTGTACATGTTTCTTCCCTGAATGGCCAGCTGCGCTGGGATGATGCGCAGATTATCCACGGAGCCTTTACCGGACAGGTAGAAAAGGCGCTGACCCGTATGGATTTCAATTATAAAGATTCCAGTCACTATGATGGAGAAGTGACAGCGGATGGTCTTCCACTGACTTTGATTTATCAGCTGGGCATATCCTATCCGGAAGCCATGAACGATCTTCACATAGAACAGGGAAAGCTTTTTGTACAGAAAGGCCATCTCTGGAACAGAAATGGAACCATTTCCCTTCATGCTTCCGCACAGATTAATGATGCAGGCGGGCGGTATAAGAATTATCGTTTCTCCGGCGGCTATGCGGACTTTGATGTATTCAACGGTCACGCGGGAATCCATACGCTGTCAATGCAGGTTAACGGACAGGCCATTAAGGGCAGACTCTCCGCAGACTGGGGAAAGTCAACATCTGTAGATGGCAGTTTCCGTGGACAGGATATAGACCTGGCAGCACTTCTTCCAGGTCAGTCTGCCAGCGGCAGGGTAAATGGGACTGTACACGTATATGGAACCACAGATAAACTGTCTGCCAGCGGCCGAGTTTCCGGCTCAGACATCAGTGTTCAGGGAGTACATCTGAAAAAAGGGCAGGGAGCTTTCTTATGGGATGGAGAAAAACTGACTCTTTCTGATTTCCATGGTCAGCTTGGAAATGGCTCTCTGGATGGGACAGGAAGCTATGCTATGCATAGCGGAAAATTCTCAGTCAATGTCATTGCCCATAATGCGGATATAGGAACCCTGGCACGCTCTTATGGTGTCAGTGGTATACTGTCCGGACAGATTCAGGCAGAAGGTACACTTTCCGGAGGTACTCCGCACCTGGATTCTGCATATGGCCGCTTTAGCGGTACACAGATTAAAGGGCATGGGGCTTCCGTCGGAGCCGTGACCGGATCCGTTACTTTATTCGGAAATAATCTTAATGCAGTGATAAATGCCAGCCGATTTACCTATCAGGGAATGCAGGCAGACAGGATATCAGCTAATGTGACCAAGGCGGGAAATATATGGAATATTATTTCTGCAGATGGTCTTTCCGGACAGGGGGCATTCCATATTTCCGGAATGGCATCTGACCGCCAGATGAATCTTCTGGTGGATGCGGAACGTATATCGTTAAAGGGAGTATCCCATGTGGCCGGGGTAGCTATGTCCGGGGTGGCATCTCTCCATGGCCGGATTACCGGTACCATGAAATCTCCGGTATATCAGGGCAGCATATATGCGTCTGATGGATCCATAAAGGGTATGGAGTTTACTGATATATCCGGCAGTCTTACACTGGACCGGAACGGTGCGCGTATAGACAATCTGCGCTGGAATACCCGTGAAGGGAGTCATGAAATTTCCGGTATGCTGGGATTCAACGCTCAGTCTTCATTAAATCTGAAGGTTAAGTCTCAGAATATCCGGGCAGAACAGGTTCTGATGTTGGCAGGGATGTCCTATCCGATTACCGGATACGTAAACAACAATATGACCATTACGGGAACATTGAAGAATCCGGTGGTTACAGGGGAAATTCTGGCCTGGAATGGCTCGGTTATGGGTCAGCTGTATCAGAGCATTGGCGCCGATTATTCCTTTAAAGATGGGGTACTCAGCATATCCAATGGCCTGGGAAACGCTTATGGAGGAACGGCCTCAGTTCAGGGGACAGCTTCAGAAAAGGCCATTGACATGCATGTGGAACTGGTAGATGTCGATGCTGGTCGTATTCTGTTAAACAATCAAGTGGATGGTAAGATTACTCTTCGTGGGCAGGTCACTGGCAGTCTCAGTAATCCCATATTTGGCGGACATGTGGAAAGCCGGTCTATCCGCATAGGGGAAGCTTATATGGGACTGGTTAATGCGGATATTGACTATGCAAATCATGTCATTTCTGTTACTAATGGCATGTTTAAACAGGGAAGCGGTGATTTTACCTGGAAAGGCAGTATCAATTTGACCAATATGGGCATAGACGGTCACTTGCAGTTTACTGACTGGGATATGGCAGAGGCGGCCAAAATACTTCAGGTTCCTGTTCAGAACGTATCAGGGATTATGAGTGGTGCTATGAATATTACCGGCTCTATAGAACATCCAAATGGAGATATTGCCGCCACTATCAGTAAAGGGAATCTGGGAAATCAGCCGATTGCGGATGGAAAGATAGATCTGTCCTATAGAAATGGAGCGTTGACTATTCGTCAGTTACGCATACCTGTAGGGACGGGACTTCTGGCTGCTGAGGGGGCTACTACGCCTCAGGGGGGCCTGGATATTCAAATGGCAGCAAAGGATATGAATCTGTCCTGGGTACCACAGGTTCTGGGGCGGAAAGATGTTCAGCTGGATGGCAGCCTGACGGCAGGGATAAAACTGTCAGGAACAAAGGATAAACCCAATGCGGAAATTTCCATTGGTGTTGATAATCCTTCCTATAACGGCACTGGATTTGATTCCATGTCAGTTATGGGGCTGATTACCCAGGGGAAGGTATTTATCCAGCATGGTCTGGTTGTAAAGGGCCCCTATAAGGCCACTATGTACGGTACCATGCCAATTAATGCATTCACCAGGGTAAATACGGCAAATGCGGCTCCCATGAATCTGGATATTAATCTGGATAATGCAGATCTTAACATTCTGGCTATGCTTACCAATGCGGTTACCTCAGCGGAAGGACCCATAAAGGGACATGTTAAGGTAACCGGGCCCTGGACTGATCCTGAGCTTAACGGGGGTATTGCCATCTCCGATGGTTCCATGATGATAGAAAGCATGAAGGAAGCCGTTACCGGTATTTCAGGGCAGATTCAGTTAAATGGCAAATCAGCAGATTTGAATCTGCAGTCGGTCCTTGGGGGCGGCACGGCAGCGATTACCGGGAAAACGAGCTGGGATAAGGGTAGCCTGACCAGCTATGAAGGAACCGTTCAGGTGCATGCACCTGCCATTCAGTCTACCTATTATAATGGGGCACTGGATACCGATCTGACTATTGCTGAGATGTTTGGCAAACCGGGAATTAAAGGAACTGTATCGATTCATGACGCCACAGTGGATATTCCATTATCCTTTGAATCCGGTGATGGTTCATTGCCTGTAAATACCAATCTGGATATACAGATTGGAGACAATGTGAAGCTCTATAACAGTATGCTTTATGATCTGGCAATCAAAGGAAATATTAAGATTATAGGACCGCTGTCTGCACCGATATCATCTGGACGCGTCAATGTACTGAATGGTACGATCCATTATCTTTCCAATGAATTTAATGTGACTGATGGATACGCTATCTGGGGCGGAGTGCCTGATTCCATCCTGCCAGTGATAAATCTGGCGGCGGGAACCAAGGTGGGCCATTACACTGTAGATATGAAGCTTTCCGGACCTCCAGGGGCTTTCCGATTTGAACTGAACAGTGAGCCAGCATTGAATGATTCTCAGATTGTTACATTGCTTACGGTACATTCTGATCCATCCAGTCCGGATAATGATGCGGTACAGGGGGCGCTGTTTAATGCAGGACTGCAGATGGTATTTAACAGCGGGGTACAGGATTACCTCAAACAGACCATAGGATTGGATTATATCAGTGTGACCTCCAGCCTGAATGAAGGGTATGAAAGTGATTTAAAGCAGAATGACAGCTATTACTATATAAAGATTGGTAAATATCTGTTTAATGATTTTATGCTTACGGTTACTACAGGAATTAATAACGAACAGAACAGTCTTGGTTTTTACTATAATCTGAAAAACCGCCTGGGGGTTTCCGCGTGGTATAATAGTGAACATGATAAGTATGTAGGAGCGGACTGGAGCTTTAATTTCTAGGAGTACACTATGTTAAGTGAGTATGTGAGCAGCCTGAGCCATGTCAGGAAACTGACATGGGAAGAAGAAATGGCCCTTTGGAAACGGTATAAGGAAGATGAAGATATCGAGGCCAGACAGGAAATCATAGAGCATTACCAGCTGCTTGTATTTAAGGAGGCAATAAAATATCCTCTGCAGGAAACCGTTGTACTGGACCTGATTCAGGAGGGGATGGTCGGCCTTATGGAAGCAGCGGAAAAATTCAATCCGGATAACGGAGTGGCTTTTTCGCTTTATGCCCTGCACCGTGTACGTGGCAGGATGATAGATTTTCTGCGCCAGAACCGGCAGGAAGTGCTGGTGGATATGCAGGATGAAATACAGGCACAGCCTTATCTGCAGTCGGCTACCGGGGATACGGCGTTTGAATCGGCGGATTTTGATTCGCTGAATCATGCGGTAAACAGCGCTTTTTCCCGGCTTCCCGGGAGGGAGCAGGATGTTCTTCGGAATGTATACTATAAGGAAAAGACGGCAGCCGAAACAGCGGATGCTATGGATGTCAGTACCGCTTATGTATATAAGCTGGAGAAGAAAGGTATCCGTCGCATGCGTGGAATGCTGTCCAGATTGATGCATGATAGAAAATAGCCGGAATTGAGGCGAATTTCCGAGTAATTACCGGGTTTTCCCGGAAATATTGTATATTTTTACCGGTTATGACAGTTTGTTTTTTCGGTTATACCTCCGATTATATATAAAAAGGAGGGGTGTGCCATGCCAGGTGATAAAGTCAACCGTGTCAAATCCATACGGAAATGGCTGGAAAAAGCGGAAAAATCGTATTCCTCCCATAAAGAATTATCAGGAGAACTGAATCTGATAATGGCCCGTGCAGAAATGAACCGGCTGGACGAAGTGCATGATTGGACAAGAAAGAAAAAATGGATTATCCGATGTGCAGCTATGGTTATGGCGGTCATTGTCTTTGCAGGCAGTTCCTTTATGTATGACAGGATGCAGGCAGAATCGGGTTCGTCAGCCCCACCAGCCAGTGGAGGTCAGATGTCGACAACGGTACCAGAAGCTGCCGTATCGAATCCAAATGAAAATTTAATATCTGAAAAAGAAGTAACCAGGGCGGCAGCCGATGCGCAGCCGCCTCAGACAGAAGTGTCAGAACCTCCACGGAAACGTGCAGAAAAGGTGAAGACGACTGTCAGCTCAAAGACTGTACAGAAGCAGGAAAACCGGAAGAAGGCGGCGGAACAACCCGTGGAAAAACCGGTACGTCCGGCTCCGGTCATGTCAGAGAAAGAAATACAGAGTGTAGTTGGTGAAGCCGGCCGCGCATTGCGTGGTCAGTAAGTTCTAAATGTAAAAATCTGATTTTAGGAGGATTCTTAATGATTACAGGTTACAAGAAAGCTCTGCTCACAACAGCTGTTGTTATGGCTGTTTCTGGGTTTAACGTCTATGCAGCCCCGGATATTGCGAATAGCAATATGTCTCAGAGTGAAATGTACAATGTTACCCAGGGAAAAACAGAGGATCAGGCAGATGATATTGATGTGTCTGCTGCGACATCTGACAGCAGCAAGACAACGACTCTGCAGGCTTCCGGTGATAATGATCAGTCTGGGGTAGATATCAGAAATACGGCACAGGCTTCCCTGGCAGATACAGCATCCATGTATCTGGCTCCGGATGATGACAAGGCCATTGCGAAGGCAGCAGGTAAGACTATCACTTCCATTGACTTTGATGGAATTCCGGAAGAAGTTAAGGCCAAGCTGGTTCCCCTTCTTACGGAAAAGACCGGTGACAAGGTCTCTGTAGAAGGCGTACGCAATGATGTGGCCGCATTGGGCGGAACCGGGGTATTCTCCCAGATTTCTCCACAGTTTGGAGCGGTTAAGGAAGGGGTAACCCTCACATTCCGTATGGTTTCCAACCCGGTTATCCATAAAGTCACTTTTGAAGGAAATACGGTTTTCTCTGATGATGAACTGAGACAGATTCTGGCTGTTCCCAAGGACAGTGTACTGAATTTCGTTCAGGTATCCAGAAACATCAAAGCTATTGATGATCTATATGTACAGCAGGGATATATTCTGGCATCTATTCCGGATGTAACCGTAACTGAAAACGGAACCCTTAAGGTGAATATTGCAGAAGGAAAGATAGAAGATATTCAGATTGCCGGAAATGAAAAGACCAAGGATAAGGTTATTCTTCGTGAACTGCGCTTCAAGAAGGGGGAACCGTTTAATAAGTTCCTGGCAAGCCGCAGTATGGAACGACTTTACAACCTCGGAATTTTTGAAGATGTCAATATGAAGCTTCTTCCGGGAAACAAAAATCATGACGTTATCATTGAAATTGATGTAGTAGAACAGAAGACAGGCGTAGTTACTGTAGGTGCCGGGTACTCTGAATCCGACGGCATGGTAGGTATTCTTGGCCTGACTGAAAACAATTTCCGTGGAACCGGTGACAAGGTCAACTTCCGCTGGGAATTTGGTGGTTCTTCTCATGGCAAGAACTATGAAATCTCCTATACCCATCCATACATCAATGACAACGGAGATGCACTGGGCTTTACCGTATTTGATCGTCGTTATAAGTATGATGACTATGATTCCAATGGTGACACCATTGCAGAATATGATAAGAGAAAGAAAGGCTTTGGCGTTTCCTGGGCTCATGTGAATGGTGAATACCGGACCAACAAATTTTATCTTTCCACAACCAAGGAATCCTATGATGATGAAGACGGGTTTGATCCGGGCAGCGTAATGGAAAAATACATGAGAAAGAACGGTATAACCGATTACCGTGATAGTGATTGGTACAAGAAGATTATGGATAACTTCGGACGTACCAACAGCTTCACCTTTACCCATGTATTTGATAACCGTGATAATTATTTCAATGCGACCAAGGGCCGTCGCCTCTCCTTCACTACCGAATGGGGCGGACATGGACTTGGCGGTGACTATGATTACTACAAGTTCACAGCAGAAGGCCGTTTCTATAAAGCTTTAGGCAACGGTCATGTTCTGGCACTTCGTCTGATGGGCGGCTATATTGATGGGGATATTTCCTACAACAACCTGTTTGATCTCGGTGGCGCAGATTCTCTCCGCGGCTACGAAGATGATCAGTTCAAGGGCCGCAAGATGTATGAAGCAACCCTTGAATACCGAATCCCGGTTGCTAAGAAGGTAGAAGCCGTTCTGTTTACCGATGTGGGCAGTGCCTGGGATGTTCAGGAAGGCAAGATGCCATGGTATCAGGATGATGATTCCATCCATGCAGCAGTTGGTGTGGGATTGCGTGTACAGACACCTCTTGGACCAATCAGACTGGATTACGGTCATGGGGATCAAAACAAGTTCCACTTCAGTTTCGGAACACAGTTCTGATGTTAAGGAGTTAATTTATGCTTTCTTCTTTGCGTTATGTCAGGAAGATAGCTCTATATGCAGGGATTCTCAGCGCTGTTTTCTCCATGGCGCCGGGGATTTCAGAAGCGGCATCTATTCTGTCCGTCCATGTGAATCTCACATCGACAGATGGGGAGATGCCTCCTTCTGTCAGACAGAGAATCGAGGCCAGCCTGGCTTCGATTGGAAATCGGGTCCTGGTTGGAAAAGAGGCGGAAATCTTCCAGAATAACCGGTACCAGTATGATAAGGTACTGGCGGATATAGTGAACCGGGTAGTGGTTGGCTATGTGGTTTCCGATATGTCTCTGAACTATGGACAGGAAACAACCATGAATGTGGTGCTTATGCCGGTAGGGCAGACGATTAAATCCGTTCGCACCGAGGTGGATTACGGTAATCTGACGCCTCTGGCCCAGACACTGGTTAAAGAAGATCTGGCAGGGCTGCCGGGAGAGATGAATGCGCTTCTGACAGGACTTCCGGTGGATTCCATCGGATGGGCCGACAGTGTATCTCAGTCTGCCGGGCAGACTATTGTAAAAAATGCGCTCCCGGAATTTGATGCCCGGTTGCATGTAGAGTCCGGCGAAAATACAGTGGTGCACGTTTCGCTGCTTCCACAGGGGACAATCGTCCGTCGGGGCGTATTGACGTTCCGGAAAACTACAGTGCCCAGATTATTCATGTATAATGCCGCTAACAGGGCGGAAGGTTCGATGAGGAGTCTTGAAGGCCTTCCGGTTGCTTTTGTGGATCGGCATAAGGAGGAAATCCGGGAATATATGCAGAATCAGTTGGAGGAAGACTCCTTCATCAGAAGGTATGATCTGGAAATTGATACTGATCTGCATTGTGGAAGTGAAACAGAACTTCTGGTGGATGCGCTTACTGATCACTGGATAATTCAGGGACAGGCCTGGCTGGATGCGGGACGGAGCGGAGAAAAAAATACAGCTATCGAAGGACTTCTGGGGCATTATGTGAAGAAACATGATGTTGTATTTGGAGAAGCACGTTTTTACCCCGGGCCGGTAGATGGTAACCTCTATGGCGGATGGCTGCATTATTTTGGCAAATCCACCTATATAGGATATAAATATGATTTTACTGACAGAGAATCACATTGGCTGCTGCACCAGGGGTTTGGCAGGTTATGGGAAGCCAGATATGACAGAAATGTGGATGCCCATGAAGATGAAATAGGCATTTCCTATAAGTTGCATAATTACATGACGCTGGAATATGTGTATAATAGTGAAGACGGTAGTTGGCTGCGGCTGATTGCTAATTTATAGAAGGAGAGTTATTTATTATGATGTCATCATTAGGAAGTAAGAGAAATATTAAAATCTTTTCACTTGGACTGGCAGGTGTATTTATTCTTTCCATCGGTGGTATGGCGCTGATGTCCATGGGAGATGTGGCCAACGCCGCTCCGAATTCTGATATTGGTGTAGTGGATCAGCAGGAAGTATTGCAGAATAACCAGGCGGTTGCGCTTCAGTACCAGCAGAAACTTCAGCAGACTGCAGATTCCATGAAAAAGGACTTTGACACCAAGTCCGCTAAAATGACTGACGCAGAAAAGCAGAAACTCTATAATGATATGAGCCAGCAGTTTGCTGAAAAGCGTGCGGCTATCGAAAAGGATATGCAGGGCCAGATTGAATCGGCAGCTAAGGCAGTTGCATCCAAGAAGGGCCTCTCTCTGGTAGTAGAAAAGAGTGCAGTGGTTTATGGTGGCGTAGATATTACCAAGGACGTTTCTGATGCAATGACTCAGCAGGCGGCTAAGGCAAGCTCTGCAAAGAAGTAAGGATAAATTATGAAGATTCCAGTTAAGGCAGGGGCCATGATTCTTTGTCTGTGCGCGGCAGCAGGTATCTTATTTGCTGTGCATAACAGGCAACCGGAACCAGAATCGGTACAGACCGCAAAACCGGTCTATGGATTCGTGGATATGGAAACGGTGGTTAAGGCTCATCCCCGTTATAGCGAATATTTTCAGCTGGAAACCGAATATAATCACATGCTGGATTCCTATAAATCGGAACAGCAGCACTTTATTTCGATTGCAACCAATCAGGAAAAGATAAACAGGGCTATACAGTCAGAAGCGGTGGCACAGGCAGATAAGGATGAATATATGTCCCGCGTCAAAGTGAAGGAAGATGAACTGAACCGCAATCTGCAGAACCTGTACAAAAAGATTTCTGACAGCCATAAGACGCAGCAGGTGTCCACTGGGACTCTTACAGGCCTCAGCGAAGCGGACAGCAATGAACTGGCCAATCTTCAGCTCCGTCTGACTGTGCTCGATCTGTCTTCTAAGGAAAAGGCAGAGACCATGCAGCGAATTGGACAGCTCCTGAACAGCCGGTATGCATCTGGGGATAAAGAATCCATGCAGGGGTGGAGCAAGGAAGAAATTGAGCAGATGACTTCCGCAAAAGCCAAAGCTATGACAGAACTGGATACTTACGCGAAGAGTGTGGCTGAGGAAATCAAGAATCGAAAGACACCTTCAAAAGTTAATACACAGGCAGGAGTAACCGGCCTTCCGGATGCAGATAAATGGAATGCTGCATGGGAGAAGAAAATTAAGGCTAAACAGGCTCAGATGGCTGCGCTGAAGAGTGACATGATGAATGATATCCGCAAAGATGCTGCCAAAGTGGCTCAGAAAAAAGGATTGAAGATGATTTTTACCAGATGTGTAGCCAATGTATCTGGAGAAGATGTAACTGGAGATCTGGTTAACACATTGATTAGTGATAGTTACTAGGAGGTTAGTTATAAATGAAACAGCCAATGTGGAAAAAATTGGCCTGTATGGGGCTGATTGTTACGGCGGCTATAGTATCCGGATGTGGATCTGGGGAAAAGGTAGCTGTTGTTAATTATCAGACGATTGCCATGAAGTCTCCTAAAGTCAAGGCAATTGAAGCGCAGATAGAGACGAAAAATAATGAAATCGCTTCAAGACTGGAAGCAGCACAGAAGCAGGGACTTTCGCAGGATGAACTGCAGAGTAAATTTGCAGAAGCACAGCAGGAACAGGCTATTTTTATGCAGAGCAAGCAGAATCAGGTAGAATCCATGGTTTCAGCGCAGTGCCAGAAGATAGCCAAGGATAAGGGCTATACTATTGTTTTGCGTAATGGTATGGTTCCATATGGCGCAACTGATATAACTGATGAAGTTATTGCAGGACTGAATCAGGGAAGTTCTTCATCTGAGACAAAGTGAGGTAATGTATGAAAAAGACAGCAGCGGAGTTGGCTACAATAGTAGGCGGCAAATTATATGGTAATGCGGAGCAGGAAATTGTGGATGTTCGTGGCGCAATGGATGCTGGTCCAGAGCATGTAACCTTCGCACAGGGCGTATATGCAGAACACCTGGAAGAATTTCGCGCAGGACTTATCCTGGTAGACAAGCTGCCGGAAAAGACCACAAAGAATCTTATAGTATGCGATGACGCAAAACGTGGATTCAGTCAGCTGGTGGAATTATTCCATCCCGAAACCCATGTAAAGCCGGGCATTCATCCAACCGCTGTTGTCAGTCCTACAGCCAAAGTATCTCCTAAAGCGGCCGTAATGCCGTATTGTGTTATTGATGACGGTGCGATTGTTGGAGATGACACAGTTCTGTATCCTTATGTGTACATAGGGCGGAATGCTGTTGTCGGGCAGGGTTGCGAAATTTATCCGGGCGCAGTTATCCATGAAAATACAGTGCTTGGTGACAGGGTAGTGCTTCGCGCACATGCCGTGATCGGTGGACAGGGGTTTGGCTTTGCTACCGATGCCCAGGGACACCACAACCACATCCGGCAGCTGGGCAATGTAGTTCTTCATGATGACGTGGAAATCGGAGCCTGCAGTACCGTGGATAACAGTGCTATGAACAGCACCGTAGTAGGCCGTGGGACAAAGATAGATAACCTGGTTCATCTGGGACATAATGTGGAAGTAGGGGAAGATTGTTTCCTCTGCGCCCAGGTAGGGGTGGCAGGCAGCACAAAGATAGGAAACCACTGCATACTGGCCGGACAGGCAGGTATTACCGGACATATCCACATTGTGGATAATGTTATCCTTGGCGGCAAGACAGGGGTTATAGGGAATATCACTAAACCAGGTGAATATGTGGGATATCCTGCAAGACCGCATAAAGAATGGAGCCGATCCCAGGTACTGGTAGGTCATCTTTCGGAAATGCGAAAGAAACTGCGTCAGCTGGAAAAGACCATACAGCAGCTGAAAGAGGAACAATAAGCAGATTTTGACAAAAAGATGCGGTTATGCATCTTTTTTTGTTATCATGCCGAGGTTTTATATGATTGGAAATTATTTTTTACTCAAAAGTCTGAGCTGGCTTTGCTGCCATGTTTCAGATGACACAGCCAGCAAAATCGGCAGACATCTTGGAAATTTCTTCTGGTTTGCCGTACCTAAGCGGCGTAAACAGCTGGCGGTACAGAACATACTCCGCGCAGGCATAACCGAGGACAGCCAGGAGGCGCACCGCATAGCTAAAGAATCCGCAGTTCGCTTTGGTCCGCTGGCTGTTTCCATGTGCCGCTTTCCGCTGCTCAATAAGGATAATATCCGGGATATTGTGACCATAAAGGGCGCGGAAAAGCTGGACCGTCTCAAAGCGGAAGGGAAAGGCTGTATTCTGGCGGCAACTCATTGTGGTAACTGGGAGATTGAAGGCGCGGCTCTGGCCCTTTATGGCTATCCTATGCTGTCAGTGGCCATGCAGCAGAAAAACAGGGAATTTGACCGGTTTCTGACAGAATATCGCTCCATGCCAGGACAGACCATAGAGTACAAAACCGGAGTCCGGGACATGCTCAGACGCATTAAGCAGGGCTATTTTGTAGGACTTCTCTGTGACCAGGATCCAGGGGATACAGGGATAGGCGTTCCGTTTTTTGGGCAGATGACACTTACACCTACCGGACCGGCACATTTTTCATTACTCTGCAAACTTCCGGTAATGACCGCGTTGATTCATGAGACAATGCCGGGCCGGTATGAAATCATTATCGGTGATCCTATCGAACCGGATGAAGGACTGAATAAGAAGGAAGCCATACGGAACGTTACATGGAAAATTAATCAGCGCCTGGAAAACTGGATTCGTCAGTATCCGGAAGAATGGTTCTGGCTTCATAATCGATGGAAGTGGACAGATCGCTTTCATCCGGAGTGGAAGGGAAAATCATGCTGAAGCTGTATGGTCCCCGGGCGGTATGGGAAAAGGCAGGGCCTGTTCCTGTACTTAAAGTATCTCCAGGGGTTCCCTCCGATAACCGTCCGGTCGTTTTTTATCATGGCTGGAGTACAGACAGCGAGAAACAGCTGTCAAAGGCTTTGCTCATGGCAGCATACGGGTATACGGTGTTTATCCCTGAACTGATTAATCATGGGCAGAGAGGGACTCTGCCTGATTACTATTGTGTGCAGGACTATGACCGGTTCTGGCATACGGTTCTGGCGACCACAGAAGAATATGAGGAGCTCAGTTCGTTTATTGCCGCTGACATGGGATGTTATCCCGTGGTTATGGGGCATTCAATGGGCGGATTTATTGCTCTGGGGATTGGGAGCCGGTATGCGGACCGCCTGAACGGAATTATCTCTATGAACGGATCAGGAGACTGGATGGAAAGCCATCATTTTTTTGAACAGCGATTCCATATGAATCTCGCCAGTCACTGGACGCTGCGTAATCAGGTTGAGGAAAATACTCCGCTGGCTCATACCGGGGAAATGAAAGATATTCCCTGTCTGCTTTTAAGCGGAGAAGCGGATGCATCCGTGGCTATGCAGGCTCAGCAGCACTTTTATAATGTGCTCCATCAGACGAATACCAGGGCAGAATACCGAACCTATCCCGGGCTTGGACATTTTGTGACCATAAATATGATGGATGACGCGCTGCAATGGCTAAACCGGATTTCCATGCGGTAAACAGGACAGGAAAGAATTAGACCTGTCGGTATCTGATGACCTTACAGATAAAACATCCTCCTTATCATGCCGAGGTAAGGAGGGTGTTTTTGTGTTGTGGAATATGCGTTGGTGCCTGCCGGAATTCTGTCAGCATATATCTATGGAGAGGGCCCTGCGGGATGAAACAAAAATGTTTTCCGGTAAAGATGCTGATGTCGTCGAAGAAAACAGGGGGATTTCCCTTGACGCTGAAACAGATATCGGGTTTAATGATATACAGAAAACAAGAGAATTTCAGTGTAGAAATCCGTTTTTCATTTAAGTTTTTTCTCGGGTATAAACGTCCGGCCCGGCAGGAAATGCTGTGTTTCTCACCGCATTTCGTGTATTCTGCACCGTAGGCATACCGTTGTAATAAGTAAAGGAAAGTTATGAAAAAATACAGAAGTGTCTGGGTACTTATAATCAGTATGTTCTTTATGGCCTCCGCCTATACTATGCTCATCCCCTTTTTACCGCTTTATCTTCTGGAACTGGGGGTAAGTCAGGCCCGTGTCCACTTATGGACGGGACTCGTTTTTTCTTCCGCTTTTTTTGTGGCGGGAATCATGGGGCCTGTATGGGGTAAAATGGCGGATACCCGGGGGAAGAAGAGAATGGCTGTCCGGGCGGCCTTTCTTATAGGATGTTCTTATTTCCTCGGAGGAATTGTACATAATGAATGGCAGCTGCTGGGGATGCGTATATTCCAGGGATTTGCCAATGGCCTGGTAGCCGCATCCATGGCGATTATCTCTTCCACGGTGGAGGAGAAAGCACTGGGAACCTATCTGGGATTTGCGCAGACATCCATTATCCTGGGGGGCATTTGCGGACCGTTTATGGGAGGGGTACTTTCACACCTTATCGGAATGAGGGATTCATTCTTCGTGGCGGCCCTGTTTCTCTGGCTCGTAACGGCAGCGATTGTTATTTTTGTAAGAGAACCTGCCCATGCACCTTGGAAAACATCGCAGGAAGGTTCCATTGTCGATGACTTACGATATGCCAGATCCAACCGGCTTATGTTTGAATTCCTCATGGCGTACTTTGTCCTTCAGGGGACCATAATGATGATTCAGCCGGTAGTGACACTGTATATCGGCGAACTGCAGCATTCCATGAGTAATGTGGCAGTTACTGCCGGTACGATTATGAGCTGCGGCGGCATTGCAGGAGCGCTGACAACTACGTTCTGGGGAAGGCTGGGTCAGAAGAAGGGATATTACCGTGCCATCTGCATGACCATATCCGGCGCGGGGCTTGGCATGCTGATACAGTCCATCCCGGACTCCATCTTCTGGTTTGGCGTCTGTCAGGCTATGGTCAGCTGCTTTATTGTAGGGGCTAATCCATCATTGAATGCGGCACTGGTCAAATGCACACCGGAATCATTCCGGGGCAGGGCCTTTGGACTGTCCAATACGGCTCAGCAGATGGGCAGTATGATAGGACCGCTTCTTTCAGCGGGTATAACGGAATTTATGCCCATATATATGGTCTATATACTGGCGGGGATAGTCCTGCTGTACCTGGCATGGAGAATGTACCAGGCGCATTTACATTCCGTAAGCCTCTGAATCAGGTACCCCGGGTATTGAAATTATGTTATAATTCTTTTACGCAATGCATAGGATGCATAAAGAAAAGAGGGAAGTTATGCAGAGATTAGTATCATTCAACTATAAAGGCCTTCGGCAGTGGGGCGTTATGACTACCGATGGCACCGCGATTATTCCTGCCGTGGAATTGGAAGAAACGTATTTCATACCGCTGGCAGAAACCATGGAAGAATTTATTGCCATGGGCGAAGAAGGACTTCTGAATCTGGCTCAGATGCTGGAAATGAACAAAAAGGATAAGGCTGTGGAAGCCATTCCGGTAAGTGAAGTCCGCATAGAAGTTCCTTTTTATCCACAGCGGAACATTTTCTGTGTGGGAAAGAATTATCCGGCGCATGTGAAAGAATTTGAAAAGAATCCCAAGGCAGAAGTACCGGAAAATCCGGTGTTCTTCACCAAGGCAACTACCTCGGTCATCGGGCCGGATGACACTATTAACAGTTACCCGGATATTACCAGCTCCGTGGATTATGAAGGGGAACTGGCTGTCATCATTGGCAAGAGAGGCAGCAATATTGCGGCAGAAGACGCGATGAAATATGTATATGGATACACCATTATCAACGATGTAACTGCCAGGGACCTGCAGAAGAAACATGCACAGTGGTTCCGTGGCAAGAGCCTTGATACCTTCTGCCCCATGGGACCGACCGTCATGGTGGGATCCTGGCCAGTGCCGTTTACCATTTATACCAAGGTGAATGGACATCTTCGCCAGGAAGGTTCCACAGCGGATCTGATTTTTTCTATTCCGAAGCTTATTGAAGTACTCTCTTCTGGCATGACATTGCTTCCTGGCGATGTCATTGCTACGGGTACACCTCAGGGCGTAGGCATGGGAATGAATCCACCGCAGTTTCTCCGCAAGGGGGATGAAGTGGAAATCACCATCGATCCTATTGGCACACTGAGAAATAAGGTTAAATAAGCATTCCTACAGCAGAATGCATGAAAAGAGACTGGCCGTGTTTCGCTTTTTTTCTGAAAACACAGCCAGCTTTTTTCGCATTAATGTTTGTCAGCAGGAGTCAGGGCTGTATTTTGTTTACATACGGCTTCATGTGATAGAATATAAAAAAAGCTATTCATATTGGAGGAACAGAAATGGATACAAAAATTGAAGCTTCTAATTTTATAGAGGCAGAAATCAATAAGGATATTGAAAATAATGTGTACGCCAATGGCAGAGTACTGACTCGTTTCCCGCCGGAACCAAATGGCTATCTGCATATTGGTCATGTTAAGAGTATCTGCCTTAACTTTGGCATTGGTCTTAAATACCATGGCGCAACCAATATCCGTTTTGATGATACCAATCCATCGAAGGAAAATGTGGAATACGTCAATTCCATACTCAATGATGTAAAGTGGCTGGGATTCCAGTGGAAGGAACCGGTTCATTATGCATCTGATTATTTCCCTCAGCTTTATGAATTCGCATGCAAACTCATCCGCAAAGGACTTGCCTATGTAGATGATCAGACCAGTGAAGAAATTCGAAAGAACCGCGGCGATCTGGAACACCCGGGAATTGACAGCCCGTACAGAAACCGTTCGGTAGAAGAAAATATGAAGCTGTTCGAAGAAATGAAGGCAGGAAAATATCCGGATGGATCCAAGGTACTTCGTGCGAAGATTGATATGAAATCCCCGAATATCGTAATGCGCGATCCGGTTATTTATCGTATCCTTCGGGCGACCCATCACAGAACAGGCGACACCTGGTGCATTTATCCGCTGTATGACTTTGCTCATCCGCTGTCTGATGCACTGGAAGGCATTACTCATTCTATCTGCACTGTGGAATTTGAGGAAAGACGTCCACTGTATAACTGGTGCCTGGACAATGCTTTTGATGGCAAAGAAAAGCCAAGACAGATTGAATTTGCCCGCCTGAATGTTACAACCATGATCACCAGCAAGCGAAAACTCCGCCGCATGGTAGAAGAACACGTGGTTTCCGGCTGGGATGATCCACGTATGCCAACCATCTCCGGACTGAGAAGACGCGGCTATACCCCGGAATCTCTCCGTAACTTCTGCGATATGATCGGTGTAGCTAAAGCCAACAGTACGGTCGATGTAGGTATGCTGGAATACTGCATCAGAGAAGATTTGAAGGATAAGGCACCAAGAATTATGACGGTGGTTGACCCAATCAAAGTGGTTCTTACTAACTATCCGGAAGATAAGACCGAATATATGACTCTGGAAAACAATCCATCCGATCCGGCAGCAGGGACCAGAGAAGTACCATTTGGAAGAAATCTTTTCATTGAACGCGAAGATTTCATGGAACATCCGGTAAAGAAGTTCTTCCGCATGACTCCGGGCAAGGAAGTCCGTCTCAAAGGTGCATATATTGTTAAGTGCGATGAAGTCATTAAGGATGAACAGGGAGAAATCAAGGAAATTCATTGTACAGTAGACTTCTCTTCCCGCAGCGGTACACCGGGGGCAGACCGGAAGGTTAAGGGCACTCTTCACTGGGTCGCTGAAAAGACAGCGGTTGATGTAGAATGCCGTCTGTACGATTACCTGATTCCAAAGGACGATGTGGATGATGGCCGGGATTTCATGGAAAAGATTAATAAGAATTCACTGGTAGTTAAGCATGGTAAGTCTGAACCGGCTATTCTTAATTACAAGGCAGGAGATAGATTCCAGTTCCTGCGCAAGGGATATTTCATTCTGGATCCGGATACCACAGAAGGTAAGCCGGTTGCAAACCTCATTGTAGGACTTCGCGATAGCTGGGCAAAGGCAAGACAGAAGGCTGGTAAATAATGAACAGTAGAAAATGGGCAGTCACACTGGCGGCGTTGGGAATGATATGCATGATCCCAACGGCAGGTATGGCAGATAACCTTTTTGAACTTCCGGGGATAGGCTCTATGAAGCTGCCTGCAGGAGTCACTGTGGCCGAAGGGGCGCAGGCCACCTTGAATGCAGTAAATGAAGGCCGCAGTACATCTGATTACTGGAATCATAAAGGGCTCAGAAATGGGAATTTCTACTCTCTGACCTATGAGGCACCGCCGGATTATTCTTACGGCTGGGCATTGTCCGGGGAAGTAGGATATCCATTTATGCTGGAAGCAGGAATTTTTACGGATTCCAATCTGAGCCAGGTGGAACAGATGGACTCCATTGCTTCCTGGATGAATACGTATTTCAAAAATCAGAAAGCGGTATTTTCAGAAAGTACACCTCTTAAACAGGTGAAAGCAGGTAAGAGTCACCGCTGGGAAGGACAGGTCACCCTTACGGAAAACGAAAAGGGCATCACCTATAAGGAAACCTGGAATGTGGTTCTTCAGATAAATAACGCGAAAATCTGGCTGGGCATAGTCTGCTCCGATGGTAGCCGACCGGAACTCGGAAAGGCGCTGCAAGGGATGATTTCCAGGCGTAAACAGCCAAAGGAAATCCGTCTGGTTCCCCGGGTAAGCCGGTCCGTACAGTCGGAAACAGATTCCTGAATTTCCTGTTTGACAAGTATATGGTTTATCAGTAATATAACAAAAGATACAGGTAGTAAATGCCTGATTTACGATATGTAGGAGGAATTCAACATGGATAAAGTGGCAATTGTTTTCTGGACTGGATCTGGCAATACAGAAGCTATGGCACAGGCTGTAGAAGAAGGCGCAAAGAATGCTGGTGCGGAAACTGTACTGAATTTTGTAGGCGACACCAGCGCTGCTGAAGTTGCAACTTTTGATAAGATTATCCTTGGCTGCCCGGCTATGGGTGATGAAAGCCTGGAAGAATACGATTTCGAACCATTTTTCGAAGAACTGCTCCCGGATCTGGCTGGCAAGAAGGTAGGTATTTTCGGTTCCTACGCATGGAATGAAGGGGACTGGATTATGAACTGGAAAGCCCGTCTGGAAGAAGCCGGCGTAACCCTGGCTGCAGAACCGGTAAAGGCTTACAGCTATCCGGATGACGATGCACTGGAAGCTTGCAGAGAACTCGGCAAGACCATTGCAGAAGCCTGATTAAGACATAAATAATGAAAATGCGGACCTGACGGGATGACCGAAAAGGTCCGCATTTTTTATTTGAAAACTATCGTTATATTATGAAGATGAATTTTGGGATATAGGACATTTCGTGTTGGTTTTAATGCCGATGGAGCCAGTGTTTATCGGGCTTCATTGGCATTTATTTTTTTTGAAAAGATTTATAAGGGTGGACAAAACGTGTTGGTAAAAAGTCTCAAAACCCTTGCCAATACTGGAGAAATAGGCTTTTATTTTTTTATCAGGACTTAAATGTGTTTTAGGAGGAGTTTATGAGAAAAATAAGATGTCCCTATTGTGGGTTTCCCTGTCATAAATATGGGAAGACAAAGGCAGGAAGTCAGCGTTGGCATTGTGAAAACTGCCAGACCGTTTTTTCTTGTAAGAATAGAAGTAACCTGAAGGATTTTGAACTATTT
>NZ_FMXA01000009.1:45931-76026 GCF_900103425.1 Dialister histaminiformans | reverse complement strand
TTTAGTGAATTCGGGGCCATTATCTGTCTGCACACATTCAATAGGCATCGGGAAAGCCTGAACGAGATGCACCAGAAATATCATGGAAGAGTAGGTGCTGTGCTCTTCAAAGGCTTCCACATAACGCCAGCGTGAGAATTCATCAATGGCAGTATATTGATAGAAGCGTTTTCCTTTGGCTTCACCAGTCAGGCATGCGGATGGTACAAACTTTACGTCAATCTGGATGCGCTGCCCTGGATACAGCATTTGTTCATAGGGTTTGGGAACATATTTGGGGTTAGGCGGTTTCACCGGAGTCATCCCTATGCGTTTCAATGTACGGTAAAGTCCGGTAATTGAACGGCTATATCCACGCTGACGGAGCTTTACCCAGAAAACCACCAACCCGGCCTCTGGATTTCGACGCCTCATATTCTGAATGAGCTTTAATTCCGCAACTGTATGTGCTTTGGGATGGTGTTTTGGCCTGCGGGATTTATTACGTAAGGACTCCAGTGAACCATCATAACGTTGAAGCCAGCGATATACATATTGGCGATATGTATTGTATTTGATGGCGGTTTTAGTGACGCCATGCTTCAATGCATATTCGACCATAGATCTACGAAATTTCATAACTTGTGTTATACTGTTCATGCGAGATACTCCTTTGGTAAAAGTTTGTTTTGACGAATTAACTATATCACAAGGGTATCTCGCTTTTTATGTTTTCAATGTGTAACACATGTATTGTAATCCTACAATGCATTACAGAGAATGAGATTTTCCGGCTTGCTATTTATCTGGCAGACGAGTATAATAAATCTCATCATGGCCGGTTAGTCAAGCGGTTAAGACGCTGCGTTCTCAGCGCAGAGAGCATGGGTTCGAATCCCATACCGGTCACCAGATAAAAGGTCGCATGGAATGTTGAGTCCTTGCGGCTTTTTTAGTATCTGCTAAATGTTTTTTCCGTATTTGCCGGATGATGAGGAGGTATGGAGTACTTATGCATACGGATGCGATAGAATCTACAGAATCTACAGGAACAAGGGTGGCATGGAAAGCGTTTAAGGAAGCGTTCCCGGTGACATTGCCCATACTGGCCGGCTTCTGGTTTGTAGCCTTTGCCTATGGGATATATATGCATGCGGAAGGGTTTTCGTTCTGGTATCCTTTTCTGATGGCTGCCTGCATATTCGGCGGATCTCTGGAATTTGTCACGGTAGCCATGCTTCTGAGCCCGTTTGCTCCCTTTCAGGCACTGATGGTGGCTCTGATGATTCAGGCCAGACATTTCTTCTATGGTATTGCCATGTTGGAAAAATATGGGCATATGGGCTGGAAAAAACCATTCCTCATTTTTATGATGTGCGATGAAACGTTCGCGCTCAATTATGCAGGAAGCATTCCACGCTCTGTTGACAGAGGCTGGTATATGCTCTGGATTTCCGTGCTTAACTATCTGTACTGGGTTTCCGGGGCTTTGCTGGGGGGACTTCTTGGCAATGTGATTCCTTGGAATATCAAAGGGATAGGTTTTGTTATGACCACCATGTTTGTGGTCATATTCTTGGAGCAGCTGATGAAGGAAAAACAGCACATCACAGCGGTGATAGGTGCTATATCGGCGGTTTTATGCCGGATTCTCTTCGGTGCGGATAACTTTCTGCTGCCGACTATGTTTCTGATTCTTCTGCTGCTCACACTGGGCAGGAAGAAGATTGAAAGGGGATTAGAATGAGTCTGACAGAGCAGATTATAACCATAGTGATGTGTGTGATTGGAACTGTGGTGCCTCGCAGTCTGGCATTTCTGTTGTTCAAGCCGGGAAAAAATATGCCGGCGTATATACGATATCTGGGAAGGGCACTCCCCGCCGCTATTTTTGCCATGCTGGTGGTTTACTGCCTCAAAAATGTCAGCTTTGTCAGTGGATCCTACGGGATTCCGGAAATGATAGGACTGATGGTTACGACGGCAATCCACCTGTGGAAGCGCAATATGATGCTTTCCATGGTGGCGGGAACAGCCATTTATATGCTTCTGGTTCAGGTGGTGTTTACCGGCTGATTCCAGGGAAACCGGATTCTGTTTCTATATGGCAGTAAGGAGGGTATGATGATACATTCAAAAAGAACATGGATTCTTATTGTGGCGGGAATACTTCTTCTGACAGCCATTCTGGCAGGGACTGCAGAGTTATGGGGGAGAAATCTGACAGCACTTTCCGGGAAGGGATATATTGCGGTTATCCGCATTGACGGAGAAATCTATGGAGGTCCTGCAGGGGATTTTCTGTCACAGGGAGGAACTTCCAGTGAAGAAATAATGGCTGAGCTGGAAGCCGCGCGGAAAGATGATAATGCCAAAGCGGTCCTTATCCGGATAAATACACCGGGCGGCTCTACCGGAGCGACCCAGGAAATTGTGGAAGAAATGGACAAGATTAAGAATGCAGGCAAGCCCATTGTCATTTCCATGGGGGATACCTGCGCGTCTGCCGGATACTGGATCGCCAGTAAGGGGGACTACATTTTTGCCAGCCCGGCAACACTGACCGGAAGCATAGGCGTTTATATTGACTATACCAATGTAGAAGGTCTGGCAGGCAAACTGGGAGTAACGGATGAAAAGATTAAGAGCGGAGCTTATAAGGACATGTTGTCTATGTACCGTCCTATGGTGCCGGAAGAACGGACGATGCTGCAGGGCATGGTCAATGATATCTACAACCAGTTTGTTCAGTCGGTAGCCGAAGGCCGGCATATGGATGTCGCAAAGGTAAAGACATTTGCTGATGGTCGTATCATGACCGGCAGAGAAGCTCAGAATCTGGGACTGGTGGATGCTATGGGTAATTACTATGATGCTCTGGACTATGCAGGCGGATTAGTCAATATGGATGGAGATGTTCCGGTTCATACGTATGATGGCGGCGGATCCCTGAGAGGATTTCTGAATGCGGATATGCAGCATCTGGGTACATGGATGGGAAAGGGTTTTGCTGACGCGGTGCGTTCATCTGCTGGCACATCCAGTGTCTCAGTAAGATAAGGAGGAGTCATGAACTATTTTCTGGATCTTGTCTATAATCTGGTAATGAGTCCCCGGATGGCGCTGCGTACGATTACCCGGGGTGAACAGTGGATCTGTGCGGGAATCATCTGGCTGTTTACTCTGTTTGTCCTTTCCTTATCCTCTTTGATTGAAGGGACAGGAATTATTCTGGGATTTCTGCTGATCCTCATCGCGGGCATTACCCTGCTCCTGCTGCAGAGCGCCATTATTCATTATGTTGCTGGACTGGCCGGCGGAAGGGGAACTGCTCGGGGCATTACGGCCGGGCTTATGGCAGATTCCTTTCCTCTGGCATTTGGCGTTTTTGCTTCCCTGATTTCCAAGCTGGGCGGAGAGGCCCTGGCCGGGGCCATAATGATGGTGGCTCTGGCCTGGTGCTTTGTGCTCAATGTGCTGGCGGTCAGCGAAAATTATGGAATGAGCTGGGGGCGCTCGGTACTTATACTGGTAGCGCCGGCAGTTCTGGCTGGTGCCGTGGTCATGGGACTGATCGGTATCGTGACGGTCATGGGAGTTACAGCCATTATGAGTATGGGGTTGTAAGAAAAATAAATCCGGAAGAGGCGGGACATTCTCCCGGATGGGGTTGACTTGCATATTATGGTATAATCAATTAGTGTGCATGATTATGATTGAATAAATGACTGAATAGTGTAAACATAAGCATGATATAAATAAGTGAAGGTTTTATTACTTTCTTTATCTGAAGGAGGATTTAATATGTGCGGTATTGTCGGTTATGTAGGGGACAAAGAAGCGTCAGAATTCCTTATTGACGGACTGCGCCGTCTGGAATACAGAGGATATGATTCCGCCGGAATCGCTGTATTTGACGGAGAAAGAATTAACATCACCAAAAAGAAGGGAAGATTGGCTAATCTGGAAGCCGTACTGAAGGAACATCCGTTGCACGGTCATATCGGTGTCGGTCATACCCGTTGGGCTACACATGGCCAGCCATCGGATGTTAACTCACATCCGCATGGGGACTGCCACAATCACTTTGTAGTGGTACATAACGGGATTATTGAAAATTACATGGAACTTAAGAAGCAGCTCATTGCCAAGGGCCATATTTTCAAGTCTGAAACAGATTCCGAGGTAGTAGCTCATCTGGCAGAAGAACTGGATGACGGAGATTTCTTCTCCACTATCCGCAAGGTAACAACCCGTATTACCGGTACATACACCCTTCTGTTCATGAACAGCGATTTCCCGGATACCATTATCTGTACAAAGAAATCCAACCCGCTGATCATCGGCCTGGGCAAAGGAGAAAATTTCATCGCTTCTGATATTCCGGCAGTTATTAACAAGACCAGACGTATTTTTATTATCAATGATAATGAAATCGCCATAGTCAAGAAGGATAAGGTGTCCGTATTTGATGCCGAAGGACTTCCGGTATCCAAAAAAGTTCAGGAAGTGACATGGACTGCGGAAGCGGCAGAAAAGAACGGATATCCGCATTTCATGCTCAAGGAAATTTATGAACAGCCTAAGGCTGTCTGCGACACCACAACCATTCATGTGGATAAGGATGGCATGGTATGCTTTGACAATCTGAACTGGACTAAAGCGGATCTGGAAAACATTGATAATATCCTGATTACCGCATGCGGTACCGCTTATCATGCCGGCCTTGTGGCTAAGCATTATATTGAACGCTTTGTAAAGATTCCGGTAGAAGTGGATATTGCATCTGAATACCGCTATCGTCAGCCGCTGACCAGCGAACGTACTCTGTGCATTGTAGTCAGCCAGTCCGGGGAAACCCTGGATACTCTGGAAGCGCTTAAGGAAGCCAAGCGACTGGGGGCACGCAGCATTGCGGTAACCAATTCCATCGGTTCTTCCATTGCCAGAGAAGCGGATTATACTATTTACACACTGGCAGGTCCGGAAATCGCGGTAGCTTCTACCAAGGCCTATACCACGCAGCTGGTGGCATTGCTTCTTCTTTCCCTGTATATGGGACAGATTAAGGGCACCATTCGTCCTGAACTGATAAAGGACATCACTTCCGCTCTTCTCACTCTTCCGGATAAGATTACCGAAGTGCTGAAGGAAAAGGACCATATGGAAAAACTGGCTGACAGCTTGAAGGATGCTAAGGATATTTTCTATCTGGGACGTTCCATCGATTATGCCATTGCCATGGAAGGCGCGCTCAAGCTTAAGGAAATTTCCTATATCCATGCGGAAGCTTATGCGGCAGGGGAACTGAAGCATGGTACACTGGCACTGATTACAAAAGAAACACCGGTTATTGCGGTAGCTACGCAGAGCCATGTGGCTTCCAAGATGTACAGCAATATTCAGGAAGTTCGGGCAAGAGGGGCCGAAGTCATCGGCATTGGATATGATGATGATCCGGAACTGGAAAAATATGCGACAGATACCGTCAGAATTCCAAGAGTTGATGAATTCATCGCGCCAATTCTTTCCGTTATTCCGATGCAGCTGCTTGCCTATTTCACAGGCATTAAGAGAGAAAACGACGTAGATAAGCCGAGAAATCTCGCTAAATCTGTAACTGTAGAATAATAAGAAGTATAAAGATGACAGGACAGGAAGTTTATTTCCGCCTGTCATTTTTTTGAGAGTATTCCGGAGAGACCGATCCGTCTTTCCGGAACATGACTTTCATTTGCGTACAGACAGGTTTCCGCTTATACTTAATAAGTAAAAATTTATTCATATGAAGGAGATGGAACCTTTGAATCTTTTAACTTCACTTTTAGCGTTGTTCAATATCGGATTTTTCGGAAATCTGGTGGCAAGACTGACTGGGGCCAATGTGTCTATCCTGTTGTTTTGCGGACTGCTGTTCATGGGAGCGACACCGGTTCAGGTGGCTGGTATAATGGCAACGTATCTGGTATTTATTAAACTGGTGGTCTTCACTCAGGGAAACCGACTGTCCTTTAAGAACTTCCAGATCTTCCGCGGCTGGATTCTCTGGGCGGCTATAGCTGTTTCTGTGGCTGCGCTTTTTGTATATCCGTTTGGCGCGCTGACACTGTTCCTGATGATTTTCCTTCTGGAATTGACCGTCAGACTGGGCGCCCGTGTGCCGGAACCGCTTCGCATTCCGATGAAGACACGGATTATTTATATTCTTATTGGCTCTGCACTTATGACCGGAGGCATTGCGCTGACAACGGTTATCCCGCCGGTGGCCTATATGTATGCAGGTACGGCAGTGGCTCTTCTTATGTGCCTGTTCTTCTGGTGGATTGGTAATGACAGAACCAGACTTAACGGGGCATGGGATTCAATTATTCTGAGCATGTTCCTGCTTACCGGTTTGTTCGGGTTTGACTTCTCTGAATGGTTAATGGATATGCATCGTGAAGAAACCACCCGCAGCCATCTTACCGAAAATCTTCCGTTGGTGGTGATTCCATCTTTCTTTATTGCCATGCTGGTATCCAACCTGTTATTTAACATCTTCCCGATTTCCGGTATTGTGATGGTTATTTTCGGCGCACTCTGCATCCGTCTGTTCGGATTCTATGTTGGCTCCGGCCGCGGCCGTATGAGCCTGGTTGCGCTGGGGTTCACCGTACTGGCAGTCATCTGTGTACTGCTTGTTAATCCACAGCTTACCGGATTTAATAACTATTTTGATAATATGGCTTCTTCTACAGCTTCTTTCAGCTGGAGCTCCATATCCTCTCTGTTTCATTAATTCAGAGAATGCCTTCCTTGCCCTGGGTAAGGAAGGCATTTTTTATTGACATAACCGTGAGAACGTCATAAAAAAACAGTCAGACGGAAAGCCTGCATTCCGCTGTCCTGGTTGTATAGTCATACCTGAAACTGTTAAAATAAAAAAGATTCACTGAGAAATAATAGTATGAGTTTATCTTTCGGGGGATAGTATGGACAGTTTGGTTATTGTGGATTGTCAATATGACTTTATAGATGGAACCTTAGCCTGCAAACACAGCCATGAGGCGGTAGAGGCAATTATTCATTTTCTGAATACGCATGAGGTGAAAGCTTTATATACATCGGACTGGCACAGGCCGTCTAATCAGTCTTTTAAACGGAATGGCGGAATTTGGCCGGATCATTGCGTACAGGGGACGAAGGGAGCAGAGCTTGATTCGGAATTTTCCAAGGTGGAAAAGGAAGAAAACCGGCCAGTGGCAGCTAATCGTTACCTGAAAGGGATAGCGGATGATCATGAGGAATATTCTGCGTTTCTTGGAAAGACTGCGGCCGGAGAGGTGCTGAAAGATGCGGTGTCGCCCCATGTGTATGTGGCAGGCATTGCCTCTGAATTCTGCGTAAGGGAAACCGTATTATCTCTTCTGAAGGCAGGACATACAGTTACTCTGCTGGAAGATGGTCTGGGATATGTTGATCAGCAGGCGCATGAGAAAAATCTGTCAGATCTGAAAGCGCGCGGAGTGAACAGTATCTGATGGCGGAAAAAACGGTAAAAGATACAGGGGAATTTGGATGTATCCGGAAGATTACCCACGGCTTTATCAATCGTCCGGAGTGGGTAAAGCTGGGCAGCGGGGATGATTGCGCAGTATATACCGTTCCGGATGGAATGGATGAACTGATTTCAACGGATACCATGGTAGAAGGCATTCATTTTACGGCAGAAACTATGGGACCGTGTGATGTGGGATTCAAGCTGTGCACATCGAATTTCAGCGATGTGGCAGCTATGGGCGGCCGTCCCTGTGGATTTGTTATTTCGGCGGGACTTCCTGAAAATCTGCCTCTGGCCTGGCTGGAAGCCTGTTACGATGGTATCCGGGAGGCCTGCAGGCGTTATGGGGTAAATTTACTGGGCGGAGATATTACCGGCTCACCTGGGGGAATCATTCTCACGGGTACGGTGACCGGCATGGTTCCCGCAGACACGGCAGTGAAAAGAAGCGGGGCCAGAGCGGGAGATCTGGTCTGTGTAACCGGGCATCCCGGGGATTCCGGTGCCGGGCTGGAAGTTATTTTCCGTAAGGAAGAGCGAAAGTTTCCACGGCTGGCGGAGAAACACAGACGGCCGAAGCCGAATCCGGAGCTGGCCTGGAAACTCAGGGAACTGGGAGCCAGTGCGATGGATGACATTTCCGATGGGTTATCCAGTGAGCTGAATGAGATTTCTCATGCCAGTCATGTCAATATCGTTGTGGATGGAGAGAAGATTCCTGTTTCTGAAGAAACTATACGATTCAGTCAGCTGATTCATCAGGATATTCTTCATTTTCCGCTTACCGGAGGAGAAGATTACGAACTGGTTTTTACCATTCCCCGTTCAGCTGCGCATAGACTGCAGACTTTTTCTGAGGTGCATATCATTGGTTATGTCGAAGAAGGAAACGGTGTTGTACAATTAAAACAGAGGGATACCATGCATATCCTGAAACCAGAAGGATATCATCATTTTGAGAAATAACGGAGGCCGAACTATGTATACATTAGTAATTATCAGACATGGACAGAGTCAGTGGAATAAAAAGAACCTGTTTTGCGGATGGACCGATGTGGATCTTACCGAAAAGGGATTTGAAGATGCCCGGGCGGCAGGCAGACTTCTGAAAAAAGAAGGATATACGTTCGATATCTGCTACACTTCCGTCCTTAAGAGAGCGATTCATACCGCCTACGCGGTACTTGATGAAATGGACTTGAACTGGATTCCGGTGATCAAGGATTATCACCTGAATGAACGTCATTATGGGGCACTGCAGGGAAAGAACAAGACGGAAATGGCTGATAAGTATGGAGAAGAACAGGTGCTGCAGTGGCGTCGTTCTTATGATGTCCGTCCTCCGGTCCTCCCGGATGGAGATGAAAGACTTCCGGAAAATCAGCCGGTATATAAGGAAATCATGAAGACAGTTAAGCTGCCTCATACCGAATGCCTCAAGGATACTGTAGCTCGTGTGGCGCCTTACTTTGAACAGGTCATCAAGCCGGAAATTCAGAAGGGTAAAAAGGTTCTGATTGCGGCTCACGGAAATTCTATCCGCGCATTGATGAAATATATTGAAGATATGCCGGAAGAAGAAATTGTGGGCATTAATATTCCTACAGCCACACCGATGATTTATCATCTTAGCGATGACTTCAGGGTTATTGACCGCTCTTTCCTGGGAGATCAGGAAGCCATTAAGGCAGCCATTGAAGCCGTAAAGAATCAGTCGGCAAAATCCAGTGGAAAGTAAGGGGACGATGGAGTGACATTGCTTAAGGGTGAATCTATTAAGAAACCACAGGGAACCCTTATACTGGAAGGGGGTGCCATGCGCGGCATATTTACCGCGGCGGTATTGGATGCCTTTATGGAACGAGGATATTATTTTCCTGAAATCGCATCTATTTCCGCAGGAACCATGCAGGCCCTCTGCTACTTATCCAGGCAGCGGGGAAGAAACTGTAAGGTGAACCTTACTTATGCGGCGGATAAACGCTATATGGGCGTGTGGCATATGCTGCATGGTGGTTCTTATTTTAATTTTGATTTTATGTTCG
This sequence comes from Dialister histaminiformans, assembly GCF_900103425.1. Classification (GTDB taxonomy): domain Bacteria; phylum Bacillota; class Negativicutes; order Veillonellales; family Dialisteraceae; genus Allisonella; species Allisonella histaminiformans. The sequence goes on along the minus strand of NZ_FMXA01000009.1, from coordinate 66,462 downwards.
GCGAGCTGGCTCACACGCTGGTTCCCTTCGATACGGAAACCTTTATGTCGGCACCGGAGCGTATGATGGCGCTGGTTACCGATTGCGAATCCGGGAAGGTTCGATATGTATGCAATAAGGGGCATAGCTGGGAAGATTACATAAAGGTATGCGAAGCCAGCTGTTCCATTCCTCTGTTTTCCAGTCCTGTGACCATAGGCAGATCCCTGTATGTGGATGGCGGAGTCGGTATGCCGCTGGCGCCGCTGCCAGAAGAGCTGCCTTTTAAGACGGAACGTCCGGTATATATCCTTACCCGGGATATATCGTATCGGAAAAAAAGGGTAGGAAAACTGCAGCATATGATACTTCGTACGCTGCTTGGAGATTCCCTGCGTCGGATAGCGGACATGATGGCTTCTATTCCTGAACGGTATAATGAAAAGGCGGAAGAACTGATTCGCAGGGAACAGAGGGGCGAAGTATTTATCATACGTCCGGATAAGCCGGTGGAAGTTTCCCGGACAGAAAAGGATGTAAACAAGCTGCAGGCATTATATGATGAAGGTCTGCGCATCGGGAGAGAACGTTTTGATGAGATGATGAGGTGGATATTCCATGCATGAACTGATTCTGACAACTCATAGTGTAGAAGAAACCAGAGATTTTGGTATCTTTATCGGAAAACATGCAGAGGATGATCTGTTTATCGCGTTATCAGGAACCCTGGGAGCAGGGAAAACACATCTGGTACAGGGGATTGCCCGGGGACTGGATATCGATGAAGTGGTAACCAGCCCGACCTTCAATATTATGAATATCTTTGAGGGGCGTCTCCCGTTAAAGCATTTTGACTTTTACCGGTTGGACCGGGAAGAGGATTTATATAACATAGGCTGGGATGAATATAGTGTTGGCGGAGTGACTGTGGTGGAATGGGCGGATATGTTTCCCGGATTGATTCCGAAGGAAGCCATCCGAATCACCATAGAGGCTGAATCAGAAACCGTAAGAAAACTGACCATCCAATGGGAAGAACGGGCTCCGCAGAAGTTGGTAAAGGAGATAGAACAATATGTTGCTGGCCATTGATACATCATCATTGGTATTAAGCTGCGCACTGGCAGAAAAAGACAGACTGATAAGTGAATGGACCGTACAGAGAAAACTGACCCATTCGGAACAGCTAATTCCGCATCTTGACAATATGATGAAAGATGCCGGTGTATCCAGAGAAGAAATCACGGCAGTGGCCTGTTCCTTAGGACCAGGATCTTTTACCGGACTCCGTATAGGACTGGCCAGCATAAAGATGATGGCCTGCATATGGGATGTACCTCTTATCGGGGTGGATACACTGGAAGCACTGGCCTGGAATATGGCTGGCGGAGAAGCGTATGCATTACCGATTATGGATGCTCAGCGCGGAAACGTATACGCAGCGCTGTATAGCGTCCATGGTTCCGAAGTTATCAAAGAAGAGCAGGAAACCGTTATTTCCATAGATGAACTGACAGAGAAAGTCAGCGGACTCAGTGTTCCGGTTACCGCGCTCGGCGAAGCGGCGGATAAGTATGCTGGCAAGCTGACAGAAGCCGGTATCACGCTGGCGCCGCCGGCTATCCGCTGCTGCCGCGCCGGAAGTGTGGCTATGGCCGCTTGGAACAAGCTGGAAAAGGGAAAAACGGAAAGTCCGCTTACCGTTACGCCTAATTATATTCGCAGAAGTGAGGCAGAAGTACAGTGGGAACTGAGACACAGGGAAAAATAATCATCCGCCGGGGAGAGGCCCGGGATGCCCAGGCGATTTACCGCATTGGGACCCTGTGCTTTACTGATGCCTGGAGGGAAGAAACGGTAGCCCATGATCTGGCGCAGCCGCTCAGCCGTTACTGGGTAGCGGAAGTCAATCATCAGGTGGCGGCCTTTGCTTGTTTCTGGTTTGTAGTGGATGAGCTGCAGCTCGTCAATATAGGGGTGGAACCTGCCATGCGCCGGATGGGCATAGCGGAGAGACTTCTCCGGAGCGGAATGGAAGAGGCAAAAAAGTGCGGGCTCACACATATGTCACTGGAAGTGCGGATAGGAAATCTGCCGGCTCAGCATTTATATAAGAAATATGGATTGGAAATTGCTTCTCTTCGAAAGGGCGCTTATGAGCATCCTGCTGAAGATGGATATATTATGACAAGAACTTTGTAAGGAGGAAGGTATGAAGATTCTTGCTTTTGAAACAAGCTGTGATGAAACATCCTGTGCGGTAGTAGAGGATGGACGCAGAATCTGCTCCAATGTAATTTCAACACAGATTGCCATTCATAAGAAATTTGGGGGAGTAGTCCCAGAAATTGCATCGCGTCATCATATAGAGGATGTGCTGCCTGTGGCGCTGGAAGCCCTCAGAGAAGCGGATTGTACATGGGATGATATCGATGCCATTGCCGTTACGGAAGGACCAGGGCTGGTAGGTGCGCTGTTGGTAGGTGTGGCAGCAGCCAAGGCCTGTGCCTGGGCTCTGAATAAGCCGCTGATTGCGGTGAACCATATGGAAGGCCATATTTTTGCCAACCTGCTGCAATACCCGGACCTTGAGCCTCCGTTCCTGTCTCTGGTCGTATCCGGAGGTCATACGATGCTGGTGGTTGTAGAAGATTACAACACATTCAAGCTTCTGGGACAGACAAGGGATGATGCGGCAGGAGAAACCTTTGATAAGATTGCGCGCGTTATGGGTTTTCCTTATCCAGGCGGTCCGCATATCGACAGGCTGGCGGCAGAAGGAAATGCGGAGGCCATTCATTTTCCGATTCCGCTTCGACGGGAACATGATACCCTGGATTTTTCGTTCAGCGGCCTGAAGTCAGCGGTTATCAACTATCTTCATACGGCGGAAATGAAGAAACAAGAAGTCAATAAGGCGGATGTGGCAGCTTCTTTCCAGAAGACGGTGGTGGATGACGTGGTTGGAAAAGCCATGCAGGCGCTGGAACGTACCGGATTTAAGACACTGGCACTGGCCGGCGGCGTGGCTGCAAATCACGGACTTCGTCATACACTGGAAGAAGAATGTCATAAGAGGGGCGTCCGTCTGTGCCGCCCGGACCCTGTACTGTGTACGGACAATGGGGCCATGATTGGATGCCGGGCGTACTATATGGCGCAGGCCGGAGTATATGCTCCGCTCACGCTGAACGCAGATCCCCGCCTTCCGTTTTTAGCAGAACAGTTTGAATTGAAAAAATGATAGATCAACTTTATTCGTTAGCCAGAGAATACACGGACCTGACCGAAGTACAGGCGCGTATCCTTACCCATATCCGGGTAGCCATCGGGTTTGCTGCCGATATATCGAGGAATCAGATTTATATCTGCGCTCCGGGAAAGAACAAAGATATGATTGTCATCCTGGCAGCAGGAAAGCCTTCGTTTGATACGGGGAAGACGTATTTTTCACCGGGAGAAACATTTCTTACTGATGAATTTGCCATAACCAGCACGGTCCTGAAATTGGGTAAAAAAGTGGTAGGCCGCAAGGAACTGGCTATAGGCAGAATTGTAGGGATAACGGCCTATCCGGTTCTGGATAATGCAGGCATTCCGTTCGCAGTCATAGGCATTATGGCCTCCGGAATAAGACAGCAACAGGTACTCACGGATACGGCCAACCAGGTACTTCAGGTACCGCTGCCGGAGCGAGAATATCGCGCGGTGCGCCCGCAGGATGGGGTAATCATTCTCGACGCGGTAGGACGTATTATGTACGCCAATGATACCGCTTCCGGGATTACCCTGGTCTTTGGCAATGAAAACATAGACAAGGCCGTGGAAGGAAAATTGCTGGCCCATTTGCCTATGGTGCAGGAAGTTATGGAAAAGGGTCGGGTAGTGCAGGGTGAAGAAAAAGCCGGGCCGATGACCTTATCTATATGGGCACTTCCACTGATGCAGAGCGGACGGGTTATGAGAATCATACTGCTGGTATCCGATATTACCGCAGTGCGGGAAAAAGAGCAGCAGCTTCTGGTAAAAGAGTCAGTTATTAAGGAAATCCATCACCGGGTAAAGAACAGCCTGAACACAGTGGCCGGACTTCTCCGTATGCAGTCCAGGCGTTCTGATAATCCGGAAACCCGGAGCGCGCTGAAAAAGGCGGTAGACAGGATTGTAAGTATTTCCCAGGTTCATGACATTCTGGCGCATCAGAGCGGTGAAGATATTGACTGGGAAATCCTTCTGGATAAACTGTGTGATCTGTCGGTTAGAAGTCTGGGCGGCGGAGGCATCCGGCTGGAACGGATCCGCGCGCAGGGACCGGTGATTTTAAGCTCTGATAAGGCGGTTCACCTGTCCATTGCGGTCAATGAACTGATTCATAATGCCATAGGCCATGGACTGGAAGGACAGGAGCAGGGCATACTTCGGGTAGAGGACAGGGTGGAAGGGGATTCTCTCCACATTATCATCCAGAACAACGGGGAACTCCTGCCGGAAAGATTCGGGAAAAAATCCTATGGGCTGGGGTTGCAGATTGTTACTACCCTGGTGGAATTAGAACTTCGTGGAACCTTTTGTTTTGTTAATGAGGGGGATCGGGTTTCAGCAGAAATTACCTGCCTCCTTAAGGAGGACAGATAATGGCATCGTATAAGATAGTTATTGCCGATGATGAAGTCCTCAGCACCATGGACCTGAAAGAGATGCTGGAAGAAGCCGGACATGAAGTGGTCGGCGTGGGGACTAATGGTGTGGAAGCCCTGAATCTGGTGAAGAAACTGAAACCGGATGTGGCTATTCTGGATGTTAAAATGCCGGAGCTGGATGGGCTGCAGGCCGCTAAAATCATTGCTCACAACCACTGGGCGCCGGTAGTGCTCCTTACCGCCTTTGGGGATGAGGAGATTATAAAGAAAGCCGGAGAATCCATGGTCTTTGGATATGTGATGAAACCGGTGGAAGAAAGGAACCTGTTTCCCGCGCTTACCATTGCGGTCAGCCAGTTCAGAAAAAGGGCAGAAATTGTCCATCATGTACAGGAGATGGAGTCAGAAATGGCGGAGCGGAAAATGCTGGCCCGCGCCAAAGGACTGCTTATGGAAATTTACGGTCTGTCAGAGAATGAAGCGCATCGGCGTATTCAGGTTATCAGTATGAAACGGCATATGTCGATTACTGAAGTCTGTCAGCGCATTATAAAAGAAATAATGGCTAAACAGAATAAGGGAAAATAAGTTCAAATAAGAAAGGATTGTTCATATGAAGGCCAAGTATAATCTTAAGTTTATCTATCATGGACATGCATGTTTTGAATTAAAGACACCGTCACTGACATTGCTTTTTGATCCGTTTCTGGATGGCAATGAGAAATCGGATGTTTCCTCTGGCGATGTATTCTGCGATATGATCCTTCTGTCTCATGCGCACAGTGATCATTTTGGGGATGCGGCCGCTATAGCTCAGAGGACCAATGCGATTGTCATCGGGGTTCCGGAAGTACTGGGACTTCTTCCGGAAGGAGTACATTCCCATGGCATGAACCTGGGAGGAACCGTTCAGACACAGTTCGGCAGCATTACCATGGTACCGGCCCTGCACAGCAGCGGTGTGGCTGGCGGCTGTGCCTGCGGTTATGTCCTTTCCTTTACCGATGGTCCTACCGTATATTACGCGGGGGATACCGCTCTGTTTGGAGATATGGAACTGATTGGCAGATACTTCCATATTGATTACGCGGTCCTTCCGATCGGCGATAATTTCACCATGGGACCGGATGCTGCGGTAGAAGCGGCTAAGATGCTCCATGCCGGCGCGGTTATTCCGGTACATTACAATACCTGGCCGGTGATTGCCCAGGATGTAAAGGCATTCAGAGAAAAGGTGGAAGGAGCCGGCATGCGCTGCCATCCGCTGGCGGCCGGACAGGCACTCGTTCTTGACCTGGATATCCGCGATGCCAGAGCCAAAGGCGAATTATAATCGGCAGGGGTATGCCTATCTCTGCATAGATAGGGTATAATACTATGGGTAGCGTGAAAGAGAGGCATCAGATATGAAAATAAATCATGTTTTTTATAGCTCCTGCCTGGCTGCAGCATTGACAATCGGGGGGATGCTTCACGCATCAGCTGCTTCCTATCTCTGGGGAAACACGAATTACCCCATGATTGGTACAACTGCTGACATGCCGGATACCGGCCTGTATCTGGATATAAACTCAGCGGCGGTTAAAGAAGATACTGCTGACAGAGTCGATGTGGCGGCTATTATCCTGAATGTAGTTCAGGGACAGGTTTCTGAAAAGAAAGTGGTGCGTTTCAGACTGGCTGATAACCAGAAGAACTATGTACTCGACAGCAGGGATCACTGGATGATACTGCCAGACAGTGAGGACAATCCATTTTCTCAGGCCGCAGTGCTGCTTCGTCAGAAGGTCGGGCACAGTACGCGTAAACAGACGGTGACTTATTTATGGAACAATACGAACTATCCGATGATCAGTGATACGTCAGATCTTCAGGATACGGGTGTATACATGGATATCAATTCGGCTACCGTTAAGGATATTTCCGATGATGGCATCAGCGTGGCGGTCATTATTTTGAATGTTGTTGAAGGCCAGGTACAGGAGCAGAAAGTGGTAAGCTTCAGGTTGGCAGAAGATGGAAACAATTTTGTGTTAGGCAGCTCAGGGAAATGGCAGGCCATTCCGCATAAGGAGGGGCAGCCATATGATCTGGCGGCCCGGCTGCTTCGAAAAGATATTGGTGGCGAAGAACATCGTGCTAAATATGAAAAGGAAGTAGACCAGATTCTCTATGAACAGCAGCAGGAAGTTCAGAAGACCGAAGATGACAACATGGTGGATAAACGCGTAGAAGAAGCAGAAGCTGCACAGAAGGCGGCAGAAAATAAAGACGCGGACAATCAGGCAGGACAACCAGCGGCAGAGAAGGGTACGGATAGCGGGGATTCTGCAGCTGAAGGAACACAGCAGAAGAAGGACGACGATACCATTAAAGTGGAAATCGAGTCTAAACCGATTGTGGAAATCACCTCTTCTTCATCGAATCAGTAATCAGGAAGACTTAAATCGACAGGTGGGATTCCTGTTGGAAAGAAGGAAAAAACGTGGGAAAGCGATTTTATGAAATCAATGTAGCAGGATGCAAACGAAAACTGCATGTTATCAATCTGAATGACGAAATTGCCATTGCCGGATTCATTATTCTGGGGGATATTGAACTCACAGAAAAAACGGCAGCGGCCCTGGCGGCGAAGGCACCAGCGGATACGGAAGTCATTATGACAGCGGAAACAAAAGGTATTCCGCTGGCAGAATCCATGGCCCGTCATATGGGACTTCCCTACTATGTAGTGGCCAGAAAATCAATTAAGGCCTATATGGAAAATCCTCTGGTAGTGGAAGACCATTCCATCACTACCGCGGGGAAGCAGATTCTGTGCCTCATGGATGACGACATCGAAAGAATCCGCGGTCATAAGGTACTGCTGGTGGATGATGTAATCAGCAGCGGCGGATCCATCTCCGCACTGGAGAATCTGGCGCTGCAGGCTGGCGGTCAGGTCATCGGACGGTTTGCCATTCTGGCAGAAGGCGATGCAGCTAAGCGCCATGATATTACCTATCTGGAAGAACTTCCTCTCCTGAAAGCGGAATAATACAGAACATTCTGTGTCCAGATTGCAGAATTTGCCGGATAAAATCATAGAATAACCGGTTTTTCTGTACATATTGCCTATACATATACGTTTTCCATGTTATAATGATTCTTATAGCATTTTGATAAGAAAGCAGGAGGAAGAAATGGAGCACCAGGAATTAGTTGTTATTGTCGATTTTGGCGGCCAGTATGCTCAGCTTATCGCGAGAAGAGTTCGCGAATGCGGTGTATACTGTGAAATTCTCCCGTACGTAAAATCTGCAGAAGAAATTCTGGCAAAGAATCCTAAGGCAATCATCCTTTCCGGTGGACCGGCCAGCGTAAATGCGCCGGACGCACCGAAGGTGGATACCCGGATTTTTGATGCAGGTATTCCGGTACTGGGAATTTGCTATGGTATGCAGCTTATCTGCAGCGAACTGGGCGGCAAGGTAGCACGTCCGGAAAAGAGGGAATATGGTCATGCCATGTTCTATCGCGATGGAAGCAGCCCTCTGTTTGAAGGTGTAAGCAAAGAAACCGCCGTATGGATGAGCCATGGAGATTCGGTTACCGATATGCCGGCCGGCTTTGGTTTAGCAGGACATACCGATCTGACCCCGACCGCAGCGGTTGCTGATGAAGCAAGACGCATTTATGGTGTGCAGTTCCATCCGGAAGTAGTACATACTCCGGAAGGCACCACTATGCTCAAGAATTTCCTTTTTGAAATTGCCGGCTGCCAGGGCGGTTGGTCCATGGGCAACTATATCGATATTGCAGTAAAGAGTATTCGTGAACAGGTTGGCAATCATAATGTAATCTGTGCGTTATCCGGTGGTGTGGATTCCTCTGTTGCCGCTGTACTGGTTCACAAGGCTATCGGAGATCAGCTGACCTGCGTATTCGTAGATCACGGATTCCTGCGTCTGGGTGAAGCTGAACAGGTAGTGGATACATTCACAAACAAGTTCAACATGAAACTGGTTCATATTGATGCGTCCAAACACTTTATGGATCTCCTCAAGGGTGTAACTGAACCGGAAAAGAAGCGTAAGACCATTGGTGCGGAATTTATTCATACATTCCAGGAAGAAGCTAACAAGATTCCAGATGTAAAATTCCTGGTACAGGGCACACTGTATCCGGATGTAGTGGAATCTGGTACAGCCACTGCTTCTACCATTAAGTCTCACCACAATGTAGGCGGTCTTCCGAAGGATATGAAGTTCAGCCTTATTGAACCGCTGCGTGAATTGTTCAAGGATGAAGTTCGTCAGCTGGGGCGTGAACTGGGACTTCCGGAAGAAGTTATCAACCGTCAGCCATTCCCGGGCCCGGGTCTTGCTATCCGCATTATCGGGGAAATCACTCCGGAAAGACTGGACATTCTCCGTCGTGCCGATTTCATTGTCCGCGATGTAATCAAACAGCGCGGCCTCTATAATGATATCTGGCAGTCTTTCGCTGTACTTCCGGCAGCAATTCGCAGCGTCGGCGTACAGGGGGATGAACGAACCTATGATTATACCGTAGGAATTCGTGCAGTTACCAGTTCCGATGGTATGACTGCAGATTATTTCCATTTCCCATGGGAAGTTCTGGATGAAATGAGCCGCAGAATCTGCAACGAAGTTAAGGGGGTAAACCGTGTAGTTTACGATGTAACTTCTAAGCCGCCGTCCACTATTGAATGGGAATAATTAATAAAAGTCTGAAAAGCTCGATAGAATCTGGCTTTTCAGACTTTTTAATTTGCGGGTGATACTATTTTGATACTATTTCATCTAACTTTTTGGCCACATCACTTTGAGCGGATGGATATAAGATGATATAAAAAATACAATGGATACATTCTGGGGTATAGGCTATTTATCACTATGAAAAAAGTTTAGTGACCACTGAGGGCTGATCTGATATGTCCCCCTTTTACTAATTGTCCAGTAAAGGGGGTACGTATCAGTTAAAATCACTCGTTAACAAAAAACAAAATTAATCGTGGTGAATAACCCTGATAATCCATTCGGCTCACTTATGGACAAAAATGGGCTGATAAATATAGTAAATATTGCAAAGGTGGCAGGAGCATACATTAAAAATTTAAAAATACTGGAGCAATGGGTAGAGGAAGAGCCACATATTTCATGGTATAAACCGCAGGCACAACAACTCTTTTGTATTATGATTTTGATATTGGCAGTCGTGAATTTTGTGACAGACTGATGAATGAGTACAAAACACTTCTTGTTCCAGGGAGTTGCTTTGACATTGAATATTCCTTACGTCTGGGATATGCATTTGAAAGTGAACATAAAAAAATGGACTCGCCTGTGTAAGTCAGTTTTTAAAGAAACTGGACGAAGAAAAGACAGCAATTTGCTGATGGAAATATCTGAGAAAAGCCGGAGTGATATATTCTGAAATTGGGGATATATCATCATCCAATGGTGGTTATCTAAAGTACTTGGATACCAGTTTGACATGGATGCCTCGGTGCCCATACAATAATAAAGCAATAATACAGGAAAAGTTTGTGAAAATTATGAGGTATATATGAAAGCATTAGTGATAGGGGCCACAGGTGCGGTGGGGCGTGATCTGGTCAGCGAGTTACTGCAGCATGACTGCTGGGAAGAAATACATATCTTTGTGAGGCGGTCCTGTGGACTAAGGGATAGCCGGATTAAGGAACATATCATAGATTTTGAAAACCCGAAGGCATGGGAAGGTTTGGTAAAAGGAGATGTCCTGTTTTCCGCACTGGGAACATCCAGAAAGCAAGCGGGCAGCAAGGATGCGCAATGGCGTGTGGATTATGATTATCAGTATGAATTTGCCAGAGCAGCCAGACGAAACGGAGTGCGGGAGCTGGTTCTGGTCTCGTCATTGGGGGCAGATGCAAAAAGCAGTTACTTTTATATGTCCATGAAAGGGCAACTGGAGAAGGCTATGCAGCAGCTGGAATTTCCTTCTTTGGTCATTATGCAGCCACCGGCTCTTATAAGGAAAAAGACAAAGAGAATAACGGAACCGCTACTTGTGGCATTGATTCAGCTGTGCAACCGGTTTGGGTGCTTCCGAAACTGGAATCCCATGAAGACAGAGGTGGTGGCAGCGGCGATGGAGCGCGCTGGAGAAGAACAGCCCGAAGGAGTCCATATCATCAGAGGCCAGGATATAAGGACATATGGGAAGTAATAATCATCTGATGATTTCCAGGGAAAACCGGAATATAAATTTTCTGTTTCTACAGCACCGGGGAAGTGAGTCCCAGATACAGATTTACTGTATTTACTATTGACAGTTTTCTTTGTTTGAACAAAGCTGGATACTTTTTATGTGTGAAAAAGAAATAGACTGACCGCACAGATGGAGAATCTGGTGAACAGTATCTATGCCCTGCAGGTAACCCTGCAGGGTTTTGTATTGATTCAGATGATAGTAACGGATGTGGATAAGGCTGCCTCGGGTAAGCCGGGGGACTATATGGTTTAAAGATTCTGCTTCATCATCGGTAAGGGGCAGTTCTTCTTCGAAATGTTCTTCCTGCTTTTTCAACTGTTCTGTAAAACCTCGCAGTCCGTTGAAAGGAAGAAATTGTCTGGCTCGATTATTTTTCAAAGGATTCACCTCACTTTCTTATGCTATGGCTTGCACAGTCCCGCATTATGACCGCCTATCAGAGTATTTCGTTTTCTTGCGGTGGACTGGGGGAGTAAGTCAGTACCGCGCAGGATGGCATTTTTTCCAAAGCGTCTTTTTATGGAAATTATAGCCTTTTCCCTTATCCGTTCTTTATCTTCCTGCTCTGTGTTTTCAAATAAACTTAACTGGACAGGCACATTGGCGGCGGGTATGACCTGATCCAGAGAAAGGCTTAGCCGGCGTATGGGGAACAGACGCCGGACCTTATCATGGTAAAGCTGAGTAAAGGCGCTGGTGATGATGCTGGGAACATCGGTATAGGAGGCAAGTCTTCTGGTGCCTCCGGAAGAGAGAGCTTCGTCGTGGCTGTAACCTATGTGAAGGGATATAGCCTGGGTAGCCAGTTCTTTCTCCAGCAGCTCATCGATAAGTACACGGCTCATTTCATGGACAAGCAGGCCGGCATCTTCCGCGGTATAGTCTGAAAATAAGATCTGACTGTTGGACAGGGAGTGGGATTCCGGCTGATAGGAATGAATATCGGCCAGCGTGCAGGATTCTCGGCCCCAGGCATGGTCAATGAGGAACTGGGCATTACACCCAAATTCCTTATAGAGCAGGGATTTGGGGAGGAGGGTGACACCGTACAGATCAAAAACACCATATTTTTCCAGACGACGGGCAATTCCTTTACCAATATTCCATATATCGGTGATAGGGCGGTGATGCCACAGGGTTTTCTGGAAACTTTTCTCTGTAAGCAGACCAATATGGCTGTCCACATGCTTCGCAATAATATCCATGGCCACTTTAGCCAGAAATAGATTAGTGCCTATTCCTGCAGTAGCACAGATTCCCGTTTTTCTGCGGACAGTATCCATGAGGAAGACGGCCATTTCCCTGGGGGTCTTCTTGTACAGATGGAGATAGGGAGCTATGTTGATAAAACATTCATCGATGGAATACACGTAGATATCTTCCGGGGCAATCATCTGCAGATATATGCCATAAATCTCAGCGGATACATCGATATAATGCTGCATTCTGGGTATGGCGGTGATGTAGCGCATATGGGCGGGAATTTCAAACAGGCGGCAGCGGTTGCGTACCCCCAGCGCTTTCATGGCAGGGGAAATGGCAAGACAGAGCGCGCCTTTTCCTCGTGACGGATCAGCTACTACCAGATTGGTAGAAAAGGGATCCAGTCCTCTGTCCACACATTCCACGGAGGCATAAAAACTCTTTAAATCAATACAGACATAGGTACATAAGGGCAATCCTGATCCCGCCTTTCGCCACGAACAAAAGTTCTATATGAAAATATTCTACCACATAAAGAACATTTGTTCCAATACGAACCATGATTTTCTTAGACTCCGGTGTGTTAAAATAAGAAATAGAATATAAACGTATGAAGGAGGAACAGTTATGCCATGTACAACCATTCTTGTAGGTAAAAATGCTTCCTATGACGGATCCACTATGATGGCCCGCAATGAGGATTCTCCGTCGGGGGTATTTACTTCTAAAAAATTTACGGTAATTAATCCGAAAGATCAGCCGAGACATTATGTGTCTAAAATTTCCAAAGTGGAAATAGAACTTCCGGACAACCCTATGAGGTATACGTCCATGCCGGATGCTCCGTCCACCCAGGGGGTGTGGGGCGAAGCCGGTATCAATGAAGTCAATGTGGCTATGTCAGAAACAGAAACGATAACCTCTAATCCGAGAGTGCTGGGTGCTGACCCGCTGGTAAAAGGAGGAATCGGTGAAGAAGATTATCTGACCATTGTGTTGCCGTACATTCATTCCGCACGGGAAGGGGTAATCCGCCTTGGTAAGCTGCATGAACAGTTCGGCACCTATGAAATGAACGGCATCGGATTCCAGGATAAAGATGAAATCTGGTGGTTTGAGTCCATTGGAGGACATCACTGGATGGCCAAAAAGGTACCGGATAACAGCTATGTAGTAGTTCCTAATCAGCTGGGCATTGATTCCTTCGATTTCACCGATGCACTGGGAGAGCAGAACGAGCATATGTGTTCAGCTGATCTGGTGGAATTTGTTACGGAAAATCATCTGAATCTGACACCGCATGAGGAAGGGTATTCCCTGGCCGATGAACAACATTTTGATACCCGGGCCGCTTTTGGCAGCCATGATGATTCGGATCATACTTATAACACCTGCCGCGCCTGGTTTATGCTGCGCACGCTGAATCCACAGCTCTGCAGAAAAGAAAAGGAAACCGGCTTTGCTCCGGAATCAGATACCCTGCCATGGAGCATGGTGCCGGAAAAACTGATTACCGTGGAAGATGTAAAATATGTACTTTCCGCCCATTATCAGGGAACCTCTTATGATCCATATGGCAAACATGGGGAAAACAGCGAAAGAAATAAATATCGCGCCATCGGTATCAATCGAACCAATTTCGTGGCACTGACACAGCTCCGCCCATATATGCCGGAAGAAATCATGGCGGTAGAATGGATTGCCGAAGGCTCTAATGTGTTTAATGCCTTCGTGCCATTTTATGCCAATGTAACCAGAACTCCGGACTATCTGGCCAATACCACAGAAAAGGTCACCACCGATAATTTCTACTGGGCTAACCGTCTGATCGGCGCACTGGCCGATGCGCATTTTAATACCAGTGCTATTCATATTGAAAGATATCAGAATACTATGCATAGTAAAGGTCATGAATTCATTATTCGAACTGACAGAAAATTTGCGGCAGAACATCCAACAGATGTTCACGCATTCCTGGAAGCGGCTAATGAGGAAATGGCCTCCATTGCCAGAGAAGAAACCACCCGGACCCTGGGCAATGTTCTTTATACCGCCAGCAATGGTATGAAGAACTCCTTCGCAAGAAGCGATGCCTGAGCAGGGGAAGATTTTTAAGAATCGAATGAATTAAACAGCCACACAGTGGATTATCAGCAGTAGATAATCCACTACGTGGCTGTTTTTTTTAGCATGAGCATAATGTGAGTTTTTTTACTCATGTTAGGTTGTATCATAGAGATAGAAAATAATTTACAAAAATTATTATATATAGTTTATAATGATAAACAAACGGTGCAATAAAAAAGTAACAATTCCGCAGAATTGTTACTTAGTTCCATACACATGGAGGTCATCGAAATGACGGTTTGAATAAATTTTTATTTGAACTTGTGATGTGATTCAGATGATGGTTAAACATCTGTTATATGTATTTTATATTAAATAAAGGGTGGAAGTCAAATGGCTGCAGAAACGAGAAGAGAATACTTTATTGGATTAGATATGGGAACCAGTTCTGTAGGATGGGCAGTAACAGATCCTGAATACAACATTATTAAGAAGGCAGGGAAAGCGCTTTGGGGAGTCCGGCTGTTTGATGAGGCAAGCACAGCAAAAGATCGTAGATTGCATAGAGCAGCCAGGCGCAGAACGCAGAGACGTGCACATCGTATTGATTTATTACAGGAACTGTTTGCACCGGAAATAAGTAAAGTGGATCCTGGATTTTTTGCGCGCCTGAATGAAAGCAATCTCTGGGAAGAGGATAAAAAAGTTAAACAGACAAACTCATTATTTAATGATGAAGATTTTACGGATAAAACCTACCATAAAAAGTATCCGACTATATATCATTTACGCTATGCACTCATGACGGAAAATAAACCTTTTGATGTACGTTTAGTTTATCTGGCGATTCACCATATTATAAAACATCGTGGCCATTTTCTACGGGATTCATTGCGTATAAATGGAAATCTTAAAGGGGAATTTGAGCCATATTATTACCGTTTTGAGGAAGCAGTGCAGGATGGCTTAGATTTTGTTTTAACTCCTGGGCAGAGTAAGGAAGTACAGCAAATTCTTGCTAACAAAGATCTTTCGAGTAGCGAAAAAAGAAGATATTTAGAGAACTGTTTTGAAATCAAGGGAAATAAGCAGCTTAAGGAACTGATGAAATTTTTGACAGGCGGAAAGGGAAAACTTTCTGTTCTGTTTGCGGAAGAACAATTAACAGATTCGGAAGTGAATAGTTTTAGTTTTTCTGACGGATATGATGAACTTGAAAGTGCATTGCAAGACGGATTAGCGGATGATCAGTGGAATCTTATACAGGCAACCAAAGAATTATATGACTGGTCATTACTGAATGAACTGATGGGAGATGCAAGCACAATTTCGGAAGCTAGAATTGCCAGATATGAAAAGCACAAAAAGGATTTGAAAATTTTAAAACGGTTACTTAAGAAGAATCCGGAAGAATATAATGCCATGTTTAAAGGTACAGGAAAATCCAGCTATAGCGCCTATATAGGGATGTGTAAGGTGAAAAATGAAAAGGTAGTTATAGAAAAAAAGACTGATTCGGCTGATTTTTTCAAAGAATTAAAACAATTAGTTAAGAAATTACCTGATTCTGAGGATAAAGAATATGTATTGAAGGAGCTGGAACGAAATGAATTCTTGCCTAAAGCAGTAACTAAAGTCAATGGAATCATTCCTTACCAGCTTAATGAATATGAATTGAAATGTATTTTAAATAAGGCAGAGTCATATTTGCCATTTTTAAAGCAGAAAGATGGATATGGAACGGTGGCGGAAAAGATTCATATGCTTCTTACGTTTAGGGTGCCTTTTTATGTAGGCCCCTTAAATGGACATTCTCCATATGCATGGGCTGCACATTTGAAGGATGGCTCGATTACTCCGTGGAATTTCAAAGATTATATTGATGAAGAAGCAAGTGCCAGAATATTTATTGGACGAATGACCAATAAATGCACTTATCTGATTGGTAAAGACGTATTACCGAAGAATTCACTGCTTTATACAGAATACATGTTGCTTAATACACTTAATAATGTACGTGTTGGATATGCTGACCAGAAATTGACTCTGGAACTCAAAGAAAAAATCTGGAATGAATTGTTTTTGAAGCATAAAAAAGTAACTCTTAAAAAATTTTCTCAGTTTTTAATACGTGAGGGAATAGATGCAGAAGAGGCATCCGTAATTCATGGAATCGATGGAGATTTTAAAGAATCCCTGGCCCCTTGGATAGATATGAATCGGATATTTCAAAATTCTCTGGATAGAGAAACTGAGGAAAGAATAATCAAGGCGATTACTCTTTTCAGTATGGATAAGACCATGCTGCAAAAGGTGTTGAAAAAGATTGTGCCGGAGGTAACAAAGGACCAGTTAAAAGATTTAGTGAGACTTAAATACAGAGGATGGGGACGACTTTCCCGTGAGTTCCTTACTGAAATTATTCCTGAGAAAAAACCGTTGGTAGATGTATCAACGGGGGAAATAATGAATATCATTACGGCATTAATGAAAACCAGTTATAACCTTATGGAAATCATGGGAAATTCCTATGGATACAGAGCAGCCGTTGAAACAGCCAATGAAAAAAATTATGGGGAAGAAAAATTAACCTATTCGACTATAAATAAACTAAATATATCTCCAGCAGTAAAGCGTCCTATCTGGCAGGCACTAAAAATCGTTAAGGAAATTCAGCATATTATGGGAACGGCTCCTGAAAAGGTGTTTATTGAAATGGCGAGAGGAACAGTAGCAAAAGAGGGTCGCAAAAAATCCAGAAAAGAGCGGTTAGTAGCTTTATATGAGAATTGCAAAGAAGATACAAGAAACTGGGCTGACGACATCAATAAACGGACAGATGCTGACTTACGAAGTGACAGATTGTATTTGTATTACACGCAGATGGGAAAGTCTATGTATACCGGAAAACCGATTGATATTCAGTCATTGTGGGATAAAAATGAATATGATATCGATCATATTTATCCCAGATCAAAAACGGCAGATGATAGTTTGGATAACAGAGTATTAGTAGAAAGGTGGAAAAACGCAGAGAAAGGGGATAATTATCCGATTTCTTCAGAAATAAGGAAACGCCACAAGGGATTCTGGAAAGTCCTGTTGGACAAAGGGCTAATCAGTAGAAAAAAATATGATCGCCTGGTGCGGGCAACACCTTTGACAGTGGAGGAATTAGCTGATTTTGTAGGGAGACAGTTGGTAGAAACAAGACAGAGTACAAAGGCAGTGGCCGAGATATTAAAGCATGCACTTCCGGGGACGCAGATTGTTTATTGTAAGGCAAAAGCTGCAGCCGAATTTCGTCATTGCTGGGACTTTGTAAAAGTCAGAGAACTGAATGATTATCATCATGCCAAAGATGCATATATCAATATTATTGTGGGAAACATGTATAATACCAAATTTACATCCAACCCAGGCTGGTTTATAAAAGAGGGCAATGAACAATATACGCTGAATATGGCAAGTATGTGCGAACATCGCATTGAACGTAATGGCATAGTAGCATGGATTCCACCACAAAGAGATTCAGATGGAAACATTATTCCAGGGAAAGAAGGCACGATAGGCATAGTAAGGAAATGGATGAAGAGGAACAATATACTGTTCACTCAGATGACGTATATGGGCCACGGAAAGTTGTTTGATATTAATCTGATGAAGGCAGGAAAAGGACAGGTACCCGTTAAACAGGGGAAGACAGAGTGTTCAGATATAAAGAAATATGGAGGATATAACAAGGCAACAATAGCTTACATGATGTACGTTGAAGGCCTGGATAGGGAGAATGAACCAAAATATATTCTGGAATCTGTTCCGCTTTATCTGACAGGCAAGTTGCAGACTGTACAGGACAAGGAAGCTTATTGCACAACACTTTGGGCTAAGGAAGGAAAGGGACTGCATGCACCTAAAGTAAAAATAGATAAAATACCACTTCAGTCATTATTGTCAGTTAATGGGTTCAGAGTAAACATTACAGGAAAGACTAATAAAAGATATGCCGTAAAAAATGCGGAACAGCTGATCCTTTCAGAAAAAGAAACTCAGATACTGAAAAGAGTCTTAAAATTTATAAAACGGAATAAGGAAAATCCTAATGAAAAACTTACGTATTATAAGATAAAATCAGAAGATCTTAAAACGTTATATGATGCATTCCGAAATAAAGCAAAGAATACAGTGTATAATGGACGCTTATCTAAAATGAGCGAGGTGCTGGAAAGAGGTGAACCCAAGTATAAAGAGCTCACCGAAGAAAAGAAATGTAAAGTTTTAGGAGAAATACTGCACTTATTTCAGTGTAATTCGGTTGCATCGAATTTGAGCTCGATTGATGGAGCTCAACAGGCAGGGGTGTTGACTCAATCAAAGAATCTGTCAGATTCAGATGAGATTTACCTTATTAATCAGTCAGTAACAGGCTTTTTTGAGAAAAAGGTCCGTCTGGCACCCTATAAGGAGGAATGATGGGATGGAGGATTATAGTAGTTACTAAACGGGCCAAAATAAGTTATAGTCTTGGCTATATGGTTATCAGGGGAATGGAGACGCATAAAGTATTTATGGATGAAATTGAAACAGTGATGGTTGATTCCACGGCCGTTTCCCTGACAGCCGCCTGGCTGCATGAATGTATGAAACGTAAAATAAAGGTTATTTTCTGTGATGAAAAACGTAATCCAGAAGGAGAACTGCTGAGTTATGCTGGAACCGTAGATGCCAGCTGTTGTCTCAGGACACAAATTCATTGGAATTTGGCTGATAAAAGAAGTGTCTGGCAGTCTATTGTTATGGATAAGATACACAAGCAGGCCGATGTTTTGGGTAACCATGGGAAACAACGGGAATCGGAACTGCTGAAAACTTATGAAACGCAGGTGGAACCGGGAGATGATACGAACAGAGAAGGATTTGCGGCAAAAGTATACTTTGGTGCGCTCTGGGGAAATACTTTTTCTAGAAACAATGAAGGTGCAGTGAATGGAGCGATGAATTATGGATATGCCATATTACTTTCTGCATGCAATAGGGAAATCGTAAGTACAGGATACAGTACAAAACTGGGAATATTCCATGATAATACTTATAATCCCTTTAATCTGGGATGTGATTTAATGGAGCCCTTTCGCCCACTCGTGGATGAGGTAGTGATGGAACTTAAACCCAAAATGGTAGGAAAAGAGGAAAAAGAACGATTAATTAATATCCTTAATGACAAGGTGTATATTGCACAGAAAGAAAGGACAGTAATGCAGGCAATTGGAATTTACTGCAGAAGTGTGATACATGCAGTTAATGAAGGAAAACCGGAGTTAATTAAAAGGTATGAAGTGATTCATGGGAAGTAGATTTATGCGTGTTTTGGTGTTATTTGACATGCCTGTTTCTTCTTCAGCAGAAAGAAAAGCATATATCCATTTCCGGAAATTTCTGATTCGGAATGGATTTGTGATGATGCAGGAATCTGTTTACAGTAAGATCGTTCCTAATGTTTCTGTAGCTAAAGCGGTAATGAATAAAGTAAGACGCGAAGGAACGGGTAAAGGACTTATTCAGATGATGATGATTACAGAAAAGCAGTATGCACAGATTGAATTGGTGGCGGGGGAGAAGCAGGAGGAGATTGTAGAGTCAGACGAACGGTTGGTGATATTGTGAAACTTGTACATCCGGAATGGGAAACACCGGTTATTTTTGATGATGAACATATACCTGTTATGGCTATTGAGAATGCAGAATATTTTTATGAAATGACAAATGAACTATATCAGCAGACAATATCCGGAGAAGGTCGATTTGTACTTTATGAGGATGAAAAAGAACTGGAAATAAAGAAAAATGCTGTGTTTATAAATTCACCATGGGATATTGATTTTGAAAATCGACAGATACTAAAAAAGTTGTATGAATGCTTTCAGAACGCAGGTTTATCGGAAGCTTATTACAAGAAAACAAATCAGATTATTGCAACGGTATTACAGTACGTCGAAGAGTTGCAGCAGGAGATTTCTGTTCCGGTTTGTTATGATTGGGATCCGGATATTAAATTGTTTTTTAAGGCGGTTAACCTGCAAGTTGATGAAGAGGGGCTCAGTCTGGTAGAACGAATGGTCGAATATATGAAAATCTGTACAGAATTGATAGGGCCTGCTCTTTTTATATTCAATCAGTTCCGAGCATATCTGGATGATGCACAGTTAGAAGAGTTTTATCGAACTATACTGGATGAGAAAATACCAGTAATGCTAATGGAAGGGAGGGAATATGATAAGATAAAAGGAGAAAGCTGGTTTATTATTGACAAAGATCTTTGTCAGATATTCTAATGGAATCACGACACCCGGTGGGGTGTATCCACTTGCAGAGAACCTTAAT
>NZ_FMXA01000009.1:0-44267 GCF_900103425.1 Dialister histaminiformans | reverse complement strand
AGACAGTTTGAGAGTGATGTGATTCACGAATTGAAAATTCCGATGTGTTATTCAGAGGGATAAACAATAAAGAGGTCATGATATACATGGCCTCTTTATTGTTTATCTCTTTTCTTTTTCCAGAATCAGCAGCATCTTGAATGGGGTTACCGCCTTAACGGCATGGCGGCCGCCTTTGGCCATGCGGAAGGATTCTCCGGCGTGGATTGGATGGTCGGTTCCTTCGTACATCATGACACCTTCTCCGTCCAGCACGGTAATCAGCGCTTCTCCCGGCGCCGCGTGGGCAGGAAGCGCACAGCCGGCGTCCATGGACAGGGCGGCCATCATGATGGTGTCGCTGTCGACAAGGTCACGATTTATGATCTTACCTTTTCCGGAAGGAATCAGGTCTTTCAGGGACTTTATTTCCCCATCCTGGATAACATTTTTCATGAAAGTTCCCTGAGGAAGGATAATTTCTTCATACACGCTGTCTTCTCCTGCCTGGATGCTGACTGGTGTACTCAGCGGTACTGCATACAGGCTTCCCGCAGGCAATGATTTTCCATTGACTTCCAGCGAGCCATGGAAGGAAATCCAGAGACGGGGAATGTCATAAATGGTATCGCTGATTCCAGTCCCTTCACCCAAGGCCAGGGAAACTACGGAAAAATCGGATCCGTTCATAAGTGTTTCTGAAGTGGTGCATCCTGAAATCGGGGGATTTTCCTCCACCAGGGAAAACACCTTTCCGTATATTGTTGTCATATTATTTTACCTCCTCAATCTGCAGGTTTGATTTGTATTTTCATTATATGGAGACAGGGGGTTATTTACTGTTGCATGGGCAACAAAAATCAGGTATGGTATAAGAACATAAGCCAGTTGAATTGAGCATTGGATGGTGATATATATGCTGATGGATATGGATAAATACCGGGGGATTCCACTTTTCCGGGGAATACCGGAGCATCGGATTTGTCCTCTTCTCCAGGCGGTAGGGGCGCATGGCAGAGAATATAAGAAGGGAGAAACCCTTATTTCCGCCGGTGAGACCGCGGGAGCTATAGGTGTTATCCTGTCGGGCAGTGTGCATATGCTGAAATATGATGTATGGGGGCGTAAGACGTTGATTGCCTATATGTCCCGCGGGGAACTGTTTGGAGAATCTTTTGCGGTCCGGCAGGAGAAGAGCTCATATACTTTTTTTGAGGCAGCCGCAGATACAGAGGTTGTCTTTATCCGTTTTGAGCAGATTGTACATGACTGCTGCGGCGATGAGGAACATCACCGGCTGCTGAGCAATCTGTTTGAGTGTATGGGAAAGAAAAACTTTCAGCTTATGGAAAAGATAGAAATCATGTCCAGACCCACACTTCGGGAAAAGATTATGTCATATATTTCCATGATTGCGCAGCATCAGAAATCAAGGTATATTCATTTGCCGTTATCCCGTACAGAAATGGCGGAGTTTATAGGGGCTAACCGCAGCGCTATGACAAGGGAACTTACTCGGATGAAGGAAGAACAAATCATTGATTTTGATGGAAATATTTTTATTATCAGATAGTGACGGTTTTATCGGCGGCATGTACAGGTTCTGCCGCTCCGGGAAAGGAACCGGAAACCCGGTGGGAACGTACAGGGTACTATATTAAGGAGAAATACATGAGACTGGATAAATTTTTAGCGGATATGAATCAGGGAACCCGTAAAGAGCTGAAGCAGCTGATACGTAAAGGTCTGGTTACGGTGGACGGCGTTACGGTGAAGGATCCGGGAACCGCTGTGACAAAGACATCAGATATTGTCCTGGCCGGAATTCCCGTTGTATACAATGAATATGAATATTACATGATGAACAAGCCGCGGGGAGTTATCACGGCGACGGAAGATGCGCGGCAGGAAACCGTGCTGGATTTAATGGCAGGGGAACATCGAAAGGATATTTCTCCGGTGGGCCGTCTGGATAAGGATACGGTGGGTTTGCTGCTCATAACCAACGATGGGCAGCTGAACCATCAGCTGCTGTCACCGAAACATCATGTGGATAAGGAATACTTGGCCAGGGTCAGCGGCAAAGTAACTGAAAATGATGTGAAGGCCTTTGCCAGAGGATTGTTTATAGAAGAGGGGTTCCGGGCACTTCCGGCCCAACTGAAAATTAAGGCATACCGGGAGATACCGGCGGAAGCAGACTTCCGGGATCTGGCGATGAGTAACGCACCGGGACAGGATTTGCCCGATGGGGTCACTGAAATTACTGTGGTGATTCAGGAAGGAAAATATCATCAGATTAAGAAGATGTTTCATGCCATCGGCAAGGAAGTCATCTATTTGCAGCGTATCCGGATGGGTTCTCTGGAACTGGATCCGAACCTGCAGGAGGGACAGTACAGGAAACTGACGGATGAGGAAATCCGTTTATTGAAACAGAGCAGGGAATAAAGACTAAAAGAAGCGGCAGTGAACGGGAAGTATATTCTCAGTTCACTGCCGCTTCTTCTGGTATGGCCGGTTACCGGGAGATTGCCCGACCCAGCCTGTCAGGCAGAGTAATGAAATGCGGTGGAAAAGTCTGTGCCTGTTACCAGCTCAGGATATAGTCAAGTACATCATTGGCATTCTGGGCGGCCTGCTGTGCCTTTTTAAGGTTCTGGCGGGCTTCAGCTGCTTCGTCCTGCGCATTCTGAGCCTGTGTCTGTGCATCGGATAAATCATCCTTCAGGTTTTTGATATCTTCTTTCAATGTGGCAATATCAGCAGCCTGCTGTATATTCTGCTGACGGAGAAGGGTTACTTCTGATGCAAGAGATTTATTGCACATCATCTGATAAACGATGAACCCGGCGGTGAGGAACACATAGATTCCCATCAGTATGGCGCCGATTTTCATATGTTTCCGCAGTGTAATAAGTTCATCGTCAGCGTCTGTGATTTCCGTGTATGGTGCTTCCTGCGCTTCCGGTGATTCATCTGCCCAATGGGAAGATGGAGTGGGGACCGGCTGGCGGATCTGGGTCTGATCATCGGCGACGAACAGTGAATCTTCCAGCTTTTTTCCACAGTAAATACAAAAACGGCTTCCTTCCGGAATTTCAGCTCCACAATGTTTACAAATCATGAATATGCCCTCCCTTATGTCACTTGGCTTTCCTCTTATTATAATATGTCTTTGGAAAAACAGGAAAAACAAAATAAAAAAACCATCCTATCTCCATTTAGGATGGTTTTTTCATGGGAGATATCTGAAAATGGAAAACTCTTCCCACAAAGAATTATATCACAAAAATAAATAAAAACAAACAAAAGGTTATAAAAATTTATTACATATAGATTAAAATGCATATTTATATACATTTTGAAAAATAGCAGGAAGCATATATAATGAGATGCAAGAAGAAATTATGACTAATTAGCAGAAGCCGGCTGACAGGGACGAGGCTGCGGGAGGGCCGGCAGCGGAAAGGATAAT
This sequence comes from Dialister histaminiformans, assembly GCF_900103425.1. Taxonomy (GTDB): domain Bacteria; phylum Bacillota; class Negativicutes; order Veillonellales; family Dialisteraceae; genus Allisonella; species Allisonella histaminiformans. The sequence continues at coordinate 40,810 of NZ_FMXA01000009.1, read as the reverse complement.
CTATGATTAAAGCTGTGATTTTTGATATGGATGGGACACTTCTGAATTCATTGCCGGATTTAAAGAACTCGGTGAATGCGGCTATGGAAGCGACAGGATATCCTGTGCACACTATGGAGGAAGTAAGGGGTTTTGTAGGTTATGGTATTCCCCGGCTGATCCGGGATGCCCTTCCGGATGGAGCACCGGAAGATGTATACGAAAAGGCCTGCCGTGTATTTTATGATCACTATGTACAGCATGCTGACAATGAGACACATCCCTACCCGGGAATTGTGGACATGCTGCATCAGCTGAAGGAACAGGGGTATGTACTTGGGGTATTGTCTAACAAGGCGGAAGAAGCGGTGATTTCTCTGTGTGAACGGTTTTTCCCGGGAATCTTTTCCGTGGAAGCCGGGGCGAGGGATGATTTTCCAAGAAAGCCGGATCCGACCAGACTGCGCTGTATAGTGGAAGAACTGGGATTGAGAAGAGAGGAAGTTATCTATTCAGGAGATTCGGATGTAGATGTGCTAACGGCCATCCGGGCCGGAGTAAGGCCTGTTGCGGTGGATTGGGGATACCGGAGCAGACAATGTCTGGTACAGGCTGGCGCGTCTCATATAGTATCTTCGCCGGAAGAACTGATTCAGGAAACCAGAACAGGTAAATAATGGGCAGTGAAAGGAAACCTTCTGACGGAATCTGCAGGGAAAATGAGTACTGCGGATTTTTCCTTTGAAGGTTTCTTTTTATATAGATATGCTTCCTGACCTTGGTAGGGAAAAACTGCCTGCTAGGTTTTACAGTCGATAACCGGCGGCAGCATATGGTAACATGATACATATAAAAATACATGCCGGAGGTCTAATCCTATGGAAGAAATGAATGAATTGTTTTACAGAGATGAATATGCCCGGGAGTTTGACGCGGAGGTCATAAGTTGTCAGAAAGGGAAAAAGGGGTACGAAGTCGTCCTTTCCGATACCGCTTTTTATCCGGAAGGCGGTGGACAGCCGGCTGACCGGGGCACCTTGGGGCAGGTCAATGTCCTGGATGTAAAGAGACGGAATGGAGAGATTCTGCACATTACTGATGCTCCTCTGGAACCGGGAATGACTGTTCACGGAGTATTGGACTGGGAACGTCGTTTTGATCATATGCAGCAGCATTCGGGTGAACATATTCTGTCAGGGTTGGTTCATGCTCAGTTTGGCTATGATAATGTGGGATTTCATATGAACGATGAAGTGGTCACTGTGGATTTTAATGGTCCGATAACCTGGGAAGAGGCTATGGAGCTGGAAGATAAAGTGAATGCCTATATCTGGACCGATGCGGAGAGCCGGGAGCTGTATCCATCGGAAGAGGAATTAAAGGCCATGGATTATCGCAGCAAGATTGAGCTGAAGGGCAAAGTGCGTCTGGTAGAATATCCGGGAGCCGATTTATGTGCCTGCTGTGGAACCCATGTGGCGCATACCGGGGAAATTGGACTGATGAAAATACTTTCTGTTTCCCGACACAAGGATGGTGTGCGCATGGAAATGCTGTTTGGGGGACGGGCGATGAAGGACTATGACAGGAAACATCTTCTAAATACAGAATTTTCCTGCAGACTTTCCGCAAAGCCTTATGAAACCGGAGAAGCCCTTCAGCGGGTGCTGGATGAGATGAACGCGATGAAATTCCGCATGCAGGCTATGAATGAACGATACTATGCCATGCGGGCCACATCAATTCCTGTGGGAGAACCGGTGATATTTTTCAATGAGCCGGGGATGAGCATGGTGGAAATCCGTAAATTCTGTGACTATCTGATTTCCAAAGGAAAAGTGAAAACCGCGATGATTATTTCGCCAAAGGATAAGGAAAGCGTTAATTATGTGATGGGAAGTGCGGACCTTAATATGCGGGATGTGGGAAAGCTTCTGAATGAAGAACTGCATGGCCGCGGTGGCGGAAGACCGGAAATGGTACAGGGGAGTTTTCAGGCAGAGGCGGAAGCGGTGGAACAGGCTTTCCGGCGGGCAGTGAAAGCCTGATGGATATTGGAAATATGTACCGGATCAGAAAGGAATACTTATGACAGCGATTATACTGGCATCTGCGTCACCCAGGCGCAGAGAACTGATTCACCAGATTGGCTGGACCGCGGAGATTAAGAAGAGCCATTTTCAGGAAGTGTCGGATGCGGCAGAGGCCGGGGAAAGAAGAAAAAGGGATTCGATTTTCCTGCTGAATCCTTTTTCCGGCGCGGATCTGGTTTGTGCAGTAAATGCACTGGGAAAGGCTGAGGATGTGCTGAAACAGACTGGAAACGGCATTCCGGTCCTGGGAGCGGATACCGTGGTTACACTGGATGGAAAAATTCTGGGGAAACCGGAAGATGAGGAAGCAGCCTGGAAGATGCTTCATTTTCTTTCTGGGAAAACGCATCAGGTAAAGACAGGGGTGGCACTCCTCAAGGGGTGCAGGAAACTGCTTCAGGTGGTAACTACCAGCGTAACGTTCAGGAAACTTTCAGATGATGAAATCGGAAAATATATTGCCACAGGGGAACCGATGGATAAGGCGGGGAGCTATGGAATTCAGGGAAAGGGAACGCTTCTCGTTGAATCCATTACCGGTTCATATGATAATGTGGTGGGACTTCCTCTGGTTACTGTATATGAGATGATGAAGGTGCTTCAGAAAGATGTGTAGGGAAGAAGCATATTATAGCATCCAATCAGAAAACTACAGGAGATTTCGGTTTGGGCTTTTTACACGATTTCTGGATGACTTGCTATACGGTTTATGCTATACTGTACACAATTTACATTGAATTATTTGTATTGATTTTGTCAGAATGGAAGGATGGGAGGATTATATATGCGGGGTCAGTTTTCATCACGATTAGGCTTTATACTTGTCTCTGCAGGCTGTGCCATAGGGCTTGGCAATGTATGGAGATTTCCGTACATTACAGGAAAATACGGCGGAGCCATGTTTGTGTTATTTTACCTGGTGTTCTTAGCGATTCTGGGGCTGCCGATTATGGTATGTGAATTCGCGGTGGGCCGAGGGAGCCATATGAGTGTGGCCGGTTCCTTCGATGCTCTGGAGCCAAAAGGAACCAAGTGGCACTGGTATAAGTATGGGGCCATTGCAGGCAATATGCTGCTTATGATGTTCTATACGACAATTTCCGGCTGGATGCTTTACTATGTATACAAGATGATTGCCGGAGGCTTTGATGGCCTTAATGCGGAAGGCGTGGGCAATGTATTTGGGGCTCTTCTTTCTGACCCGCTGACGATGGCGTTATATATGATGGCCGTCGTAGTCATCTGCTTTGGTATCTGCTATCTGGGATTCCAGAAAGGGGTAGAACGAATCACCAAGGTGATGATGATCTGCCTGCTGGTGCTTCTGGTTGTACTGGCAGTTAATTCTGTCCTTCTTCCTGGAGCAGAAAAGGGACTGGCTTATTATCTGCTTCCCAACTGGCAGCATTTTATTGCCAATGGCCCGCAGGAAGTTATCTTCGCGGCTATGGGACAGGCATTCTTTACTCTGTCACTGGGGATAGGCGCGCTGGCTATTTTCGGAAGCTACATAGGCAAGGAAAAGAGACTTACCGGGGAAGCTATCTGGGTTATCATCCTGGACACCTTTGTAGCCCTCATGTCCGGGCTGATTATTTTCCCTGCATGCTTCAGTTATGGTGTCGATCCGGGAAGCGGTCCGAATCTGCTGTTCGTATCGCTGCCCAATGTATTTAACCATATGCCAGGCGGCCGGATCTGGGGCGCCCTGTTCTTCATCTTTATGGTATTTGCTTCTTTCTCTACCGTTATTGCGGTATTTGAAAATCTGACTACCTGCTTCAGCGAACTTTTGGGCGCGGATCGTAAGAAGGTTATCCGCTGGCTCATTCCAATAGTCATCATTTTGTCTCTGCCCTGCGTATTTGGCTTCAATATCTGGAGCGGAATCCATCCTCTGGGAGGAGAATCGATGATTCTGGATCTGGAAGATTTCTTTGTAAGCAACAATCTTCTTCCCTTAGGCAGCCTGGTATATCTGGTATTCTGCACCAGCCGTTATGGATGGGGATGGAATAATTTCATCACAGAAGCCAATACAGGGAAAGGGATACTGTTCCCTAAGTGGATCCGTTTCTATATGACATGGCTTCTTCCACTGATTGTTCTGTATATTTTTGCTACTGGATATTACGGAATGTTCTTCAAATAAAGGGCAGGGAAAAGACCGTGGGCGTGTAAGCTCACGGTCTTTTATTATGCGGAAAAGGAGAGAGGCTGGTTTTTAATGCGGGTTTGTCCCGACGGCACACTGTGTTATACTGGAGAAATCATTGAGGTTAACATAGATGCCTTCTCATGGGCGGACAGTATATGGGGGATAATAAATAGGATGCAGAGTCAGTTTTCATCCCGTCTTGGGTTTATTCTTGTTTCAGCAGGCTGTGCCATAGGTCTTGGTAATGTATGGAGATTTCCGTATATTACCGGTCGGTATGGCGGGGCGATGTTTGTTCTTTTTTATCTGCTTTTCCTGGCCATACTGGGACTGCCGATTATGCTCTGTGAGCTGGCGGTAGGACGTGGGAGCCGAAAGAGCATTGCCTCTTCTTTTGATGTGCTGGAACCGAAAGGAACCCGGTGGCATCTCTATAAGTATGGGGCCATTGCAGGAAATATGCTGCTGATGATGTTTTATACCACCATTTCCGGATGGCTGGCTTACTATTTTCTTCACATGGCGTCAGGTACATTTAATGGCCTTTCGGTGCAGGGCGTGAATGACGTGTTCAACCAGCTTCTGGCGAGCCCGCTGACTATGGCAGGATATATGATTTTTGTAGTAGTCTCCTGCTTCGGCGTGTGCTATATGGGGGTCCAGAAAGGGGTGGAACGAATCAGCAAGACGATGATGATTTGCCTGCTGGCGCTCATGCTGGCCCTGGTGGTTAATTCCCTGTCCCTGCCTGGGGCCGGGGAAGGGATGACCTATTATCTTAAACCGGACTGGCAGCGTTTTATCGCATATGGTCCGCAGGAAGTTATTTTTGCGGCTATGGGACAGGCGTTTTTTACCTTATCTCTGGGGATAGGGTCCCTGGCTATTTTCGGAAGCTATATAGGCAAGGAAAAGAGCCTTCTCGGGGAGTCTCTCTGGATTATCCTGCTGGATACTTTTGTGGCCCTTATGTCAGGATGTATCATTTTCCCGGCCTGCTTTAGCTATGGCATTGATCCGGGCAGCGGACCGAATCTTCTTTTCCTTTCTCTGCCGAATGTATTTATTCATATGCCATCGGGGCAGATATGGGGTACACTGTTCTTTCTGTTCATGATTTTTGCCGCATTTTCCAGTGTAATCGCTGTGTTTGAGAATATTACCAGCTGTTTCTGCGAACTGCTTAATGTGGAACGGAAAAAGGCTATACGCTGGCTTGCGCCGCTGATGATTCTGCTGTCCATGCCCTGTGTTCTCAGTTTTAATGTGCTGAGTGGTATTCATCCTCTGGGACCTGGTACAGGAATACTGGATCTGGAGGACTTTCTGGTAAGTTCCAATCTGCTTCCGGCTGGGTCTATCATCTATGTCGCTTTCTGTACAAGAATTTCCGGATGGGGATGGGATAATTTCTACCAGGAAGTCAATACCGGGGCAGGTATCCGGTTTCCAGCATGGGTGAAGAAATATATGACATACTGGCTGCCTCTGCTGATTCTCTATATTTTTGCTGCGGGTTATTATGGTATGCTGGCGGGCTGATAACCGATTGGAAAATCCGGGAGGGATTCATGCCGGATTTGCATAAAATGGAATGCACCGATTGAATATGTTATACTTTACCCAGATGATTTTCAGTTGTACGGCAGATGGGCACCTGGCCTGTACTGCCATACAGTACAATTTCATATGGCTGGAAGCATCTAACAGTAGGAAAAAGTAGCATAGGAGGGTTAGTATGCAGCATGGTTTTTCTTCTCGTCTGGGGTTCATCCTGGTATCTGCCGGATGTGCCATAGGACTGGGAAATGTCTGGCGTTTTCCGTATATAACAGGTAAATATGGGGGCGCTACGTTTGTTTTATTTTATCTGTTGTTCCTTATCATTCTGGGACTGCCTATCGTCCTCTGCGAATTCGCGGTAGGACGTGGGAGCCGTATGAGTGTAGCCGGTTCTTTCGATGTACTGGAACCAAAGGGTACGAAGTGGCATGTATATAAGTATGTAGCCATTGCGGGAAATACACTGCTTATGATGTTCTACACCACTATTTCCGGATGGATGGTGTACTATTTCCTGCAGATGATCAAGGGGACATTTAATGGGTTAAATGCCTCTTCCATAGGGGATGTATTTACCACACTCCTGGCCGATCCGGGGACAATGATCGGATGTATGGTGTTTACGGTGGTTGCTTGCTTCTGTGTATGCCTTATGGGGATACAGAAAGGGGTAGAACGCATCACCAAGGTAATGATGGTTCTGCTGATCATCCTTATGGTTGTCCTGGCGGTAAACTCTCTGTTGCTGCCCAATGCCTCTAAAGGTCTGGAATATTATCTGCTGCCTGACTGGAATCGGTTTAAGGCTCATGGTGTTTCGGAAGCGATTTTTGCCGCTATGGGGCAGGCATTCTTCACGCTATCCATTGGACAGGGGTCACTTGCTGTCTTTGGCAGTTACATAGGAAAGCAGAAGAGTCTGCTGGGAGAAGCACTCTGGATCATAGCTCTGGATACCTTCGTGGCCTTTATGTCTGGTCTGATTATATTCCCGGCCTGCTTCAGCTATGGCGTGGATCCGGGAAGCGGACCGAATCTGCTGTTCATTTCACTGCCCAACGTGTTTGCCCATATGCCGCTGGGTCAGTTCTGGGGAGCGCTGTTCTTTATTTTCATGATTTTCGCATCGTTCTCCACAGTAATCGCTATTTTTGAAAATCTGACCACCTGTTTCAGTGAATTGTTCGGGGCAAGACGTGGGAAGGTTATCGCCATTCTGATTCCGACCATCATCCTGCTGTCGCTTCCCTGCGTCCTTGGATTTAACGTATGGAGCTGGATTCATCCATTGGGAGGCAATTCCGGAATTCTGGATTTGGAAGATTTTATTATCAGTGATAATGTTCTTCCCCTGGGGAGTCTGGTATATCTTACATTCTGTACTACAAAACTGGGATGGGGATGGGATAATTTCTATAAGGAAGTTAACACCGGTTCAGGAATGACATTCCCTGGATGGTCAAAGGCATATATGACATATGGTCTGCCATTTATTATCCTTTATATTTTCTTCAGTGGCTATTATGGTATGTTCTTTAAATAACTGATTATTGAAAAAGGCTCTGTGGTTTTATGATAGGTTTTCTGCAGGAAACCCTGACAGGAACTGTATTGTGAAATCCAGAGTTTTTTTATTTATTATTTATTATCAATATTCTTCAATTTATGATAAAATTGAGAAGTTAAGTGTTTTAAAATGAATCAGAGCTGGCATGCGCAAATGGATGATGTGAAGCGATGGAATGATTTACAGACAGCAAGAACGGGTAATCTGGGCGTATGGCTTTGAATAATGAATCATATCCTGCTTTTACAGGCAGTATATGATTGGTGTAAGTGTAACCCGGGGAGTATACCACCGATCGGGGATTATCGGTAAGGAGCAATTATGGAAGAAAAGAACGTTAATGAAACAGCTGTGCAGGAAACCGAACAGAAGACAGTGACATTTGCTGATTTGGGTATCCGTGAAGAAATCATCAGAGCAGTCAGTGATATGGGATTTGAAGAACCGACGCCTATTCAGAAAATGTCTATTCCTGTAACACTGCAGCACCGTGATATTATCGGACAGGCACAGACAGGTACCGGCAAGACCGCTGCCTTTGGGATTCCGATTCTCGAAAATATTGATATAACCAAACCGGGACCGCAGGCCATTGTGCTTTCGCCAACCAGAGAACTGGCTATTCAGTCAGCAGAGGAAATCAACCATCTGGCGCAGTATCTGCCGATTCATGCCCTGCCGATTTACGGGGGACAGGATATCAACAGACAGTTCAGAGCTCTGTATAAGAAGCCGAATGTCATTGTGGCTACTCCTGGACGTCTGATGGACCATATGCAGAGAGGCACCATTGATTTGTCCCATGTACAGATTCTGGTACTGGATGAAGCGGATGAAATGGTGGATATGGGGTTCATCGATGACATTCGCACTATTCTGGCGGCTATTCCGGAAGAACGTCAGACCATGCTGTTTTCTGCCACTATGCCATCGGCAATCCGTGAACTGGTTAATTCATTTCTTAAGAATCCGGAATTAATTAAGATTAAAGCGACTACCGTTACTATTGATCTGGTAGAACAGCAGTATCTGGAAATTCCGGACAGGCAGAAGTTTGATGCGCTGTGCAGATTGCTGGATATGCAGTCTCCGGAACTGGCTATTGTATTTGTCAGAACCAAGAGACGTGCCGATGAAGTGACCGAAGCGCTGAAGAAGCGCGGGTATTCCGCAGAAGGCATTCACGGGGATCTGTCTCAGGCAAAGAGAGACAGTGTTATCCGTCAGTTTAAGGAAAATACTATCGATATTCTGGTAGCTACTGATGTGGCAGCTAGGGGGCTGGATATCAGCGGCGTTACCCATGTATATAACTTTGACCTGCCGCAGGATCCGGAAACTTATGTACACCGTGTAGGTCGTACAGGCCGTGCAGGCAATACAGGTAAGGCCATTACCTTTGTCGTATCCAGGGAAATGGGCCAGTTCAGAGCCATTGAACGGGCTATCCGCAGAAGAATTCCAAGAAGGGCTATGCCGACTCTATCTGAAGTCATTCAGGAAAATCAGCGGGTGGCTATTGCGAGCCTGGCGGAAACTGCACAGGGAACCGGGCTGGAAGAATTCAAGGAAAATGCAGAAGAACTGCTTAATGATATTGATTCCACCTCTCTGGTGGCCGCTGCGATTAAGCTGCTGACCAAGCAGCCGGATGTTACTCCGGTACGCATTACAGCCGATGCGCCGCAGAGACGCCGCGGTGGTTTTAGAGGCAATCGAAGCAACTTCCATCATAGAAGAGATGGGAGCAGGACTGGACGTAATGGGGAAAGACGGGGATTCAGAAAACGTTATGACAATAATCGGGACAAGCATGAAAATAAGGAAAGCAATCGTCCAAAGGAATCTTCTTTCAAACCGTATTTTAAAGACTGAGGCTATGCATGTATCATGCCATTCTGATGGAAAGGCATAATGCAATATAAAATACCAGTAGTATAGGTTTTGTACTACTGGTATTTTTGTGCGCTTTTATTATTTTCCAAGGATTTCCTGTTTCAGTTTCAGGTATGCATCGGTATAATATGGAGACATCTGAGCTTCTCGCAGATCATATCCATAGGACCGACGGCTTATGGCCAGAAGAGGAGGGGCCTGGATGCGTTTAGCTACTGCAAATCCGGAAAAAAGGTTCCACCAGCGTTCTAGATCGGCAATGAATGCCGATGGAGTCGGGAACAGAGAATAGGCATCTACCGATGTACCGATATGCTCATTCAGCGTGCCTTCCTTATACCAGCGGAGCAGGTCTTCCGGGCAGGCGCGGTTCCATGGTTCAATAAAGCTCTTTAACAGGTAATCATGATATTCGTATATGAGCGGATCGCCGAGTCCTTTATCTACCGCCTGATTGTCAGACAGTTCAGCACTGGGTTTGATGGTAAATATGGCTTCAGGAATCACTTCCCGGCCAAACCAGTCATTAAGTTCATGGCCAAGCTGGTAAATCTGGTATTTCCACAGGTCGGCAGTCGCGGCAAAGGCACCGGCCAGATCGCCATAGAGTGTGCCGTACCCGATGGAAAGCTCTGTCTTATTGGCATTGCAGGTAAAAATGCCATGGAACTGTGCAGACAAAGCAGCCAGAATACGGGAAGACCGGTCTCTGGCCTGTATATTTTCCATCATGAATGGGGTCAGCTGCAACGCAGTCTCGCCATGAGAAGAGGCAATGGGAAGATTATTCAGTGCAGAACAGGTGTCCTGAACAAAGTTTCCAATCGGAATGGACACATAGGGGCATTCCAGATTTTCTGCCAGCTGGCGGGCAAGGCCTTTTGTGGTTTCTGAGTTGAAACGGGTTGGTGTGTTGACCAGCAGCAGGTTATCCTTCGGGAGTACCGAACGATAGAGTGCTGCATTTACCGCCGAGTCAATACCTCCGGAAACACCGATAACTACTTTATCCATATGGATGGAACGGAGGAAGGAGGCCACCCCGTACTGCATGGCACTGCACAGTGTAGGTGCCGCAGGGAGAGAAGTCTGATTGGATATAGATAAATGGCCTGTTTCCGGATGGAAGAGGAAAAGTGAATGAGCTTCTGTAAAGGGAGCGGTTTCTCCGCTCAGTTCCCCTGAAATTGTATAGGCAGCACTTTGCCCATCAAAGATGTAGCAGTCCTTTCCGTTATTCTGCATTCCCCGCTGATTGACATACAGCATAGGGACATGCAGTTTCTGTACAGAGGCGGATAACATACGGTGACGCTTTTCATTTTTTCTCAGAGTGAATGGGGAAGCCGACAGATTAATGAAGAGACGGGCCTCCTTGTCTTTGAGGATTTCCATTGGGTGAATCGGATAATTTTCATCCCAGCTGTCTTCGCACAGGAGAATACCGCAGGTGAGGGTTTCCCTGGTGTACGGCAGCGGCAGTTCAAATGGTTGCAGGGTACTTTCAATGGAAGCATGATTTTCCGCGGCCAGCTCAGCCATGCTGGTAAAATAGCGGGGGTCATCAAACTGGCGGTAATTGGGGAGCAGTGTCTTCACCGTATAAGGCCAGTTGCTGTTTACCGGAGGGATGAGTTTTTTGTTAAAGGCAGCAAAGGCGGCATTATATTTGCGTACACGGCCATCATTGCCAGTCTTTTCCCAGTCTATAGCTACATTTCCCCAGATGATGGTAAGATTTGATGAGGCATCGATAATGCGTTGGTTGTAGGCTTCGCATTCCCTGAGAAATGCAGGCTGATCCCACATATCCCCGATGAGATATCCGGAAAGACACATCTCTGGGAAGACTAGAATCTGTGCTTTCTGTTCTCTGGCAAAGGTAATTTCTTTTTCTATGTTTTCCCAGTTTTTTCTTATATTTCCGGGAATTATATCCAGTTGAGCGGTTACAATCTTAATCATAGGTCCTCCATAAAAAAGTAAGAGTGAATGTATGATATCTTAATCTTATTATACCGCAGAAAATCAGGATACCGGCAAGGGAATCCGGCTGATTGTGTACATGAAGTTCGCTGTATTATATAATAAAATAAAGTATGCAAAAGGAGATTTGATGAGCAGATTTCGTACATTTTCCGACGCGCTAAAGGAAAAATATGGAGAAAAAGTTTATAAGGTGCCGATAGCTCTGGCCAGAACCTGTCCTAACAGGGATGGCCTTATATCGGACGAAGGATGTATTTTTTGCGGCAGTATAGGGGCCGGCTATGAAAAAAAGGCAGATGTTCCGGTGAAAGAGCAGCTGCTGGAAGGTATTTCGCATATTGGGCCTAAATACAAGGCAAAGAAATTCATAGCCTATTTTCTGAACTTTACCAACACCTATATGCCCTTGGATGTTTTTGAAAAAAGCATGGAGGAAGCATGTCAGGTGGAGGGGATTGTAGCTCTGGATATTTCCACCCGTCCGGACTGCATTAATGATGCGTATCTGGAGGTTCTTGACCGGATACGGCAGACATATCATGTGGATATTACGGTAGAACTGGGGCTGCAGTCCGCCAACGCCCATACGCTGGCAATTCTGAACCGCTGCCACACCGTGGCGGAATTTATAGATGCGGCGCTTCATATCGGCCGGTATGGATTTGGCCTGTGTACACACATTATCGCGGACCTGCCATGGGATGACCGCCTGGATGTGGTGGAAGCGGCCAAGCTGGTGTCGGTCCTTCCGGTTACCGAAGTGAAGCTCCATTCTCTGTTTGTTGTAAAAGGGACCCGTCTGGCAGAAGAATTTGAAGCAGGCCGGGTGAGACTTCTTCCTCTGGATGAATATATTCACCGGGTGGTTCTGTTTCTGGCCTATGTCCGTCCGGATATAGTGATGCAGCGTATTGTAGGCCGTGCCGCGGGAGAGAACATACTTAAGGTCAACGGTGGCGAACCCTGGTGGGTAGTGCGGGATATGATTGACGCAGAGATGGAACAGAAGAATATATATCAGGGGACCATGTGCCGGTATATTAATGGTCCTGCAGTCAGACAATTTGCTCCGGCGGAGGAAAAATAATGACAGAACTGATGCATAAGGAATTTATTATTGAAGATTACAGGGAAGCCCAGGAGCTCATGGAGCGGGATAGCCATTTTCTGACTCTGGCTGGGGAAGCTTTTGGATGTACAGTAAGCGGCCGGGGAAATCTGGTCCGTGTAACCGGGGACGAGCAGGGAATAGAAGCGTTCATGACCGTGGTTGATGAAATGAGGCAGATGCTTCACAAGAATATCCGTCTGTCAGATCGGCAGGTATATCAGGTGGTGGAAGCACTTCGCACTGGCCGCTTGGCAGAACTCCATGAAATGGAAGATGACGTGGTCAACGTAACACGCAACGGAACGGTTATTCATCCGAGAACGCTTGGGCAGAAAGAGTATGTAGATGCTATTCGTCATAATTCCATTACTTTTGGGATTGGACCCGCCGGAACCGGTAAAACGTATCTGGCGGTAGCATTGGCGGCCTATTATCTTCGAAACCGGGATGTACAGCGGATTATTCTGGTACGTCCGGCGGTGGAGGCTGGCGAAAAGCTGGGATTCCTTCCGGGAGATATGCAGGAAAAGGTAAACCCCTATCTCCGTCCGCTGTTTGACGGCTTGCTGGACATGTTTGGCGTAGAGGAATTTGAAAAACTGCAGCAGAAGGGGGTCATCGAAGTGGCACCGCTGGCTTATATGCGCGGAAGAACCCTTGAAAAGTCGTTTGTCATTCTGGATGAGGCGCAGAATACTACTGTGGAGCAGATGAAGATGTTTCTGACCCGTCTGGGGTTCCGTTCGAAAATGGTAATAAATGGAGATATCACGCAGATTGATCTGCCACCTCATACCAGGAGCGGACTGCCAGATGCAAGGATTGTGCTGAAGAATATTCCGGATATTTCCTTCATACAATTTTCTGAACATGACGTAGTGCGCCATGATCTGGTAGCAGCCATTATCAAAGCATATGAAAAGAGAGCTGAATTAAAAGCAAAAAGCAAAGGAGAACACCATGGAAATCACCATTAATTATGACAATGAATCTTTTTATAATGAAGAGTTGGAAAAACTGATTCATACTGTGCTGACCAAAGGGGCTGAGCTGCAGCATGTACCGGCAGACGCAGAAATCAGCGTACTCATCTGTGACGCTAAGCTTATTCATGAATTAAACCGCCAGTACCGGCATATTGACGCGCCCACAGATGTACTTTCCTTTGCGTTAAATGAAGGGGAAGAGGAAGAACTTCCGGAAGAGGAAAAGGCGCTGGGAGACATTGTTATTAATGTGGACCGCGCGGTAGAACAGGCGAAGGAATATGGACACAGCACGGAACGTGAAATGGCTTATCTGGCCGTACATGGATTCCTTCACATTCTGGGATATGACCACTATGACCCGGAAGAAAAGAAAGCCATGCGTAAGGCGGAAGAGGAGATTCTGGGAGCCTGCGGACTGCAGAGAGTCATTACAGAAAACCGTGTGGAAAATGACTGATACTGAACGGAACAGTCTGATTCAGAAGGCTCTGCAGGCCAGAGACATGGCCTACGCACCGTATTCACATTTTAAGGTAGGGGCGGCTGTCCTTACCGGAAGTGGTACAATCTATGGTGGATGTAATGTGGAAAATAATTCCTATGGCGCGTCCCTCTGCGCAGAAAGAAATGCCATAGGGACAGCGATTGCCGCTGGAGAAAAGAAAATATATGCACTGGCTGTGGCCGGAAGCAGTGACACATATACGACACCATGCGGAATATGCCGGCAGGTGATGACTGAATTTAACATACAGGAAGTCTTCTGTGTCAGGACAGAGGATGATTATCTGGTCAGGACCGGGGAAGAACTTCTTCCCTGTGCCTTTTTTGAAAAAAGTTTATTATGAGACAGGAGACAGATATGGCAGAAAAAGCGGAAGCGTTTCATTCCGGATTTATTGCGCTGGTAGGGCGCCCGAATGTAGGAAAATCAACATTGATGAATGCAGTGCTCGGAGAAAAGATATCTATTGTATCGCGGCACGCACAGACTACACGAAACAAGATTACCGGGGTATGGAATGGAGAAAATTGCCAGGCTGTATTCCTGGACACACCGGGGATGCATAAGCCCAGAAGCAAGCTGGGAGAAGCTATCCGGCAGGCAACCATGGATGCCCTGTCGGAAGTGGATATCATCGTATTCATCTGTTCCTGTGTGGATCCGATGGGGGCGGGAGACCGATATATACTTTCCCTGCTGAAAGACAAAAAAGTACCGGTTATCCTTGTCCTTAACAAGATTGACTTAATCACCAGAGAAGAACTGATGAAGAAAGTGGTACAGTACAGCAAGATGTATGACTTTTCGGATATTGTACCGGTTTCTGCCCAGCAGGCGGAAAATCTGGATACATTCCTCTCGGTGGTACAGAAATATCTGCCGGAAGGGCCAAAATACTTCCCTGATGATATGGTGACTGATCAGCCGGAAAGAAATATTGTACAGGAAATTGTCCGGGAAAAGCTGATTACCCGTACCAGGGATGAAATTCCTCATGCCATCGGCGTATTTACAGAAGAATTTTCTGAACGGGAAAATGGAAAAGTGTATATTCGCTGCACAATCTATGTAGAGCGGGAATCTCAGAAACGGATTGTTATCGGAAAGAATGGATCCGTACTGAAAGAGGCAGGGAAGGAAGCCAGAGAAGAAATACAGCGACTTATTGGAGCCCCTGTTTTCCTGGATTTATGGGTTAAAGTCAGTCGTGACTGGAAAAACAAGGACTATATCCTTCGGGAACTTGGCTATAAGGAACACAAATAATGAGGTTCCTGCAGATAAAGAGGTGAGGGCTTATTAATACTCCTGCGGAGTTAATAGGATTGTATCTGGCAGGTATGCTGATAACTGCCTGGCTGGGAATTCTCAGTACAAGGGCCAACGTATCGTTTGCCAGAATGAGACGCAAATATATTGAAGATAATGAGGAACAGGATAAGAAACTGATTGCAAAGGTAGAGGGGTTTTATCATCATTCCTACATGGTTCTGGCAGTTACTGAGTTAGGGGCTGTGGTCGCAGCCTTTGTATTTGCCTGCCTGACCTGGGAAGTCGGTGCTGCCGGGGAGAGTCTGTTGTCCGGGCTGCTGGTGAACACACGGACAGGAATCCTGTGTGCTGTCTGTATCCTGTTTTATGTAATCATGGCACTGGTATACTGGATAGCGGTACTGGAATATGCGGAGGCTGAGGCATTGGACAGGCCGCTGGAGGTCCTGGCAGCTCATACCTGGTTTATCCGGCTGCTCCTGTCCCTGTTCCGACCATTGGTTACTCCGGGAATTTTCCTGGTAAGAAGTGTCTTCAAAAAGAGGAACAGGAACTTCTATAATAAGGTAAATTTCATCTATTCTGAAGATGAGATTCGATGTATTGTAGAGGAAAGCCATCGCGGCGGACGATTGAATGCATCAGAAAACATGCTGCTCAAAAACAGTTTTGACTTCTTCGGATTGCTGGTAAAAGATGTCATGATTCCAAGAAGTCAGATGGCGGTTCTTTATGTAGAAGATGATATGGAGAGTCTCAGAAAAAAGATATCTAAGTCGCCACATACCCGGTATCCGGTTTGCCGGGAAGACAAGGATGATATACTGGGCTTTGTTCATGTAAAGGATTTTATGGAAAGTTATCTTCATAGAGAAAAGAGCGTAAAGGGGATAATTCATGAAATCCTTATGGTCCCTGAGGTTATGTCAGCTTCATCCCTCACACAGCTTATGCGTACACGTCGTATTTATATTGCGGTTGTGGTGGATGAATACGGTGGTACGGTGGGTATGGTAACATTGGAAGATCTGGTAGAAGAACTGGTAGGGGAAATACCTGAAGATTTAGAAGCCAAACCAAAGGAAATTGTAAGGCATGACAATGGTACCTATGAATTTGACGGTATGGTCATACTGGATGATATTTCAGATTGTCTGGGGATTCCATTTGAAGAAGGCGGAAGTGCCAGCACTATTGGTGGACGTATTTTTTCAAAACTGGAACATGTGCCCCGTATTGGTGATTCCATTCAGTTCAGTAACTGGAAATTCACAGTCATACGTATGGATGGACTGCGCATCCGCCGGGTGAAAGCAGAACCGGTTGCTCCACAGAAAGAGGTGAAGCCGGGAGATGCAGAGACAGAGAATCACGAATAAGGAAGGCATTGTCCTTTCTGTAAGAAAAGCAGGCACCGGTGGCAGGATTCTGCAGGTGTTTACCCGGGAAAGTGGAACTCTCCGGTTGTTTGTATCCCCTGCTTCAGTGAAACGATATGGAACCGGATGTCTCGTTCCCTATGCACTGATTACTTTTACTATGCGTGAATCATCAGATTTTCTGATGATGACGCAATATGAGGGCAATATTCTGTTAGACATGATGTCTCTTGGATATGAGGATATGTCTAACTGGTATTTTATCAGTGAGCTTACGGCAGCTCTGTTTCCTCCGGCAGAGGGAGATGTCCGGGCATGGAAAGTACTGGGGCGGGCGGCTCTCACAGCGCGCAAGCGGAACAAATCTATTTGTGCCTGCATGGCCTCAGTGCAGCTGCTGGTTTGTGCCGGATATAATCCTTGTGCGGAAGAACCACAGAAACAGCTTAATCTCTCACCAGCGGCATCTCATCTTTTGCAACAGTTTGTGCTTTATTCCTGGGGAACGGATGCGCCGGAGCAGATTCCTCTCAGGGCTTACAAAGGACTGGTGCAGTATATCAATGGTTTTATCCGGCAATACTGTGATTTAGACATGAAGGTCAAGCTGGCTTTTACGGGCATGATTTGAGCTACAGATGATAATAAGCGGTAAGTCATATAAAGAAATCCGCCAGAGAAACATACTATGGAGTCTCTGGCGGATTTTTAGTTTGTCTGATTTTCCAGGAATTTGTTGGAACCACCAGACAGTGAATATACGAAATTTATTCTGCGATTGCAGCTTACTCTTTGATTATAGTCTGAGGGGCGGGGATGGTTTCTTATGGCTGAGGCTTCCATCCGGGAGCCAGTGTTTCGTCGGATCCCAGAGCCGTTAAACCAGAGTTATAGCCTTCGGTGCCTGCACCGTGTTTTCCCGTTGGATAATAACTTACTTTTTCTGGATTTTGACGGTCCTGCGAAAAAATGCGATCTTCCGTGTGAATCTGTGCATCTGCTAAAACGAATGGCCGATCAAGAGGCAGTTTGGGACGGGCTATTTCCGTTTTCTTGTCTGTGAGAGCAGCCAGGTATAGCAGGCTGGTGTACCATGGCCATAGAACCAGGCTGACATATGGCTGACATTGCCACTGAGGACTGCCTCATAAATTCCTGTTTTATTTGGCATTCTGGTGAGCTCGGAAATCACTTTGTTTCGCTTCTCAGGGGTGGTATTTTCATCCAGCACCAGTTCTGCAGTGGGGATGGTTACTCCCTGCAGATCATTGTACAACAGGCGATATTCAATATTTTCATTGGCGGTATTAAGGTAGAGAATATTATCGTCTGAAATCATATAGAACCAGTTGTTATAGTTGGCCGGATGACCATCACTATCGGTTTTCCAGATGATGTTCCCGTCGGCAGGGGCATTGTAATAGACCGTACCATCAAAAGGATAATCTTTATTGAAGTTGTTTCCCCATTTGCAGCTCATAGGGAGAAGGGCGGCAAAATAGTTATCACGCTGGGCAGCCATAGCCATAATAGTCATGCCGCCCATAGACTGTCCACTTCCGTAAATGCGGTTTCTGTCAATAGAATAGTTTGCTGTTATATAATCCATAAGTTCCCAGATGGCTGGGGCCGCACAGCTAAGCGTCCAGTTATCTCTGGCCATGCGCAACGAATAATGAGGATTATCCTTATCCATGTCGTAAAATTCGGTGATAGCCGGGCAGACAATAATAACTCCATCCAGTCCTCGTTTTTTAGCTTCGTTCTGGAATTGGTCCGATGCAAAATTAGCAGCAGCCTGTGATTCAGTCAGTGTCAACATGGGGTCAGAACTCATGGAACCTGCATCATGAATGTGCAGGACGAGTCCGTAGCGCTTATGGGCATTATAGTCTTTAGGCACATAAATGGCATACGGTAGATTAAAATCCCAATATTTCCCATTGGCTTCGTCAAAACAATGGGTGGCATGAAAGGCGGTACCGTTTTCAATGGTGTGTAACTGATAGCCTTCAAGTCCGGCAATGGTCTATGTACCGGCGTTAGCGTAATCATAGGTTTCAGGGGCACGATTTTTTCCGGTGTTGGGATCATATCCGACATAGGATTGCTCTGTGTAATTAGAGGCTCCCTTTATGGATGGAGTAATGATTTTATCTTTCAGATACAGCGGTTTTTCCTGTTTTACATCAGCAGCCATAGTAATCGCATAGGAGCGGGGGAAACGGCTTCCCTGATAATCTGTATTGGTCTCAATAATTACATAGGAACCGTGGGATTTGGAACAGGAGGCAATTTCAGGCTTGTCATTAAGGGATACCTTTGTGATAATGCCAGGATTGGTGCCCTGGGTAAGGTCATTTTTTGAAAGTGTCATGCCGTAATCATGGATAGTATAAGTAGATGCATCTATGTCTGCGCCTTGGAGATCTGTATTGTAATGAACAGCAATAGCTTTTAATTTAGAACCATCCGTGTCAACAAAGCCTATGGCCCGGATATCCTGAATAGCCTGATCGGCGGACTCTTTCGTTATTATTGGCAGTGTGGAAGCAGATTTTGTGCTGATCAATGCAGCGGGAGTAGTTTCTATCGATTGTGCACAGGCTATTTGGTGCCCCGATTCAAACCATAATGGAACGGTCAATGAAAGAAATAATGCTGTTTTTATGGAAGTTTTCATATATAGTAGTCCTTTCCTGTTAACTCAACCCGTTGAAGGGGTTGAGGTTTTGAATATTTAAACACCACGGGAAGAGAAATGATATGGCAATGTACAATTTTTTACTCTTATCTCTTGCTTATAGAAAAATAACATGAGATGGGGGAACATGGTGGCATTAAATGAGTCTGCATTACTAGCTATGCCTGTTTTATGATTGATATTTTAATACGAAAAGACCACTATATAGTGTGTACTTATTAATTATAAATAGCAGATAAAGCCATAAACATATTTGATTAATACTATGTTTATATGAAACTAAAGGAAAACATATGATTATTGATGACAAAATGTCATTTGTGAAATGACGCATAATCATGTATACTAACCATATCAAACAGGAAGACAAAAGGTTTTTCCTCATACAGCACTTTTGTCAGATTAGTTTATTCGAAGGGAGAAATCTTTATGTTTAAGGCAATTGAATCGCTGCTAAAGAGAATACCTCTTATTGAGCAGATTGCGGTAGGTTTGGTCATCGGTATTGCCGTGGCCGTATTAGCTCCGGGCGCTGTCCCATTCCTGGGAATTTTCGGAGATTTGTTTGTTAAGGCGCTGAAGGGTGTTGCACCGCTTCTGGTATTCATTCTGGTTATGAATGCTATGATTCAGAGAAAGAGCGGCGCTGACACTTCGATGAAGCCGATTATTGTTCTTTATGTGATTGGTACATTCTGTGCTTCTCTCGTAGGGGTAGGGATGTCTTTCCTGTTCCCGACCACACTTCAGCTGCAGGTGGCGGAAAAGGGGGTTGAAGCGCCAAGCGGCATTGCGGAAGTGCTTCACAATGTAATCATGAACGTGGTAGACAATCCGATTAACGCGCTGGCAACAGGCAACTACATCGGCATTCTTTCCTGGGCGCTGATTATCGGTATTGCTCTTCATATTTCTGCAAGTGATTCTACTAAGGCTTTCTTCCAGGATTTATCACAGGGAATTACCCGTGTTGTTACCTGGGTTATTCATTTCGCACCACTCGGTATTATGGGGCTGGTAGCTCAGTCTGTAGGAGCCAGCGGCCTGTCTGCACTGCTTGGCTATGTACAGCTTCTTGCTGTACTCATTGGTTCGTACTTCCTGGTTGCACTGGTGATGAATCCTCTGATTGTATTCTTTAATACACATCAGAATCCATATCCTCTGGTATTAACTACACTTCGTGAAAGTGGCCTGTATGCATTCTTTACCAGAAGTTCGGCAGCCAATATTCCGGTAAACCTGGCCCTTTGCAAGAAGCTGGGATTGAATCCGGATACTTATACTATTTCCATTCCGCTGGGGGCAACCATTAATATGTCTGGGGCATCCATTACTATTTCCGTTCTTGCCCTGGCGGCAGCTCACACATTGGGAATTGCAGTTGATTTCCCAACAGCCCTGTTACTGTGTATTGTATCCACAGTAGGTGCCTGTGGTGCATCCGGTGTTGCCGGTGGATCCCTGCTTCTGATTCCGGTAGCCTGCGCATCCTTTGGTATCGGTAATGATATCTCCATGCAGGTTGTTGGGGTAGGTTTCATCATCTCCGTTCTGGAAGATGCCTGCGAAACAGCTCTTAACAGCTCCAGCGATGTGCTCTTTACCGCTACAGCTGAACTGGCACAGCGCAGAAAGCACGCCGCATGAAATAACGGACAGCTGAACAGAATATGATTACTGACGGTCTCCGGAGGTCAAAAGATAATGACTTCCGCGAGGCCGTTTTTTATGTGGTTTCTCCTGGTCGGTATGGCGAAAAAGGGGAGTTTTCTTTTGCTGTTTTATCTGCCATGGAAACAGGAAAAGATAAAGACTTATCACGGATATAGAGAATTTATTTCTTTCTGGCAACCGGAAAGCTTATGGCATAACAGGTAAATGAAGGGTAAGGTATTTTGTTCAGGGAAAAGAAACAGCGGGGGATAAGAAGGATTTGGAATCGCATGGAATAAGTGGAAGAATGGATGAAACAGGAAAATCAGAAGATTCTGGGGCCCGGATTTTCTATGGTTGTACTGGAGTGAAGATGAACAACAGGGGTTCGGAAAATCATATCGGGGTCCCTGCGGGGACGTATCGCGGCGGCGTATATTGATCTTGCGAGAGAGATAATCTGGGAGATATAAGGATAATTATGGGGAAATGACCTTATCGGAAGAGGAAAATCTGTTAATCACACAAGGGACAGGCAGGAAAACTACTATATCGCGGGATGGTCAGTCCGGGATGAGCAGGATGAATCCTTTTACGAAAGGAGCATAAATCAGGCGATGGAATATATCTGTAAAAAGCAGGGACACAGGCAGACGGTTCATTGTCCGCAGGCGGGACAGAGAGAACAGCGGGAATTGTGATAAAAAAAACAGGCCGCATGAAACATGGAAAGGGAATTTTCCTGTGCTTTCAGAGAAAGTGACCGGAAAAAGTAAGGCGCAGAAGAGAATATACAAGCCGGCAGGGAGGAAATGAGCAGCTGAAAAGGCCAGGCAGGAACATGAGTTGTTCTTACCTGGCCTTTTCTGTTATGTATGTTATATCAGGCCTGTTATGATTATGCTGTATGCTTTCTTCTGGCGCCCCATTCAGCAGCGGCGGTAAATACTACATCGCTGGAGCTGTTAAGAGCTGTTTCGCAGGCATCTTCCAGAACGGAGATGATGAAACCTACCCCAACGACCTGCATGGAAATATCATTGCCGATACCAAAGGATGCGCAGGCGACTGGAATCAGAAGCAAAGAGCCTCCGGCTACACCGGATGCACCGCAGGCACCTATTGTGGAAATGATACACAGCAGGAACGCGGTGGGGAAATCCACAACTACGCCCAGTGTATATGCGGCAGCCAGAGAGAGCACGGAAATCGTGATAGCCGCTCCGGCTGTATTAACTGTGGCACCCAGCGGGATAGAGATGGTGTAGGTATCTGGATTCAGGCCGAGTTTCTTGCAAAGTGCCAGATTGACCGGAATATTGGCCGCAGAGCTTCGGGTAAAGAAGGCGTACAGACCGCTTTCACGAAGTGCGGTAAATATGAGAGGATAAGGATTTCTGCGAATCTTAATGAAGACGATAATGGGATTGACGATAAGGGCCACCATGGAGTAGGACGCAATCAGGATGACCAGTAGCCGGGCGTAGCCGAGTAATGCGGACAGGCCGCTGGCTCCTACGGATTCTGTGACCAGTCCCATAATGCCCAGGGGAGCAAAATGGATGACCCAGGTAACTACACGGGTAATTCCCTCGGACAGTTCCTGAAATACCTTTTTAGTGGTATCCGAAGCGCAGGTGTGCAGTGCCATACCTATGATTATGGACCAGGCAAGAATGCTGATGTAGTTGGCTGTTTCGAGAGCATGAACCGGATTATCCACAATGTTCATAATCAGGTTATATAATACTTCCGATATACCGCTGGGCGCTGCGGCGGCCTGTCCCGCTGATTTGAGCAGCAGACGGGTCGGGAAGAGGAAAGAAATGCCTACCCCAATCAAAGAGGAAGCAAATGTGCTGAGAATATATAAAAGGATAATTGGTTTCATGGCGGTATTGCCATTCTTCTTACGCTGAAGCATGGCATTCATAACCAGAATAAATACAAGGACCGGAGCAACCCCTTTCAGTGCCTTAACAAAGACATCCCCGAAAATGGAGAATATCGGTACAGCCGAAGGGAAGAATACAGCGGTAATAATGCCTATGACCAGCCCTGCTGCAATCTGCTCTATCAGAGGAATCCGCTTAATCAGAGAAATAATCATTGAATTCATTAATGTCTCCTAACCAGGTAATACGTTTTGCCTTTATGTAATGGTATGTACAGGCATCTGCCTGAAGAAATGTGATGTAATAAGACAATGTAAAGAATACATGATTATAATTCATTTAACAAATGACAATATGTCATATATGAGAAAAGATTGAACTGATTCGGAATATCTTACAGAGAAATGGAGGGGAAGAGCAAACAAAAAAGTGGATGACAACAGGGATAGCTGTTGTCATCCACTTTGGGATTTCTAAGGAAAGATGAGATTTACTGATTAGTTTTTCGGAACCATGTCTTCTGCACGGAGGGTACCGTTCTTACGGCGCTGAGCATATTCTGCAGTGGCGGTGAATACTACGTCACTGGAGCTGTTTAATGCGGTTTCGCAGGAATCTTCGAGAACGGAGATAATGAAACCAACGGCTACTACCTGCATGGAGATATCGTTGCCGATACCGAAGGATGCGCAGGCCACCGGAATCAGAAGCAGGGAACCACCGGCTACACCGGAAGTACCTGCCGCACCGATAGCGGAAACGATGCAGAGAAGCAGAGCCGTAGGAAGGTCAACGGCAATCCCCAGGGTATGAGCGGCAGCCAGTGCCATAACAGAAATGGTGATAGCGGCACCGGACATGTTGATGGTACATCCCAGCGGAATGGTAATGGAGTAAATATCCGGGTTGAGGCCCAGGCGTTTGCACAGTGCCATGTTGACTGGAATATTGGCAGCGGAACTTCTGGTGAAGAATGCGTATACGGCACTTTCACGGAGACAGGAGAAAATCAGCGGATATGGATTCTGACGTGTGTTGATGTAAACTACCAGCGGATTGATAACCAGTGCTACAACGGCATAGCCGCCAATGAGGACAGCCAGCAGGTGTACGTAAGTAAGCAGGGTGGACAGCCCGTTGGAACCAATGGATTCAGCAACAAGACCCATAATACCAAATGGAGCAAAATGAATAACCCAGGTAACCACCTTGGTCATGCCGCGTGCCAGATCATCAAGGCAATCCTTGGTGGCTTCACTGGCAACACTCTGGAGGGCGATACCGATAATGATGGCCCAGGAGAGGATGCCGATATAGTTGGCGTTAACCAGCGCATTTACCGGATTGTCTACTATATTCATCAGCAGGGTGTGAATAACTTCAGCAATACCACTTGGCGGAGCGACCTGCGTCTGAGCGGTCTGCAGCTGCAGTGTGGTAGGGAACATGAAAGAAGAGAATACCCCGACCAGAGCTGCCAGGAATGTGGTGATGAAATAAAGCATGATAACCGGCTTAATGGAAGCATTGCTGTCATTCTTCTTCTGGAGCATAGCATTCATTACCAGGAAGAATACCAGTACAGGGGCCACTCCTTTCAGTGCTTTAACAAAAAAATCACCGAAAATAGAAGCAACTGGAATCAAGCCCGGAGCAAAGCAGGCAATACAAATACCTACAATAAGACCGACTGCGATTTGCTTGATGAGGGAAACTGACATCAAGATCTCTTTAATTTTAGTAAACAATTTTAAACCCTCCAATAAAGAAATGGTATATACATTACATGTGATAGTATACTATTCGATAACATAAAATGCAACATATTATGACTAAAATGAATAGTTATATAAAAAATGACAGGTTAGATGAACTTATTCTGTTTCAAGTATACTTATCTAAAAAGGTAATATATGAAACATGAGTGGGGAATTACCCCAAATATATAAGGTAAATAAAAAACTAATTATCCGAAAAATCCTGCACTTGGTGATAAGACAGGCGGGCACCTGGGCATGTTTTTCCGGTACGGGGGCAGAAAATTTAAGGTGTAACGGGAAATCATAACAGCCAGTGGAGTATATTCCCCAATACGGTGTGTCTTATGGTAAAATAATAAGATGATTGTTTAATTCAGGGGGAATTTATGAAAAGAGTTGGATTACTCGCAGGTATCGGTACTTTACCGGTGGAATTCATAAAAGCGGTACAGATGCAGGGATATGAAGTGGTTTGTATCGCCCTGATTCCAGGTGTAAGTCCGGAACTGAAACAGCTGGCTGATATCTATTACGATATTAATGTAGCTAAAATAAATAAGATAATTAAAACACTGGTAGCTGAGCATGTTACTGAAGTAACTATGCTGGGTAAGGTTACCAAGGAATGGCTTTTCAAAGGTCTGCATCTGCCGGACCTGCGCGCGCTGCGTGTACTGAAAGAACTTCATAACCGGAAAGATGATACCATCATGCTGGCCATTGTGGATGAACTGGCTAAAGATGGACTTCATGTACTGGATCAGACCAAATATCTGAAACCCATGATGCCGGGGCCGGGAGTGTTTACCAGAAAGAAACCGACGGAACAGCAGCTTAAGGATGTGGCTTTTGGATTCAAGGCTGCCAAGCTGATTGGGGGAATGGATCTGGGGCAGACCGTAGTGGTCAAGAACCAGGCCGTTATGGCGGTAGAAGCTATAGAAGGAACGGATGCCTGCATTAAACGAGGAGGACAGCTGGCCCGGGGCGACGCAGTGGTCGTAAAGACCGCCAAGCCGAATCAGGACCCGCGTTTTGATGTGCCTGCCGTCGGACTGACCACATTGAAATCCATGGAAGAAAGTGGATGCAGGGTACTGGCGATAGAGGCATACCGTACGATTTTCGCGGAGAAAGAAAAAGTATTGAAAGAAGCGGATAAAAAAGGAATCGTCATCCTTGCCGTAGAACAGGAATAAATGATGAAAATAATGTTTTCAGCCGGAGAAGCGTCCGGAGATATGCATGCCGCAGCGGTTGCCGCGGAGCTGAAAAAGAATCATCCGGATATCGAAATGCTGGGAATGGGGGGCCCGGCCATGAAACGAGCCGGAGTAAGGATTGTTTATGATATTGAAAACCTGGGAGTTATCGGGGTTGTGGAAATCATTAAACATATTCCCTTTTTTTTCCGGCTGCGCGATTACATCCGCCGGGTAGTGGAAAAAGAGAAACCGGATGTTTTTGTATGTGTGGACTATCCGGGGTTTAATATGAAACTGGCGCATATGGTAAGCCAGATGGGTATACCTGTGGTTTACTACATTGCTCCTACCATATGGGCATGGAACAAGGGACGCGCCAGAAATATTGTCAGAGATGTGGACTGTGTAGCTTCTATTTTCCCTTTTGAAGCCGAAGCGTACAGAAAGGCGGGAGCCAACGTTACTTTTGTAGGACATCCGCTGGTAGATACCGTGCATCCAGTGATGACAGAGCAGGAAGCTATGACTCATTTTGGCG
This sequence comes from Dialister histaminiformans, assembly GCF_900103425.1. Classification (GTDB taxonomy): domain Bacteria; phylum Bacillota; class Negativicutes; order Veillonellales; family Dialisteraceae; genus Allisonella; species Allisonella histaminiformans. Next base: position 14,551 of record NZ_FMXA01000009.1, on the reverse strand, counting down.
CACGGAAGGAAGCAAAGCGTATTCTGCTTATGCCGGGCAGCCGTAAAAACGAAGTCCGTGATCTCCTTCCGGTAATGCTCAGGGCGGGGAAACAGCTTATGAAAATGGCTGACTGTCAGTTCTTTATGCCCCGGGCCGAGACCATTCCTGAAGAGATGCTTACCAGTCTGATTGAGCAGGAAGGGGATATCTCAGTCACCATTACGGAAGGGCATCAGTATGACCTCATGTCCATCTGTACGGCCTGTATAGCCTCTTCCGGGACGGCCACACTGGAAACAGCACTGATGGAACTTCCTACCGTACTGGTATATAAACTGGCACCGGTCACTTGGTTCCTGGCAAAGCATCTGGTGCATGTAAAATATGCCGGTCTGCCGAATCTGCTGCTTAATCGGGAAGTGACACCGGAACTTCTTCAGGATGCGGTAACACCGGAGCATATTGTGGAAATCGCGGGGGCCTGGATTACTGACGAAACGAAGCGGCAGCAAAATATTCAGGAACTGAAGGAAGTACGTAGTAAACTGGGGGATAGCGGTGCTGTGCGTCGTACCGGGGAATTAATTTTAAACACAGCGAGGATAGGAAAAGAATGACCGTAGAAAAGAAAAAGAATAAACTGGGCAGCTATAAACGGCTGCTGAGCTATTTGTGGCCCTACTGGAAAATACTGCTTGTTTCCGTAGTCTGCATGCTGTTTGTAGCAGGCTCCAACCTTATCCTCCCCTGGGTAATCAAAGATGTGGTGGATAAGGTACTCACCGACAAGAATCTGCACATGCTGTATCTGGTCATTGTGGCGATTCTCGTTATTTTCCTGATTCGCGGTATAACCACATTTGGACATCGTTATCTTATGGGGTATATGGGGCAGCGGGTTATTACTGACCTGCGAGGGACTCTGTACAGACATCTGCAGAAGCTGTCAGTGTCATATTATGACCGCAGAAGAACCGGTGAAATCATGAGTAATCTTACCAATGATATATCGGCTCTGCAGACAGCCATCGTAGATAATTTTGTGTCCCTTGTACAGGAAGGCTCCATATTTATCGGCTCCTTTGTGTCCATGATTTATCTTCAGTGGAAACTGACTGTACTGTGCCTGATTATTGTTCCTCTGGTTACCGGTACGATTCGTTTCTTTGGAAGAAAGCTGCACAACAGCGGGCGTACCGTGCAGGAACGGCTGGCTGATGTAACAGCCATGCTGCAGGAAACTATTCAGGGTGTCCGGATTATCCGCAGTTTTAACCGTACGAATTTTGAAATCAAGCGGTTTGATAAGGTGAATGAATCCAATTTCAAGGCTACGGTAAGGACCATCCGGCAGCAGAGCCAGATGACTCCGTTTGTGGAATTTTTCTCTGCCTTCGCGGTAACAGCCATTATCTGGTACGGAGGGGTATCCGTCATTGATGGCATTATGACCAGCGGGGAACTGATTGCCTTCCTTATGTATGCCATCAATCTGGCCAATCCGGTAAAACGTGTGGCGGAAGCAGTAGGTAACATTCAGAAATCCCTGGCTGCTGCTGACCGTGTATTTGCCATTCTGGATACCAAGCCGGAAGTTATGGAAAAGCCAAATGCGCCAGATCTGAAGATTACCAAGGGGGTAGTACAGTTTGACCATGTAGCCTTTTACTATGTAAAGGGACATCCTGTACTTAACGATTTTAACTTTACGGCTAATCCAGGGGAAACCATTGCCCTGGTAGGACCGTCTGGCGCGGGGAAGACCACAGTGGCCAATATCCTTCCCCGTTTCTATGATGTTACCGGCGGTGCCGTACGCATCGATGGTGTGGATATCCGGGACGTAACCCTGAGCTCTCTTCGTGACTTTATCGGGATGGTACCGCAGGATACTATGCTGTTTAACACAACTATCCGGAATAATATCCTGTATGGACGTCTGGATGCTACAGAAGAAGAAATCTGGGAAGCCATCCGGGCGGCCAACGCGGAAGATTTCATTAAGAATCTTCCTCAGGGACTGGAAACCATGGCCGGTGACCGGGGGGTTGTCCTTTCCGGCGGACAGCGTCAGCGTATTTCCATTGCCCGTGCCATTCTGAAGAATCCTAAGATCCTTGTGCTTGATGAAGCTACTTCCGCGCTGGATACAGAAAGCGAAAAGGTAGTACAGGATGCACTGGATAAACTGATGGTGGGAAGAACTGCATTCGTAATAGCCCATCGACTGTCTACCATTAAGAATGCCGATCATATTCTTGTTCTTAACGAGGGGCGCATTTCAGAACAGGGAACACATGACGAACTGATGGCGCTCCATGGACTGTATTATGAACTTTACACAATGTCAGCGAAACAACCGGAAGGGGAATAAGAATGTACTGGTTTTATAACATCTGTCTTGTAGCCTACTGGATACTGCAGATTCCGCTGTTGATTTACCGTCTTCTTTTTGAAGAAGGTTTTTATGAACGTCTTAAACAGAGTGCCGGTGTCATGCCGACTCCGACACTGCAGAAAATAGCATATCATCATGCCATCTGGGTTCATGCGGCTTCCGTAGGGGAAGTAGTGGCTGCCAGCCCTATTGTAAGGGAACTTAAGAAAAGATATCCCGAAGAAATGGTAGTGGTTTCCGTGGTTACCGCTACCGGGCATCGCATGGCGCGGCGGATTATCCCGGAGGCGGATGGACATATTTTCTTCCCGTTTGACCTTCCGGTGATTACCAACCGTATTGTCCGTATTGTGGAACCTAAGGCCATCATCCTTATAGAAACGGAACTCTGGCCGAACTTCCTCCGCATTGCCAGCCGGAGCCATATTCCGGTCATGATGATGAATGGCCGTATCAGCGATCGGTCTATGAAGAGATATTCTCTGATTAAGCCGGTAACGGAAAAGATGCTGGATCAGATTCAGAAATTCTGTATGCAGTCAGCTCATGACGCAGGATACATCATTAAAATGGGGGCCCGGCCAGAAAGAGTTTCCGTTATAGGCAATACCAAATATGATCAGACCTATGCAGAAGTATCGGAAAAGGAAAAACAGCAGCTGAGAAAGGAATTTCGTTTTACCGGTTCCGGCCCAATCATTGTGGCAGGAAGTACGCACAGCGGGGAAGAAGAAATCGTTATGCATGCTTTTGAACGGGTGCTTAAAAAGTATCCGGATGCTAAACTGCTTCTTGCCCTCCGTGAAATTACCAGAGCCGCTTCTGTCAAGTTCCTGATTCATCATTTTGGCTATTCGGTTATCCGTCGTTCGGAAATGGGAACAGAATCCGATGACGGCTCCGCTCATCAGATTGTCATCCTTGATACCATTGGGGAACTGGGCCGGCTGTACAGCCTGGCGGATGTAGTATTTGTAGGCGGCAGTTTTGTGCGTGTAGGCGGACATAATATTCTGGAACCGGCAGCCCATGGAAAACCGGTTCTGGTAGGACCGTTTATGTTTAACTTTAAGGAAATATTCAAGCTGCTTTCTGAACGAGGCGTCTGCATTATGTGCAATACTCCGGAAGACTTTGAAGAGGAACTGCTGGCACTTCTGGCCGACAGGCAGAAGATGCAGAAGATGGGGCAGGTAGCTCTGGAAGTGGTCCGTGAAAACCAGGGGGCGACAGGAAGGAATATTGCGGCATTTGAAAAACTGCTTGCTGAATATCATGTTCAGCTGAAAGGACACAAATGAGCGTAGAATCCTATATTCTCAGGCTGCAGAAAGAGAAAAATCCCGGTGTGGGCGGCACGCTGATACTGGGCATGCTGTCAGCACTGGAAACTTTATACAGACGTGGTGTGATTTCCCGGCGGCAGAAGGAAATGGCCGGAGCGGAAACGGTTTCTATTCCGGTTATCAGTGTAGGCAATATGACTGCAGGGGGAACCGGGAAGACCCCGTGTATCATCCGTCTGACAGGGATGCTGAAGCAGTCTGGACACCGACCGGCTGTACTGACCCGGGGTTATCGGGGAAAGCTGGAAAAAAACGGCGGCATCGTATCGGACTGGAACCAGGTTCTGCTTCCTGCGGAAGAAGCAGGGGATGAACCGTATATGATGGCTGTCAAAATGCCTCATGTGCCTGTTCTGGTGGGAAAGGATCGTAATGCCTCCGCTGAAAAAGCCATAGCCATGGGAGCAGATGTTCTTCTTCTGGATGATGGATTTCAGTACTGGCGGTTGAACAGAGACCTGGACATAGTGCTTATCGACTGCACAAATCCTTTTGGGGCCGGGCATCTGCTGCCAAGAGGACTTCTCAGAGAACCATTGGACTGTATGAAGCGGGCGGATGTATTTGTGCTTACCAAGAGTGATCAGGTCACAGAAAAGGAAAAACAGGAAATTATCCGGAAAATCAGGGAAATCCACCCGAAGGCCCCGGTGGTGGAATCTCATCATACTCCCGTAGGGATTATTGAATATCATGCCTGGAAGAGGAAAGAGGAAGTATCAGCGGAAGAAGGTCGCGGAAGAAAGGCATTCCTTCTGTGTGGTATAGGGAATCCGGATTCCTTTACCCGGACTGCGGAAGAACTGGGAATCACTGTGACAGGGACTATGTATTTTCCGGATCATCACCACTATACGGTGGATGATATCCGGTCGGCGGAACGAAGAGCCAGGGAAACCGGCGCGGAAATCCTGCTGACTACGGAGAAGGATATTGTTAAAATAAAAGAAGCTTCTGAAATACCTCTGTATGCATTAAAGATAGAAATGAAATTTACAGGAGACGGGGAACAGTGTATGAATGAGCTGATTTCCCGGGTATTCGGAGTGTAATCAGGGAGAATGAATATGGTGAAAATTGCTTGTATTATTCCATCAAGATATGCGTCCACACGTCTTCCAGGGAAACCGCTTCGCTTGATTGCCGGGAAAACGCTGATTCAGAGAGTCTATGAACGGGCTATACAGGCCAAAGTGCCGGATATCTGTATAGTGGCCACTGACCATAAGGATATTGAGGCGGAAGTTCTCCGCTTCGGTGGCAGGGTGGTTATGACTTCTCCTGACCATCCGACCGGAACGGACCGCCTGGCGGAAGTGGCAGAAAAATATCCGGATTACGATATTATTGTCAATGTACAGGGGGATGAACCTCTCATTGATCCGAATGTCATCGACCGTCTGGCCAGTGTACTTATAGAGAAGAAAGACTGTGCCATGGCCACTGTGGCTACGCCGTTAAAAGAATCAGAATATGAGGATAATACAGCCGTAAAGGTTGTCCTTAACCAGAAAGACGAAGCACTGTACTTCTCCCGGTCCCTCATACCTTATCCGCGTCATGCCTTTGCGGTACCGCCGCTGAAGCATGTAGGGATTTATGCTTATCGACGGGATTTCCTGTTGCAGTATGCGAAGCTGGAACAGACACCGCTGGAAAAGACAGAATCTCTGGAACAGCTCAGGGCACTGGAAATGGGATATCATATTGCAGTGATTCAGACAGAATCAGAAGATATCGGTATTGATACGGAAGCCGATCTGGCAAGGGCCGAGGCTTATTTTAAAAGGAGAGAAAACAAATGAGACCTATTCAGGTAGGAAATCTGACATTGGACGGAAGCCGTCTGTTCCTGATTGCAGGACCATGTGTAATTGAAAGCTACGAACGTACCCTGATGATCGGGCGTGAAATCAAAAAAATCTGTGAACGACTTGGCGTGCAGTATATTTTCAAAGCTTCTTATGATAAGGCTAACCGTTCTTCCATTAAATCATTCCGCGGTCCTGGTCTGGAAAAAGGCCTGGAAATCCTGGCCGCTATCAAGAAGGAACTGCAGGTACCGGTTCTTTCCGATGTACATGATGTAAGCCAGCTGGAACCGGCATCTAAAGTACTTGACTGGCTTCAGATTCCGGCATTCCTCTGCCGTCAGACGGACCTGGTATACAATGCGGCAAAGACAGGCAAGGCGGTCAATGTGAAGAAGGGGCAGTTTATGGCTCCGGAAGACATGAAAAATGTATTAGGGAAGATGGAAGCGGCCGGCAATCCTAACCTGTCCCTTACCGAACGCGGTGTATCCTTTGGCTATCATAACCTGGTAGTGGATATGAGATCTTTCCCGATAATGAGACAGTTTGGCTATCCTGTGATTTTTGATGCTACCCATAGTGTACAGCTCCCGGGGGGTATGGGAACCTCTACCGGCGGACAGAGGGAATTCATTCCTTATCTGGCCAGAGCGGCAGCGGCAGCCGGAGTGGATGGATTCTTTATGGAAGTTCATGATAATCCTCCGGAAGGACTTTCGGATTCCACAAACATGCTCTATCTGTCCTCTCTGGAAGATCTCCTGAAAGACCTGATTGCCATTGATAATGTAGTCAAAGGCCGAAATAAGTAAAACCGTGGCGCGGCGACACACATAATTTCTGTACGTGTATTATAATAAAAGTATGAATTTGTGTGTATTTATGTTTTTCTGTTGCAGCCGTAACAGAAATCAGTAATTCATTGTTTATCAGGGGGTATCATGTCTGTTATTGATACAGCATCCAGAGTTCTCAGAGAAGAGGCAGCCGCTGTACTTGGACTGCAGAAAAAACTGGATGATAGTTTTGAAATGGCAGTCAATATGATTGCATCAGCCAGAGGAAGGGTTATTTTAACCGGAATGGGCAAGTCCGGGCATATTGCCAGAAAAGTGGCGGCTACTATGGCCAGCACGGGAACACCTGCATTCTTTATGCATCCTGCCGAAGCAATTCACGGGGATCTGGGTATGGTTACATCGGAAGATGTGGTGATTGCTTACTCTAACAGCGGGGAAACAGCGGAAGTTATCAATATCCTTCCATCCATCCGCCGTATAGGCGCAAATCTTATCGCCATGGTGGGAAAGACATCCTCCACACTGGCGGAAAACGCAGATGTGGTACTGGACTGCGGCGTAGAAAAGGAAGCGGACAGCCTGGGACTGGCACCTACCAGCTCTACCACAGCAGCACTGGCCATGGGGGATGCCCTGGCTGTGTGCCTGATGGAGCGCCATAACTTTACGGCAGATAATTTCGCTATATTCCATCCTGGCGGTTCCTTAGGGAAACGACTTCTGCTTACGGTAGAAATGGTTATGCATAAAGGCAGCGATAATCCGGTGGTCCCAATGGACAGCACCGTAAAAGAAGCCCTGTTTATTATGACAGACAAAGGGCTGGGAGCGGTCAATGTGGTCGATAAGGAAGGCAATCTGGTAGGACTTCTCACCGATGGGGATGTCCGCAGAGGCCTGGAACAGGGAACTTCTTTCCTTGACTGCGCCGTGGAAAAGGTTATGACCGCCCATCCGATGGTCATTGAACCGAATAAGCTGGCAGCGCAGGGGCTTCACGTTATGGAAAAACATGCTCCGCATCCCATTACCGTACTTCCGGTGGTTAAGGATGGCCGGGCGGTTGGCATGCTTCACATTACCGACCTGTTGAAACAGGGGGTTGTATAATGAAGGATCTCAGCCGGATAAAATGTTTCTGCTTTGATGTGGATGGGACTCTGACTACAGGGGCCCTGTATTTTGGACCACAGGGAGAAGCATTAAAGGTATTTAATGCGCAGGATGGTATGATAATCAACCTGGTAAGGAAGCTGGGCTATAAAGTGGCTTTTATTACCGGCCGTGAATCGCCGATGGTTCAGGCGCGGGCCGATGAGCTTCATATAGATTACCTGGCTATGAAATGTGGCAGAAAACTGGATGCGCTGCATACGGTCTGCGAAAAATTCAATCTTTCCCTGGATGAAGCGGCTTACATGGGAGATGATATCAATGATCTCCCGCTGATTGGGAAGACCGGATATTTTGGCGCTCCGGCCAACGCGTGTCGCGATGTGAAAGAAGGAGCCGATTTTGTGGCTTCAAGAGCCGGTGGGGAAGGGGCTGCCCGGGAGTTCATGGAATTTATTGTCCGCGGGCAGGGACGCTGGCAGGAAGTACTTGATTTTTATTTGCACGCATGATTGCCGGTAAGGGTGATTATGTATGTGAACATGTTGTTTTGGAGAGGAACTAAAGGCTGTGTCAGATACACTGAAATATCACCTGTTAAAAGGCCTGAGCAATGCACTTTGCTCCATGTCTTATGACCATATTCTTGAAATAGGGAAATTCCTCGGACCGGTCATTATGGAACGTATTTCCAAACAGAAAAAGCGTGGACTGGAACAGATTCAGACCGGGCTTTCTTGTGATAGGGCCGAGGCGGAAAAACTGCTTCATAAGGTATACCAGCATATAGGTATGTCAGCCATGGAAATGCTGTACATGCCGCGGCTTGTCAGGGAAAAAGACCATATCGATGACTATATAGGCCTGTCCCATCCGGAATATCTGAAGGCGTGCTATGCGGAAGGTAAGGGGATTGTAGGTCTTACGGCCCATATGGGGAACTGGGAATGGTTGGGCGCGGGTATGGCGCTTCATGGATTCCCTACATCAGCTATTGGCAAAAAGCAGAAAGATGATGTGCTTATGTCCATCATTAACGATTACCGGGCTATGGCAGGGCAGCACATTTTCCTTACCGGTACCGGCGGCTACGAAATGATAGCGGCAGCCAGGGCTATGAAGAAGAATTATATTCTGGGCTTCCTCTCGGATAAAGATGGGAATAAAGTAGGGGTTCCTGTAAAATTCATGAACCGGTTCTTTTCCTTCCCGCAGGGGCCGGCGGTCTTTGCTGACCGGTTTGATGCCCCCATCCTGCCCCTGTTTATCGTAAGAAATGAATCGGGGAAGGGACATGTTATTCACTTTGAAAAGCCCTTTCACTATGAGCGTACGGGGAATGCGCAGAAGGATCTGCTGATTAATTCTCAGAAGATGGCCTCAATTATGGAAGAGGTTATCCGGAAATATCCTGCGGACTGGCTGTGGTTCCAGCATCTGTTCTGGACAGGGCCGGAAAAGGTGAGGATGCTTGCTGTAATGAGCCCTGAAGATATCAGGACTGTGTTTGACGGATTATCCTATCCGGAAGATAAAGTACAGGAATTAATACATTTGGCCAGCGCTAAGAAGGAGTCAGAAAATGAATAAATATCGCCCGTATATTGTTCTGGCGGTAATTGTTGCCATGGCGGCAGGAATTTATTTCCTCTTTCAGGGGGATGAAGCGGAACAGAAAGGTGCTGCACCGGATGATGCCATAGTTACCTTCAGCAATATGGATATGAGGGAAGAAGCCAAAGGGCAGGTTGTCTGGTATTTGAAAGCGGCTAATGTTAAAATTGATGCAGATAAAGATACAGCCCATCTGAAAAATGTGGAAGGTTATTTTAAGAATGATCAGGGAGAACTGACCATTAAGGCCGATAACGGAACAGTTCACAGAAAGGATAAGACGGTAACTCTTACCGGAACTGTACATGGAACCACGAAAGATGGAGCTGTTCTTGATGCAGATAATTTAAAGTATGATGGCAAGACGCAGATTCTTTCCACAGACAAGCAGTTTACTCTGGTAAAAGATGGGAAAGTACTCACAGCGGATACATTTACTGCGGACAGAGTCCTGCAGGTGGTTACAGCAAAGGGACATGCATCTTTAAAGGAGAAAGGGAAATAAATGAAAAAAGGCATTATAGCAGCTATAGGAATCTGCCTCGCACTGGCTGGTGCCGGAGTGGCGTCAGCTGATGACATTACGGCAGATGTTATTACATATAATGGAAAGACCAAAGTTGTTTCCGCTTCAGGCAATGTGGTCATTCACGCCAACCAGGGGGCTACTATCACCGGCAAGAGCGGGGAATATCGCTTCGAAGACCGCAGTGCCTATCTGGAAGGCGGCGTCCACTATGTGAAGGAACAGACGACCATGGATGCGTCCAAAGTCGACCTGTACTCGGATAAGACCGTTCATGCAGTCGGCCATGTGGTTATTAATGAACGGGTGGAAAAGCGTATCCTGAAGGGGGACGATGTCACATATAATCCGGACACTGGGGATGGCAATATTCAGGGGAACGGCTATGTATCCACTGAGGATGGCGTAGTGACTGCTCCTCATATTTATGGCAATCTCAAAGCTATTCGTATCCTTGGAGATGGCGGAGTGCATATGACCAGTGAAGTGCATAAGCTGACCGCCTATGGTGATCAGGCAGTTTATACCCGGACACCGAATAAGAATGACGGGGTATTGTACCTGAAGGGACATGCCAGAGCGGAACAGAACGGAAATACCTTTGCCGGACCAGAACTGATTCTCAGGGATGACAATCAGACGGTGGAAACCAATGGACGCAGTACACTGACTATCACTAATACCAGTGGAAGCAAATAAAAGGGAAGGGTAGCAGTGGATTATATAAAGGCAGCAACGTATGAAGATTGAAACACATGATCTGGTGAAAACTTATGGGGAACGCACCGTCGTGAACCATGTGAATGTCACCGTGGAACAGGGAAAAATAGTCGGCCTCCTGGGACCGAACGGAGCCGGAAAGACCACGACATTCTATATGATTGTCGGTATTATCCGACCCGATGAAGGACAGGTTACTGTGGATGGAGCTGAAATTACCGATATGCCGATTCATATGAGGCATCGGTTTGGAATCGGTTATCTTCCACAGGAAGCCTCTATATTCAGAGATCTTAGCGTATGGGATAATCTTATGGCTTTTCTGGAAACGCGTGAGGATTTGACGCCGGAGCAGAGAAAAGAAAAGGCACAGTCACTGTTAAATGAATTTCACATTAATCATGTGCGTAATACCAAGGGCAGTGCCTTATCCGGCGGGGAACGCCGCCGTGTGGAAATCGCACGGGCACTCACCATGGATCCCTCCTTTATCCTGCTGGATGAACCTTTTGCCGGGGTCGATCCGCTGGCAGTTGAGGACATACAGTCGGTAGTAAGCCAGCTGAAACTCCGTGGAATTGGCATTTTAATCACTGACCATAACGTAAGAGAAACGCTTCACATAGTCGACCGGGCATATATCCTCTCAGAAGGGAAGATACTTCTGGAAGGTACGGCTGACGAAGTCGCCGTGGACCCGGTAGCTAAGAAATTTTATCTGGGCGATAATTTTACTTTATAGCCGGTGAGAGTGAGAAGGATTTAGGAAGGGCCGATCAGGCAATGCGCATACTTGATAAATATATATTAAAGCAGTTTATGGGACCTTTTCTGTTTGGCGTAGCGGCATTTACCGCTATTTTTGTAGGATCTGATACATTACTGAAGATTGCCGAATATGTAACTAAATATGGAGCATCGGTTACTTCAGCTATCAAGATTTTCATACTGGCACTCCCCAGTATTGTTGTGTATACATTTCCTATGGCCGTGTTATTAGGGTCCCTCATGTGTTTCTCCAAATTGTCCGGATCCAGCGAACTGATAGTTATGCGTTCGGCAGGGCAGAGCTTTACCAGACTGGCTATGCCGGTGTTTATTACCGCGTTCATCATCAGTATCGGCGCGGTGGCATTTAATGAATTTGTAGTTCCATGGGCCAACCACGAATACCAGCTGGTCCTTAATGTAGAAATAAAGAGAAACATGAATCCAGGGGTTACCGACCATGTGGTTCTCAGGGATGTACAGGATGGCAAGATTGTTCATCTCCTGTACGCACGTAAATATGATCCAAAGGCAAAGACACTTTCCAACATTACGATTCAGGAATTCCAGGATGAAAACCTGGTGCGCATGGAAAACGCGCCCCGGGCGGAATGGAAGAATGGAAACTGGGTAATGGAGGATGGTGTGATTTACGATCTGACGACAGAAGGTGTCGATCGTATGATGCATTTTTCCAACCAGGTGATTAATTACGCTGAATCACCGGATAAGATTCAGAAAGATCAGAAGAAAGAAGAAGAAATGACAATCCGCGAACTGGCTCAGCAGGTTAAGGCCTTTGAATCAGCGCATGCGGATACGACCGGGCTGGTCATGGAAATGAACCGGCGCTTTTCTCTGCCGCTGGCCAGCTTTATTTTTGCCCTGGTGGGGGCTCCACTGGGAGTGCAGAAGCAGAGATCTTCTTCTTCTGTTGGGTTTGGTATATCCGTAGTTATTATCTTCCTGTATTATGCAGTGATGACTTTTGCCGGAGCACTGGGAAGAGGCCATGTGATTCCACCGGCGCTTTCCATCTGGATTCCAAATATTATTGCATTTATTACGGGGGTCCTGTTAATTCGCCGCGCTTCCCGTTAAGGGTAAGACGGTTTTATTCATAATCTGTAAAAGGGGCATTGTATGCTGGGTATTATTATTGTTCTTGTGCTGATGGTAATGGGTGGTCTGATTGCCTTTCTGGGGGATAAGATTGGCTCCAAAGTTGGGAAAAAGAGACTCACCCTGTTTGGACTCCGGCCTAAATATACGTCCATCATTGTTACTATTATTTCAGGGACATTGATTTCCTTCTTTACTGTGGCAGTTATGGCGGTGGTCAATGAAAATATACGCGTAGCATTGTTTGGCCTTAACAAGCTCAAAGGAGAAATGAATGAACTGAACCGTGAAATCGCGGACAAGAATAAACAGCTGGATGAAGGGAAAATGCTCCTGGCAAGGCGTACGGATGAGTACAATAAGATGAACGAGCGGGCTATCGGGATGTCCAAAGAGCTGGATCAGGTAGAATCCCAGCGCGCGTCCATGGAAAACAGACTGTCCTCTGTTCAGAAGGCCTATGACAAGGCACAGACTGACGTAAACGCTTCTGCTGCTGAAATTGATAAGCTGGAAAAGACACGTAATGAACTGAATGGCAACATTAAAAAGCTTGATCATGAAAGAGCCAGCCTGATGAATAATATCGCGTCAATCCGTGAAGGGACCGTGGTATACCGCACAGGACAGGTCGTTGGAACCGGAATCATTGGTGCCGGTCTGTCCAGAACACAGGCCAGCGCAGCGCTGGATGCACTGCTTAATCATGTGAATACAGATCTCCGCACGCGGATGAATGTTAAGGACAAGAACGCAACCGTTATGCGGGTATCCCAGAACACATTTGAGGAAGCGGCCTCAGAACTGGTAAATTCCAAATCGGACAAAGTGGTCCGTATCGTATCTGCCGGAAATATCATGGTAGGGGAACCGGTAGTTGTGGATTTCGCTATTTACGATAACAGGAAAATATTCAACAGTGGGGCGGTAATCCTTTCTGCTCCCCTGTCGTCCTATGATAAAGGCGCTAATAATCAGGGCCGGATTCTCATGTTCCTGCATGATGTAAACCGCCTGGCACGTGATAAAGGCGTACTTTTTGATCCGCTGACAGGGAATATAGGACAGCTTAATGCGCAGGAATTAACCGATGTCATCCGGCAGGTCAATGAATATGGTGGCAATTGCATACTCACAGCCGTGGCTAAGAGGGATATTTATACGGAAGGCCCACTGGTTATCGATGTGCATGTAGAAAAGGTGGAAGAATGATTTTTGCGATAGATCCCGGTTCAGAAAAGACCGGAACGGCTCTTGTCAATGAAGATGGGACTCTGTTCAAAAAGAAGATTATCCCAACAGATACCCTGGAGGATGTGGTGGACAGGATAATGTCCGTATATAATCCCAGAGCTGTAGTCATGGGGAATGGAACACATCACCAGGAACTGAAACAGAGAGTGGAACAGGCTTTGCTGAAATCTGGTTCATCACTTAAGGTTTCCCTTGTAAATGAAAAATACACCACAGAAATGGGAAAACGGCTGTATTGGAAGGAAAACAGGCCGCATGGGTGGAACCGGTTGCTTCCGGCAGGGATGCGCACCATACCCGTACCGGTGGATGACTATGTGGCGTGGATAATCGGCTGCATATTTCTGGGGTGTATTAAAGCTGAAAGTATCAATCATAAGAAAACCAGATAATTGGATTTATAAAAGACTATTGACACTTTAACGTTTATGGTCTAAAATACTTAAGTGTCACGGGGCATAGCGCAGTTGGTAGCGCACCTGCTTTGGGAGCAGGGGGTCGCCAGTTCGAGTCCGGCTGCCCCGACCATTATGTCTCAGTAGCTCAGTTGGATAGAGCAACCGCCTTCTAAGCGGTGGGTCGTGAGTTCGAATCTCTCCTGGGACACCAGAGAAAACGTGTCGTTGAGGCACGTTTTTTTATTACAACTAATGGGCAGCGCCAGATAACGACGCTGCTTTTTAACTGTTTGTGCAATTTATGCGGCAAACTTGGGATATAGGACATTTCGTGTTGGTTTTAATGCCGATGGAGCCAGTGTTTATCGGGCTTCATTGGCATTTATTTTTTTTTGAAAAGATTTATAAGGGTGGACAAAACGTGTTGGTAAAAAGTCTCAAAACCCTTGCCAATACTGGAGAAATAGGCTTTTATTTTTTTATCAGGACTTAAATGTGTTTTAGGAGGAGTTTATGAGAAAAATAAGATGTCCCTATTGTGGGTTTCCCTGTCATAAATATGGGAAGACAAAGGCAGGAAGTCAGCGTTGGCATTGTGAAAACTGCCAGACCGTTTTTTCTTGTAAGAATAGAAGTAACCTGAAGGATTTTGAACTATTTCAACAATGGTTGTTTGGTAAAAATGTGCAAAAGGAA
>NZ_FMXA01000029.1 GCF_900103425.1 Dialister histaminiformans | reverse complement strand
TCCACCCTCAAAAATCATCTCAGAAAAAATAAATGCCAATGAAGCTCGATAAACACTAGCTCCATTGGCATTAAAAAACACACAAAATGTCCTATAACCCTGATTTTACCCGGGAAGGAAAAAGAAACAAAATAAAAAAGGAAGACCTTTACAGTCTTCCTTTTTTGGCTGGTGCCGAGGACCGGAATCGAACCGGTACGATTCTCACGAATCGAGGGATTTTAAGTCCCTTGCGTCTGCCAGTTCCGCCACCCCGGCATGAGAATATAAAAATGGAGGCGGCACCCAGATTCGAACTAGAGGATCAAGGTCTTGCGGACCTTCGCCTTACCGCTTGGCTATGCCGCCACAATTAGTGGAAAATAATTAAGTTAAAAAATAAAAATGGAGGCGGCACCCAGAATCGAACTGGGGATAAAGGTTTTGCAGACCTCTGCCTTACCGCTTGGCTATGCCGCCATAATTGGAGCGGAAAACGGGGCTCGAACCCGCGACCCCGACCTTGGCAAGGTCGTGCTCTACCACTGAGCTACTTCCGCATATGGCGACCCGGATCAGATTTGAACTGACGATCTTCGCCGTGACAGGGCGACATGTTAGACCACTACACCACCGGGCCGCAACTTACTTGATTAGTATATCCGCGAATTACTTTTTTGTCAAGGAATTTTAAGCGAAGTCCCCTGTTTTCTGCCATAGGTTTTACTTATATATCGACTTTTGTACGATGGAATGTGGGGTTTCGCTCTTTATAGATGCGGTGAAAATTGGAATGAAGGTATGATTTATGATAAAATATAAAGAGTTGTAAACTTGAAGGATAGTAATTGTACTGATATGGCGGTTTGGGCTGTATCATTTTTTTTCTCCTGATGGGGGAGAAAAACGTAAGGAATATATCCTTAATGCAGATAGAATATTTCTGATTGATATCAATATATTAGTATAAGGCAGGGAATCTTAATGGGTAAAACTAAGGTATTGCTGGTTGCTGCTTTGTTGTCACTGGCTTTTTCCGGGTTGGCCGGAGCGGATTATATGATTGGAGATAAGGGCAGTGAAGTAAGTATGCTTCAACGCCGTCTGACACAGGCCGGATTTAAAGTGGATGATGATGGAGTCTATGGTCAGTCTACCGCTAATGCGGTCAGAATGTTTCAGAGAAAACGGCATCTGGATCAGGATGGCGTGGTAGGCTCGCTTACCTACAGGGAACTGACCGGACGTACTATGCCTAAGATTAAGTCGGGAATTGCAGCGGAGAATGATAACGGTAATACAGGCAGGGGAATCACGCAGAAGAATTCCGGTAGCCCGAAGGTACTCAAAGCCAGTGGTTCCAATAGTAATAATGGAAAAAAACAGAAGAAGACTGCGAAGAAGTCAGATTCAGGAAAACTAAAATGGGATGACTCTACGTCCCAGAAGAAGACTCCTTCCGCAAAAGAACAGAAGATTATGGCGGAAGCCAGAAAATACCTGGGAGTTCCTTATCGGTTTGGTGGAACAGATACCAGTGGGTTTGACTGTTCAGGGTTCATCCGCTATATTTTTGGACGTCATGGAATTGATCTGCCGCACTCTTCTGACGCACAGTATTCCTCTTATGGACGATTTGTCTCGATTGATTCACTGGAACCAGGGGATCTGGTTTTCTTTACTACCTATAATGAAGGCGTATCGCATTCAGGAATTTATGTGGGTAACGGAAATTTCATCAGCGCGACAACCAGTAATGGTATTGCCTTAGCTAATATGAAGAGCGGCTACTGGTTTGATCATTACGTAGGGGCCAAGCGGGTATTATAACTGCAGGTAAAAATCCGGACACAGATGCTGTTCGGATTTTTTGTATATAAGTCATTGTGCAGTACGGATACTTATAATTTCAGGAGGCGGTTATGAAAATCGGAATGATACAGATGGATGCGGCGGCTGGCCATATGGAGCATAATATAGCGCATGGATTTGAACTTATGGAAGAGGCGGCGGAGCATTCTGATCTGGTCGTCATGCCCGAGCTGTGGACCATCGGGTATAATTTCCATGACCTGGACAAGAAAGCAATACAGGAAAAAGATTCCCTGCTGCAGAAGCTCAGAAATCTGGCGCGGACATTTGGCATCACATTGATACCAGGCACACTTCCAGTGATGAAAAGAGGGAAAATTTATAATACAGCTTATGTTATAGGTCCGGATGGAGAAATCCAGGGGAGCTACAGCAAACGGCATCTGTTTCATGAATACCTGGAATCTAAATTGATGGAACCAGGGCGGGGTATGCTGTGTACCCATATTCAGGGAGTGAAATGCGGACTGGCCATCTGTTTTGAACTGTATTTTCCAAAGATGTTCAGAAAAATGTCACAGAAGGGGACAACACTGGTCATCGTTCCTGCCCAGTGGCCGGAAAATCATATGGCGCACTGGAATGTTCTGGCCAGAGCCCGGGCCATTGAAAATGGCATGTATATATGTGCGGTCAATATGGCAGGAAGCTACCATAATACATCCGCAGGTGGGCATTCTCTGTTTGTGGATCCGGAAGGGTTCAGCTCATTTGAAGGGGATGGGAAAGAACATATTTATTACGGGGTCTATGACGATAATAAATATGAAAACCTTGCGCGTACCCGAAGTGTTATCCAGCTGGAAAAACCGGACTGGGCTATCCGGTAAAAGGCAAAGACTGTATTGTGGAAACCGGTGGATAATGAACGGTGGAGTTTTCTTGCATGACAGGCCTAAGTTAGTTATAATTTAAAGGTAATAAAAGCAATAGATTTGGATACAGATTGAGCCGCGCAGGCGGATTTTATGTTCATCCGGTGATCATTCCTGAATAGATAACGTAAAATTTTCTGTTATTCCAAATCCATTTTGTGTTTCTCAATATATTCAGGGAGGCTTTTTATTTATGTTTATGAAGGGTAATGATATTAGAGAGGCATATCTGTCTTTTTTTGAAAACAAAGGACATTTACGCCTGGACAGTTTTTCGCTGATTCCTAAGGATGATCCCAGTCTTCTCCTAATCGGCGCAGGTATGGCTCCGTTGAAGCCGTATTTTACCGGGAAGGTAGAACCGCCGTGCCATCGTATTACCACAAGTCAGAAATGTATCCGTACCGGCGATATTGAAAATGTAGGTCGTACAGCGCGTCACCATACCTTCTTTGAAATGCTGGGTAACTTCTCCTTTGGGGATTACTTTAAGAAAGAAGCCATTACCTGGGCATGGGAATTCCTTACAGAAGTTGTCAAACTGGATAAGGAAAGGCTGTATGTCACCATCTATCCGGATGACCAGGAAGCCCATGACTACTGGCATAAGATGATAGGCCTTCCGGAAAACCACATTTATCCGTTGGCAGATAATTTCTGGGCAATCGGACAGGGTCCATGCGGACCGGATTCTGAAATTTTCTATGATCAGGGCGAAGAATTCGGAACGGATCCGGCCAACCAGATGGGAGGAGACGGCGACCGTTTCCTGGAAATCTGGAACCTGGTATTCTCTCAGTTTGATCAGCAGAAAGATGGCTCATTCATCCCGCTGGCTAAAAAGAATATTGATACCGGCGCCGGACTGGAAAGAATGGCAGCAGTTCTGCAGGGAAAGAAGAATAACTTTGAAACGGATCTGTTCTTCCCGATTATGGAAGAAGCGTCCCGTCTGTCCCATATTAATTATGGAACCAGCGCGTCCGGAGATGTGGCATTAAAGGTTATTGCCGATCATTCCCGTGCCATTACCAATATGATTTCCGATGGTATCCTTCCATCTAATGAAGGAAGAGGCTATGTACTTCGCCGTGTTCTCCGCAGAGCGGTTCGCTTCGGCAAGCTGCTGGGAATTCAGGATCCATTCCTGGGACAGATGATTGATACTGTTGTGGAAATGATGAAACCGGCTTATCCGGAACTGATTGAAAAGCAGGCTTTCATTAAGAAGATTGCCGGCGTAGAAGAAGCTCGTTTCCAGTCTACATTGAATGCTGGTACCGATCTGCTTTCTGAACTCATGGAAGACGCTAAGAAGAAGCATCAGACCATGCTGGCAGGTTCTTCTGTATTCAAGCTGTATGATACCTATGGATTCCCATGGGAATTAACAGAAGAAATCGCGCAGGAACAGGGGCTCACCATCGACAAGGAAGGCTTTGCGGCTTCTATGGAAGAACAGAGGGAACGTGCGCGTAATGCCCGTGCGAAAGTGGCTATGAAGGTAGCTACTCCGGATACAACCAAACTGAATGCATCCGAACTGACCGTAGAAGATAAGGATGGAGAAACAGAAATTGTCCTGCTGGGCAAGGATGGAAAGGAAATTGCTTCGGCGGCTGACGGCGAAGAAGTAACCGTTATCCTGAGAAATAATCCGTTCCATGCGGAAGGTGGCGGACAGGTTGGTGATACAGGCCGACTGATTGGACAGTCCGGTGTCATTACTGTAGAAAATTGCCGCAAGCTTCCGGATGGCATCGCTTACCTTGTTGGCAATGTCTCTGAAGGTGTAGTAGAAGCGGGCAGCACAGTCCGTGCAGAAGTGGACAGAGAAAGAAGACATGCTCTGGCACGCAACCACACAGGAACCCATCTCCTTCAGGCAGCTTTGAAGCGTGTTCTCGGAAATACAGTAAATCAGGCGGGTTCTCTGGTGCTCCCGGATAGACTCCGTTTTGACTTTACCTGGCCAGAAGCCATTTCCTCCAGACAGCTGGAAGAAGTTGAACGCCTGGTAAATAACGAAATACTTACAGGAACAGAAGTAACATTCCGGAATATGCCGCTTGATGAAGCAAAGAAGTTGGGAGCTATGGCTCTGTTCGGCGAAAAATATGGCAAGATTGTCCGTGTAGTCTCCGTAGGGGATTTCAGTATGGAACTCTGCGGTGGCAGCCATGTTTCCAATGTAGGTGAAATCGGTTCTTTCCGTATTATCAGCGAAGGCGGTATCGGTTCAGGGGTAAGACGTATTGAAGCGATTACCGGTAAGGCGGCTTATGAAGCGGCTCTGGCAGACCGCAAGCTGCTCGCACATACTGCGGAACTGCTGAAAGGTAAGGAAGAAGATATTCCAGCCCGCATTGAAAAACTGGAAGCAGCATTAAAGGAAGCTAAGAAGGAAGTACAGAAGCTCAAGAGCGAACAGGCCAGAGATTCGATGGGAAATATTCTGTCCAAGGCACAGGAAAAAAATGGGGTACCGTTCCTGGCAGCCGTTGTGGCAGCTGATAATATGAATGAATTGCGTAAGATTGCGGATATGGTGAAGGACAAGTTGCCTGGCGGCGCATTCATCCTTGGCTGCGCAAGCGGAGATAAGGTAAACCTGGTAGGCATGGCTGCTGATGAAGCAGTACAGCATGGGGTTCACATGGGTAAGGTGGTTTCCCGTGCAGCTAAGGTTTGCAATGGCGGTGGCGGCGGTAAGCCTGGCAAGGCACAGGCTGGCGGCAAGGATATAACCAAGCTGGAAGCCGCTATTACGGAAGGTACAAAGGCTATTGCCGAAATGATCGGCTAAGGAGGTATAAATATGTCCGTTACGGATAAGACTATACTGTTTGGTAAGAATGAAGATGATGTAGAAAACAGACACGCAGCCATGGTGCTGGAAGAAGTGTTTGCTGCATTAAAGGAAGCCGGCCACAATCCGGTTATTCAGCTGGTTGGTTATCTGGTATCCGGCGAACCGACCTATATCACCAGTCTTCACGATGCACGGAAAATAATTTCCGGCATTGAAAGAGATGAACTGGTAGAAGAAATTGTACGTTTTTACGTTAAGCACAGAAAGCTCTGATTATGAGAATTATGTCACTGGATGTAGGGTCTCAGACTATAGGGGTGGCGGTAAGCGATCCTTTTGGATGGACGGCCCAGGGTGTTGAAACCATTCGTCATACCACAAGGGAAAAGGACTTTGCCCGCCTTCGCGAACTGACCAGCAGATATTCTGTAGAGGAATTTGTCCTGGGGATGCCATATAACATGAACGGGACGAAAGGGGTTCGTGCAGAGCGTACAGAGGAATTTGCCAGAGAACTGGCAGAAGCCTTTCCGGATATTCCTTATCATTTCTGGGATGAACGGCTGACTACAGTTATGGCTCAGAGAGAGTTGATTGCTGCGGATGTGAGCCGGAAAAAACGGAAAAAGGTTATTGACAAGATGGCTGCGGTGGTTATCCTTCAGGGATATCTGGACCACCTGAGCATGCAGAAAAAAGGAGACTGACATGGCGGAAGAAAAAATGGAAGCGGTTCCGGTTATCATTACCGGTCCGGATGGACAGGAACGCGAATATGTAGAGGAAAAGGTTATTCCTTTTGCCGGTGAAAAATTTGCGGTTCTTGTCGCACTGCCCGATTATGCGGATCAGGTGGAAGATGGACTGGATATCATCCTTACCAAGATGGTAACTAATGAGAACGGGGAAGTTGAATATATTCCCCCCACGGATAAGGAATTTGAAGCAGTAGCTGAAATTTACGAAAAGATGTAAAAGGCAGAGAGACTGCGGATACTGAAAGGACTTCCGGTATAGCCGGGAGTCCTTTTTTACCGGCTGCCTGTCTTTGGAGCCTGATTCTTAGGATAGCCTTTCTGTGGAGTCAGGGAAAGTCCGGAAGGAATTTCTTCTATTTTCTCCTGAGGAATATGGTAAAATAATAGTGATTGATTTTTTTAGGGAGGATCTATGGGTAAGCATTTTTCTTTTATTCATTGTGCTGATCTTCATCTGGGGGAACCGTTTGATGGGTTACACAGTGGTAATGTAGGCCCGTGGACGGAGGCAATAGGAAAGGCAACGTTTAAAGCCTTTGAAACCGTGGTTAATATTGCGGCAGAAAAAAGGGCTAATGCAATTCTCATCTCCGGAGACGTATATAACAGTGATCATCACAGCCTGGCAGCACAGATGGCCTTTGCCAGAGAACTGTTCCGTGCCGCGCAGGCGGGAATCCAGGTTTTTATCATTCATGGGAACCACGATCCGCAGGAAGCCTGGCAGGCAGACATTCCCCTGCCGGATACCGTGCATATTTTCCCTGGAAATGAAGTAACAGCCATTCCGCTTATGATTGACGGGGAAAAGGTAGCCACTGTTTATGGCGCCAGCTATAAGACCATGCATAATAAGGAAAACATGGCCCGCCTTTTCCATAAAAAGGAAGGCGATGAATTTGCCATCGGCATGCTCCATACGGAAGTTGGAAATCCGGACAGCCCCTATATGCCGTGTACAGTAGACGATCTGAAGGCTTCAGGGATGGACTACTGGGCGCTGGGACATGAACATACCCGCCGGATAATCAGTGAAAAGCCATACATCGTATATCCTGGAAATGCACAGGGCCTGTCATGTAAGGAACAGGGACCGAGAGGATGTTATTTTGTGGATGTAGGCGCCTTTGGCACGGTCACCACACAGTTTTATCCTACTGACGCTATCCGCTGGCTGGATATGACGCTCGATATATCTTCCATTAAAAATCAGGAAGAACTGATTCGTGAAGTCATTAAGGAACGGGCTACCTTCAGAGCGCTTACAGAACGTCCGGACATTGTACGTCTGATTTTAACCGGACGCGGCCCCATGCATAAGGCTATCGCCTCAGAGGAAGGCAAAGAATTTATTTTACAGGCAGTTAACGAAAAAGAGCAGTTCCGCTTTATATTTGCGTATTTCAGCAAAATCATAGACAGAACAAAGCCGGTCCTTGATCTGGAAGAAAGAAGGAAACTTCCTGATGTAATGGGAGAATATCTGCATTCTTATGACGCCATAGCATCCATGAAGGAAGCGGACAGAAACCGGATTCTGAAAGAGATTCTGATGGACTCTCCGGAATTTAAGCGGATACCGGAACTGAATGATTTTGTGTCAAAAGAAATGATTAGCGAAGCATTCGAACAGGCAGAAATCGAAGGGGCAGAACAGATTTCTTTGGAGGATACGAATGAAGATTACTGATTTACAGTTGGAGGATTACGGAATCTACAAGAATGAATCCGTACAACCGTCGCAGGACCAGCTGATTGTAGTTATGGGTGAAAATGAAAGTGGGAAGACCACGCTGTTAAATTTCATTCGTGACATGCTGTTTGGCTTTAAACGGGGAAACTGGAAAGGCCGGAAGGGCAACATGGCGTTTGTCCGGTCTAACGGGGAAAAATACAGGGTGTTCCGGGATGGCAAAGACAGCTATTTTACAGACAGCAAAAATGAAAAGTCTTCTGAGGAACTTCCGCAGGTATGGTGGCATGGGCTGACCCGTTCCATGTATGAACATATTTTTGCGGTGGGACTGGAAGACCTTCAGGGGACAACGCTGCTTTCCGATGAAACAGTAAAAAGCCGCTTTTTCATGCTGCAAGGGGGAGACAGCTTAAGCGATGTGAAGAAACAGATGCAGAGTAGAATGAACGATCTGCTGTCTGCCTCTTCACAGAGCAAACGGAAGATTAACGGCCTTCTGCAGAAAAAACAGCAACTGGATGATGAAATAGAGAAACTGTCAGCACAGGAAACCCGTTTTGCTTCGCTGCAGAAAAGGCAGACAGAGGTCAACAGGGAATTAACTGAACTGCAGGCATCGCTGGCGAAGCAGCAGGAAGAATACCGCGTACTTGGAAAACGCCTTGGCGCATGGGAATATTACAAAAAAGCCAGGGAAATCAAGCGTGGACTTGATTTGTCCCGACAGGTAAAGGTTTTTCCTGCCAATGGCAAGGAACAGTGGAATAAACTGATGGGGCGCATGAAGGCCATTCATGACCAGAAAGAGGGTCTTCAGGAAAAGATTGATGCCTATACTCCGAAAACCAAGGAACAGATTATTCCTTGGGTGGGTCTGGAAGGAGAACTGGAACAGCTCTATGTGGATCTGGGCCAGTGGAAGCAGACACTGTTTGATAAAGAGGATTTACAGAACCAGAAAAAGGCATGGAGAAATGAATACAGCCGGCTCGGTTATACACTGCCTCTGTGGGACAGTGCGCTTAATCCGGATGAGGAATGCAAGAGCGTCAACTGGAGTGATGCCAGCCTGCTTGCCAAGGGAGTCAGCGTCAGAACCAATGAACTCCATTTCTGGGAACAGAGGGAACCTCGGGTAGAAGAACTTCCGGAAGCGGTTCAGGGCAAGTCAGTCATTGCTGATGAAAAAGAATGGACGGCATTTGAAAATAATGCCACACGGCTGGAAGAAATCATTCATGAAGAGGCGGATATCCGTAAAATGATGGAAGCCAGCGGTAAGTCCAGAGAATCATCCTATACGTTCTGGTTCTGGATAGGACTGGGATGTCTGGTAGTCGCTGCGGCCAGCATTGGCGCGTTCTTTGCGGCTCTGTCCGGTACAATTGCCCTTTATACAGCCGCTGGATGTCTGGGAGCGGGCGTATTTTTCATTCTGATTAATACGTTTATTTCCAGAGCAAGAAAAAATAAGGCGGGCAAGCTGACCAGGACGATGGAAGAACTGGAAGAGGAAAGGAAGAATATTTCCAGAGAACTTCCGGTGCATGCTCCGGTGAATGAAGAAGAACTGCAGACATTCCATAATGTGCTGCAGGAGAAACGTTCTGAATTCTATAAGGCGCAGGCGGCTCTTCAGGCATTGTCCTGGAAGAAGGAGACTATCAGACAGCAGCTGGAAAGTCATAAAAAATGGGAAACGGAAGGGGCCGAACTTAAGAAAGCCAGAGATCAGGCCATTAAGGAATGGAATCAGTGGCTCAGCAACAATCATCTGCCGGCCGTAGGTGCTGATAAGCTCAGTCAGCTGCAGGAGCAGTGGCAGAAGATATATGCAGCACAGGGTAAAGGAAAGATTATTGATGTGCTGATTGAGAAAAACAATGCAAAACTCAATGAATTTAATCTTCGGGCAGAACGTATCATTGCGGCCACCGGTGCCAGACTCAGCATTTCACCATCCAGCATTGCCACCATTTACGAAGAAAACAGGAACCGTAATCTGGAATGGCAGGCTATCGCAGAAAAGAACAGGCAGCATGCTGCTTTTCTGGAAGAAAAGAAGAAACTGGAGGACAGCTGGGCTGCCTGTGAACATGAGATGAAGACTCTGATGGACTTCGTTCATGCGGCGACACCTACTGAATTTGCGGAAAGGGTAACTGCTCATGAGCAGCATGATCAGCTTCTCAAGGACTGGGCCAATATCAAACAGGATCTTCGTTTTTACGCAGGAAGTGAAGAAGAATATAAGCGACTGTGGTCTTCTCTTCAGACTGGCGAATATGATGAATGGATGGACTCTTATCAGAAACTGGAATCTTCCATTAAGGAAGGAACCGGTAAGCTGGCGGCCCTGCAGAAAGAAGCCGGGGCTCTGGAAAACGAAATACTCAGACTGGCTGAAGATGAGTCCATTACCGGAAAATTACAGGAACGGCAGGAAATTGAGTCCGATATACGGACGGAACTTCAGAACTGGATGACCTGTAAATTTACCGATTACCTTCTCACAGACGCACAGAAGAGATACGAAACAGGCAAACGTCCGGCTGTACTGAAGCAGGCCAATACCTTCCTTGAAAAGATGACGAATGGCAAATACTCCTTATCCGTCAGTGACGATGGCAGGGATGTAGAGCTTATAGATGTAGCACACAACAGAAAAAGCGCAAAACTCTGGTCTTCCGGTACGGGAGATCAGGTATATCTGGCCATCCGGCTGGCTATGGCGCTGGCTTTTGGCAAGCAGGTTGAACCGCTGCCTGTAGTGCTGGATGATATCTTTGTACGATTCGATGAAGAACGGCAGCGGCAGACGCTTCGTTTCCTCATGGAACTGGGGAAGGAACAGCAGATATTCCTTTTCACCTGTCACGCAAGGACAATGCAGATAGCTCATGAAGTCGGTAAAGAACTGAATGCCGGCGAGTTTATTCGTCTCCGGGCAGGAAAGATTCATAAGGAATCAGCATCTGATGCGGTTTCTGCAGAAGTGCATCCGTAAACAGCAGAAAAAAGAGGTTGTGTAAAATGAGAAAATCATTTTTCACAGCCTTTTTCTGTGTCTGCAAGATGAACGGGCGGCTGGGAAAAAATGGTATACTGGAACTATAAAAATACAGGGAGGCACAGAACTATGAAAGATATTACCTTTTCTTTTCTGAATACATGGGCCGAGGTCTATGACCGGGATAATACAGCCAGAACATTGCACTCTGCACTGGCAAAAACCGATATGGCCGATCTTGCCTATATACCTGCCCGGGGGGCGCAGTTAAAAGGGGCTTTTTCTGTTGAAGTTAAAACAAGGGGTGTAACAGCGCAGATGAAATCCGGGCGCTGCTGGCTGTTTGCTGCACTGAATATGTTGCGGGAAGTGGCAGCGGACAGGCTTAAAGTGGATTCTTTTGAACTGTCACAGAATTATCTGTCTTTTTATGACAAGCTGGAAAAAGCCAATAATGTACTGGAAATGGTTATAACCCATGCAGAAGAACCGCTCAATGGGCAATGCATGCGTTATATCCTGACCGGTATGGTGGATGGCGGATACTGGTCTGAAGCGGCAGACCTGATTAGAAAATATGGGGTTGTACCTAAACAGGTTTTTCCGGAAACCTATCAGTCAGAACACACAGCCCGTTTTCTGAGCATCATCAACCGGCTTCTTCGCAAAGACGCATATGAACTGAGGCGCATGATACAACAGGGTAAGGACCCCTATCCGAGAAAAGCGGAGATGATGGCAGAAATCTACAGGGCGCAGTGCATTGCCTTTGGAAAACCACCGGCAACTTTCGATTTTGCGTGGAGGGATAAAGACAATGAATACCACTGTGAAAAAGCACTGACGCCGCTTACTTTCTATGAGAAGTACGTAGCGGTAGATTTATCACAGTATGTTCCGGTTATCAATGAGCCGAGAGATGACCGGAAATTACATGCTCCGGTTGTTTTTCACAGTATTGAAAATATGACGGGAAAGGATATGTATGCACTGAACCTTCCTCAGGAAGAGTTGGAAGATTTATGTATCCGGCAGCTGAAGAGCGGGGAGCCGGTCTGGTTTGCCTGTGATGCCGGGGCGTATGGAGCCAGAAAAGAAGGGGTATGGGATCAGGAGTCCGTGCAGTATGAAAAACTTCTGGGGGACTTTTCCGTAGGCCTTCCCAAGGGAACAGGCTTGGAATATCATGACACGGCGGCTACGCATGCCGTGCTTCTTACCGGGGTCAATCTGGATGTGTCAGGGTATCCGGACCGGTGGAAAATAGAAAACTCCTGGGGTAAAGAGGCAGGGGACAATGGTTATTTTGTCTGCTCAGAGACCTATTTCAGGGAATATGGTTATGAAGCGGTTATTCATAAAAAGCATTTCAGCAAAGAACAGCTGGCCATGCTGACAGAAGAACCGGTACGTATCCGCCCATGGGATGAGGAATAATAAAAAACGCATTCACTTCGAATATAAACGAAGTGAATGCGTTTTTTTCCTGCGGCATTAAATCAAGGTCCTGAAATAAGGCAGTTTATTTACTACATAGGTAATTACAAGCCCAAGGGCAAAGGCGATACATATCCAGATCACCGCGTCAATAAAAGGGGTATGAGGAGAATACTTCAGCAGTACCCGATCAAGGATTGGACGGGTGATATTGCGCGTGATTTCTTCAAAAAGCATAACCCCGAAGGAGAGACTGCCCAGTGTGGTAAGGATTTTACGAGTTCTTTCAGAAACCGTATGGTGGGTAAACCAGTAACGGGCACAGCAGAAAACAAAAGCGGTGTTTAAAAACAGGAAGGAATCATAAAAGCGCTGAGAATTTTCTTCCGTGATTCCACCGGCAATATATCCATGGTACCAGGTCATGGTGGCGGCAATCAGCGTGCCGGCCATGGCGGCCAGGCCCAGGCGGATAAGATTTTTCCGGGTAAGCCAGCTTTCCGGGAGCACATGTTCAATCCAGTATCCGGTTATAAAATAGAAACTTGGCTCACTGACTGCAAGAAGCGGATTCAGGAAATAATTCATTTCCGCGGATCCTTTAAAGATAAGGAAGGAAAAAACGGGGATAAATCCAACAAAGAAAAGATTTAATCCGATAAGATAAAGATAAAGTGTATTGGTCATGCTGCGTGTGAGTGCCCGCCAGATGGGAAGCATAAGCAGGAATGCCAGATAAAGATACAGGAAATAATAGGCGGTCGCCAGGGTGGACGTATAAGTCAGTGTGGCAAAGTTGACCAGATTCAGATTACGATATACGGCTACATAGCTGATAAAGGAAAAGATAACCAGAACCTGGGAAAAACGCCAGATTCGTTTTTTAAAGACCACCGAAATAGGTTCATCCTTGCCCAGCAGCAGAGCCCCGGAAATCATAAAGAATATGGGGACGGAAATCTTGACCCAGAAAG
This sequence comes from Dialister histaminiformans, assembly GCF_900103425.1. Classification (GTDB taxonomy): domain Bacteria; phylum Bacillota; class Negativicutes; order Veillonellales; family Dialisteraceae; genus Allisonella; species Allisonella histaminiformans. The sequence continues at coordinate 769 of NZ_FMXA01000029.1, read as the reverse complement.
GAACAAGGATATAAAAAGGGAACCAGTGGGAATGCTGCATGGGAATGTACAGAGAAAAACCGGACGTGGCGGAATGGGTGAACATAACCAGCCAGATACAGAGAATTCTCAGAAATTCGATATGCAGCAGCTTTTTCTTTTTACGCGGCGAAGGGGTGACAGCGGCGTGAGGCAGAGCGGAGCTCTGTACGGCGGAGTCACCATGATTCGTATGATTGTCCATGAGAATATATAATCCTTCTTTCATATAATTAAATAACCAGCATAGGGTCTGTTGGATGATATGCTGTTCCGAATCTGCGATAGATAACAGAGGCCTCGGCGCATGCAGCAGGAAAACAGACGGGTTTATACCAGTTGACTATGTCTAAAAGATTATACCACGGACACAGAAAAATAGGGGAGATAAGCAGGAAATGTTGGTTTGTCAAACATATGTTACACCGTACTTGATGAAATCATGGAGTGTATCTTTTGGGGATTTCCATCCAAGTGGCCGCATTGGGAAGCAGTTATAATCTCTATAATTATATCTTTTGAGTTGTCTGCTGAAATCTTCAAAAGAGAAGAAACAATGCGTGGCATAAAAGCGTTCGTTATCCTTGCGATGACTGCGTTCTACTTTCCCATTGTGTCTTGGGGTAAAGGGACGAATCTTTTTGTGCTTGATGCCCAGTTCCTTTAATTTACGCTCAAAAAGAGTAAAATCTTCGTCAAGACTTGCTTTAGTGAATCGTTTAGTGAATTCGGGGCCATTATCTGTCTGCAC